>DASRUI010000042.1:0-4492 GCA_035655515.1 Thermodesulfobacteriota bacterium
CCCATAGGCGAAGAACGCCTGAGGGCGCTTCCGTTCACGAGGGTTTGCGTGGACTGCAAGACCAAATTCGAAAGAGAAAGCCGCGCAAAAGGCAGATTCGAGGAAGAGGCCGCGATAGCCATAGCCGAGTCTAACGAAGGCGAAGAAGAAGAATACTAAGTCCTTGCGGACGGCGCCTTTCTCCTCCCCTTTATACGGGGCCGGGCTCCTCCGCTCCGCCTTACTGATTGGCGGACGGACGAAGCGCAATGCAACGGGAAGCGCAGTGGGCTAAAAAACAACCTCCCCCTCCGCCTTAGGCGGACCCTCCTTGATAAGGAGGGGAATTAAAGAGGAAACTAAAAAATAAAAGTGCAGGGGATAGTCCCTGTGTTGAACAAAAAACATTTAAAGATATTCTTTACCGCGCTTGTAATCTCCACAATCGCATTCCTCATACTCATTCCGTACGTCAAAAACCGCAAGAACCCGGTATCCTACGACCGCGTGCTCATGGGCACGATAGTGGAAATAACACTCAAAAAAGACAACCCTGAAGCGGCCGAAGCGGTGTTCAAAGAAATCAAGAGGCTCGAAAAATCCCTGAGCCACTACAAGAACGACAGCGACGTATCCGAAATCAATCAAAACGCGGGCAAGGGCCCGGTAAAGGTATCGAGCGAAGTTATAGACGTAGTCGAGGCGGCGATAAAAATCGCGAAACTATCCAACGGCGCCTTTGACCCGACTGTCGGTTCTTTCAAAGTGTGGGATTTTTCAAAAGAGTCCGGCCGCGTGCCTTCGAAAAAAGAGATTCAAGAAAAACTCCCTCTCGTGGATTACAAGGCGATAACGCTCGATAAAGAAAAACTCCTTGTCGGGCTTAAGAAAAAGGGCATGGCGCTGGATTTAGGCGGAGTCGCCAAGGGCTACATAGTGGGAAAAGCGATGGATACGTTGAAGACTCGTGGCCTCGAATGGGCCATAATCCGCGCCGGCGGCGACATGATGATATACGATAAGAACAATTCCAATGAGCCTTTTACAATAGGCATACAGCACCCGAGGATAAAAGACCGCCTCATGGGTAAACTCAAAATAAAAAACGGCGCTATCGCCACGTCGGGAGACTACGAAAGGTTTTTCATGAAAAACGGCGTAAGATACCACCATATAATAGACCCTAAAACAGGCTTCCCGGCCGATAAAACCCAAAGCGTAACCATCGTAAGCCAAGACCCGACCCTCGCCGACGCCCTCTCGACGGCGATATTCGTCATGGGGCCGGAAAAAGGAATGGAACTCGTTAAAAAACTGGGCGGAGTCGAGGCGGTCATTGTCGGCGCTAACGCTCATGTGGAGATTTCGGAAGGACTCAAAAAAAACTTTACGGGGTTTTAAGCGGGGGAGGGCGTTGCGCGCGATTCCGCGCAATGGCGCGAAAACACCCTACATCGTTCTCTGCGTTTTCTTGATCAAACTCTTCTGGTAAATCTCGACGGCGGAGTTATGTTCCGTCAGGGTCGAAGAAAAATAATGAGTGCCGTCGTTTTTCGAGACAAAATAGAGATAATTTTCATTCGCAGGGTTTAACGCCGCCTCTATGGCGGCCTTGCCCGGGTTCGCTATGGGAGTGGGGGGAAGGCCGAATTTTACGTAGGTATTGTAAGACGTTGGCTGTTTAAGATGCGCCCTCGTCAGGTTCCCGTCAAAGTCCTTTATCCCGTATATCACCGTCGGGTCGCTCTGCAAAGGCATTCTTTTTTTGAGCCTGTTCCGAAATACCGCCGCGACGCGGGGCATCTCGAGGGCATTGCCTGATTCCTTTTCTATGATAGAAGCGAGGGTGATGAGTTCTTTTTTTCCGATGCCCTTGCTTTCGGACTTTGCCTTGAACTCCGCGTCATAGACCTGATTGAACCTGCCGATCATCTTCTTTATGATTTCCTCCGCTCCGGCGCTTTTCGCGAACTGGTAGGTATCCGGGAAAAGATACCCCTCCAGCCCTTCGAAACCCAAAGACCGGGCGAAGTTTTTATCAAAGGCTGATTTCAGGAATTCCTCTTTTTTGACAAGCCCGGCATTTTCGATGGTCGCGGCGATTTCTTTTATATTGTATCCTTCGGGGATTGTTACGAAGTAGCGCTTTACCCTGCCTTCCACCAGAATATCAAGCACCTCGACGGGCGTCATGGAAGAGGTAAGCTCATACTCGCCGGCCTTTATCTTTTTCTTGGCGTTCTTAAACGAGGCCGCGAGAACGAAACCATCGGTGCTTTTGAGCACTCCCAGGCCGACAAGATTGTCGGCGATAACCCCGAAACTCGCGCCCGGCGCCACGTTTACGGTTTTCGGCGTCATATCATTGGAAACCGGAGTGTGAAACACCGTGTAAAAATGCACCGAAACGAGCACCATTGCCGTAACGACAAATATGAGGATTTTTTCTATTTTTTTACGCATTCAAGATACCCCTGAAGAATGTAGGAGGCCGCAAGCTTGTCAATAATGCCTTTTCTCTTATCCCTGCGAACGTCTCCTTCTATCAAGGCCCTCTCGACCGCGGCGGTCGAAAGCCTCTCGTCCCATCCCATTATTTCGATATTCGGAAATTTTTTCTTAAGTTTCTCGATGAACGTCAGAGCTTCTCCGGCGGCCCTGCCCGTTCCTCCGTCCATGTTATAGGGAATTCCGACGACTACGGTCTTGCAAGAGTATTCCTCGGCCATGCGACTGATTTCAGCGAGCGCTTCCGTGCCCGAGCGTTGCATGACCTTAAGCGGCAGGGCGATGGCGCCGGATTCATCGCTTATGGCGACGCCAATTCTTTTTTTGCCCAAATCAAGACCCAAAATTCTCACTTTTTTCAGTATATCTCATGCGAGCGGTTTATTCAAGCAAGGCAGGGGTTTGAGGGTGCAAAAGTTTTTTACAAGGGCAAGGCATTTGTAGGGGCACGATGCATCGTGCCCCTACAGTAAAAACGCAGACCCCCGCTTAATATTGTAGGGGCAGACCTAAAGGTGCCCTACGTAAAGAAAATCCTTCCCGCCAAGAGAGACTTGACACGTCCACCCGCCTTACTATATCATCGAGACTGTATTTCACTCCCTAATCGGGCGGTTAACTCAGCGGCAGAGTGCCACCTTCACACGGTGGAAGTCGGAGGTTCAAACCCTCTACCGCCCACCATTCTAAAAATCTCCTCAAATAAAAACGCCTCCGTGAAGGGCACAATAAGGCAATAAGGCGTTACAATATAAATACCCCCAACGCAAGTTAAAACATAGCGGATGCAGGGGTCGCCCCTGCCGGGTCAAGAGCCTGTCCCCCGACGTTACGTCGGGGGAGCTCAGCCCTTGTTGCCTTTTATCCCGCGCTAATGATAAATTACCCTTATGGCGAAGGCAAAGGACATCCTTAAAAAAAGCGAAGAAAATTCCTCAATCGAACTTCAATCCCTTGGCTTCAACGACGGAAATAGGGCGCGAAAAGACCTCTCAACGCTCTCAAAGGGCGCGTTAAAAAACTCTCTTGAAGACGTGCTTGAATTCGCTTTGTCTTCGCCAAACCCCGGCGACTCTCTCGCGAACATCGAGCGCGTAATCGAGGCCGCGCCGAAAGAGACCGCGAAAAAACTCTCAAAAGACAAAACAGCCTTGAAAAGACTCGCCTTCCTTGGCGGCTCGTCTCGATATCTTTCCGGGTTTTTAGCGCAAAACCCGGAGTGGCTTGAAGGGCTTTTCTTGGAAGGGCGGCTTGAAACGGAAAAAGATTTGACAATGTTCAAAAAAGAACTCGCCGAATCCGTCCGCGACGCGACGGAATTTTCCGACATGGCGAAAAAACTCAGGGATTACCGCAACAAAGAATATTTAAGAATAGGAGCGAGGGACCTTTTCAAAATGTCTTCGATGGCGGAAACCACAAAAGAAATATCCGGCCTCGCCTCCGCCTCCCTCGATATCGGAATAAAATTCGTCTTAATCGAGCTTAAAAAATCCTATGGCGTTCCTTATTATATCAACGAGGGCGGAAAAGAAAAAGAGGCCGGATTTTCGGTCATAGCCCTCGGCAAATTCGGGGGAAGGGAACTGAACTTCCTCTCGGACATAGACATTATCTACGTATATTCGAGCGATAAAGGGGAAACTTCCGGGGTGGACGGAAAAGAATCCTCGAAGATTTCGCTTCACGCGTTTTTCGTCAAGGTCTCCGAAAAACTCACGAAACTCATAAGCCAGCCGACCGGGGACGGGTTTGTCTTCAGGGTTGACCTGAACCTGCGTCCCGAAGGCCGGAGCGGAGACCTCGCGAACTCTCTTCGGAGCGCCGAGATATACTACGAAAGCTGGGGGCAGATGTGGGAACGGAGCGCCATGATAAAGGCGCGGCCCGTTGCCGGGGACGAGGAACTCGGAACGGCCTTTATGAAGATGATTACGCCTTTTACCTACAGAAAATACCTCGACTTCACCTCCATCGAAGAGATAAAGGCGATGAAGGAAAAAAT
>DASRUI010000043.1:0-32804 GCA_035655515.1 Thermodesulfobacteriota bacterium
CCGGGGGCCGGTCCGTCCGCCGTCTCCGCGTCCATTCCGATCCTTTTAAGATGAGCGGCAATGGCCTTCTTCGCGGATTCGGCCGCGATATTTCCGCCGAAGCGCTCCTCCTGCCTCCGGTGATAAAGAATTTTAGGTATGCGCGCTATGCCTTGCGCCTTTTCCGTTGCCCTCAAAATCAGTTCGTAGTCCTCGCTCCCTTCATAACCGGCGTTGAAATATCCAACCTCGTCGAGAAGTCTTCTTTTAATAACCGGAAAACGGCCGATATAATTATAACTCCTTAAGGTGTCGGGACTGAAGTCCGGCTTGAAAAACGGTTCGAACCTTTCCTTTCCGTCCCCTGAAATCTTATCTTCGTCCGAGTATATGAAATCCGCTAAGGGATTTTCGTTCACGGCCTTCACGACCTCGAAGAGCGCGAAGGGCGCGAGCGTGTCGCGATGGTCGAGCAACGCCGCGAAATCCCCGGACGCGAGAAGAAGCGCCTCATTCGAATTGCCGGCAATGCCTTTATCCTCATCCGGGAACTTTACCTTTACGCGGGAATCCTTTTTTGAATAGTCAACGAGCATGTCTTTTAAATCGCCGTCGCCGCGGGCCGCAATAACGAGTTCCCAGTTTGAATAGGTCTGCTTCAAAACCGATTCAACCATATCCGCCAAGAATTGTCCGTGCGCGCCTGCGTCGACGCCTTGCGGCGCGTTAAACGCAGGCGCGATTACGCTTATCTTCGGTTCATAAGCGAATCTCGCGCGCCTTTGCTCTTCGAGTTCTCTCTTTGAAGGCTCTTTCATCTTTATCCACGATTGATAGCCGCCGAGCATCTCTGTTTTCGCGTAGATTCTTAAATTAACGCTCCCGGACGGAACCAGATTAATTCCGGGAAAAGAAACTTCGGAATTGTGCATGACGCAGGGATAAGGCTCGCCGAGACCTTCAAGCAAGAACTCGAATTCCCTGTCCGCCGAATCTTTGATTGCCTTGAATCTGAACGTGGAATAATCGTTGTTTTTCACCTTTTTGCCTTTTAAAGCGACCTTCCTGAGAACGCTTGAATCTTGCCCGTCTTTGATTATAAGCCTCATGCCTTCGGTGTTTGCCCCGTGTTTCACGGTAAAGAATTTTATCTTGTCGAGACCATCCACGGGAAAGCGGAACGAGCCTTTTAACGGCCTGTCGAGCCTGTAAGACGCGTGCGTCTCCTGATGCGGCGTGTCTGTTTCGAAAATCAGCGTATCTTTGCGGGACGCCCCCTTCTTTTCACCCCTTCCGAAGAGGTCTCGACCGGTTAATTTATTCAAAAGACCGGCAATCATCTTGGCCGCCTTCATCCGGACACTCCCATCAGAGATATCAACAGTCTGCCCATTTTGTTCCCTTGATGTTACATCAAGGAATAAAGCGCTGAGC
Source organism: Thermodesulfobacteriota bacterium (assembly GCA_035655515.1). Taxonomy (GTDB): domain Bacteria; phylum Desulfobacterota; class GWC2-55-46; order GWC2-55-46; family DRQE01; genus JBBTLC01. Next base: position 1,414 of record DASRUI010000043.1, read on the forward strand.
AAAAGACCAAGTTTTTACGTAGGGCAGACCTTCAGAGCCTGCCACCGCAATCTTAAGCGGGGGTCTGCTTTTTTTACGCAGGGCTAAAGCCCTGCCCTACATAAACAGTATATGTTAACAGCAAAAAGTGGCTTTAAGCGAAAATTCCTTTTGGCTTTCTCTTTCACTTCGGATTGGACCAGCGTCCGGCGAAGGCTTCGAGTTCTTCATCGGTATAAAAATGGCGGGCAACTTTGGTGTCGCAGATTCTCCGGACATACTCAAGCGGCAGACGGGCATTTTTCTTGAACGCCTTGTACGGTTCGGAATATTTCTTATCTTCGCCGATATTGGTATTCACAAGAGCGAAGTTCTTTATGCCAAGAAACTCTCTCATGGCCAAAGCGGCGCAATAATTAAGATTCTCAAGGCGGATAACGAGAAGCGGATTGCGCCCTTGCTCGCGGTATATATTGTAGCCCTTTTCCTTGGTAAAGGGGGCGGCGAAAACGTCTATGCCAAAGACCATTTTCATCTGCTCGTCAAACCAGTTCTCCACCGCGTCGTGACCGTGAAATTCGAGAAACATTCCCACGAGTTTCTCCGTGTCAAGGTCTCCGCAGGAATAACGCTCAAGCCAGTCCGGAACGAATTCGTGAAGATTATGGAAAAACGCCGCGACGTTTCTGCTGACCGGGTCGCGCACCATGGAGATAATGTTCCAACGCTGGCCGGGATTCTCATTGATTGTCTTCCTGAGCGCCTTGCAGAGCATGAGATGACCCAGAGTAGCTTCCGGGTTTTTCCTTTTCTTGCGCACATCCTCCTCGCGCTTCTCAAGGTTATTCAACCTGTGCACGTGGTGTATCGGCACGTCGAGAGCCAATTCGTCAAATGCCGTCTTCAAAGAATGAAAAACCGTCATCGAGCCGACCTTTCCCATCTGAAAGCAAATGACGGGGTCCCTGCTCACGCCTCGGGCCTTACGCCATTGGATAACCCGCCGGAATAACCGTTTGAACCCTCTTTTCTTCTTCCGTGTTCTAATTGTTCTTTCTTTCATTGTCAACGCTTCTTTAAACTCATTTAACCGGCTTTCCCAGTCCGGGCCGGTTCCCTCGAGTCTTTCTCGAAAGAGGTTCCGCGCATATTCGTACAACCTGATATCAAGACCGTTATGCCGTTTTATCAACTCCATGATATTTTCATCAATGGCCGGCGAATAGCGCCTGACATTCTCGTTTTTATAAGCCACGGGTTTCCATCCTAAAACCTTTGCAGCAAGGAAAAGGGTCTCAAGAAAAGCCTCGGTAAGGCCGACAAGGGAAAAACCCTTGAGGTTGCGCATCGCCTGCTCAAGCATTTCTTCCGTGCATTGGCCGAATGGGGCTTCCATTCCCGACAACCTGCGCACCTGATCGTTGTCGAATTGCGGCAGGCGGTATTTGATGAAAAAATCCTCTATGCCGGGGTCTTTACCGTTATCCTTGAACTCTCCTTTTACGACAAAACGATTGTAAAGGGATAATACCCGTTTCACGGGCTCCCTGAGAATAGTGGCATAGGCATATTCCTGCCCCGCAGGCAGTATCTTATGAATTCCGTATTTAACATGCCCGGTAATTGCCCTGTATTTCTTTTTGACCTCGTCGTCAAACGATTTGAAGGAATCTATCGATGTAATACCATGGTCTCCTCCGGTGGAATTTTTCACTATATGATACACCTCTCCGTCCCCGTATTGTTTCAGCATGATGGAGCGCAGAGTCGTGCCGGCCGTCTTCGGTATGTGCAGGAATATAAGCGTTTTGTCGGACATTTAACACCTCTAAAATCGGGAATTAAGGCGCGAAACAACCCGCCCCTGTTCTCTCGCGCACCTTTTTTATTTTTACCATAAACCGCTGCTTAACTCAACGGGAAATGGGCCCGTAACAGGCCAATCCCCGCGCTCTTACGTTGCGTCACCGCGGGGATTCAAACCCCGATTACCGCCAACGGCTTTTCCCGCGCCGAACCGAAGCATCATAAGATAATAAATATACCTCAGGGTCTTATAATGCAGCGGCCGCATTTTAATCGCGTTTTTCAACGCAGTCGCAAGTTTTGCTTTATCCACTCCGTCAAGACGGCCGGCCTTGTAATATTTCCAGTACTGTTTCGAAAGAGACCTCTGTATCAACTTCTTTAAAGAACTTGTCTCCGCGAGAAGGAAGAGTTTCTCGAGGGCAAGTATCCTTTCTTCTCTGGTCTTTAACATATAGGTCTTTGAAACATTGGTCGAATGCCGCCTCAGATACATGACCGGTTCGTCCAGATAATCAACCCTGTGGCCGAGCGCCAGCAGGTATTCCAGGTATATATCTTCATAATAACGGAAGTCCTCGTCGAATCCGCCGAGGGCGTCGAGCGTTGACTTTTTTATCATGCCCGAAGGGAACATTATTATCGCGTCGCCTTTTATGAGGTTCTCGATGGTATGCTCCGGACCGTGGTATCCGGCGACAGTGCCTTGCAAAATGCGCGTGGAAGTCTTCTCCGAAGCGTTGAGGAAATAACCGTCGGCAAAAACGGCTTCCGCGCGGGGATTCGCCTCGAGGTATTCCACCCTTTTCCTTATGCTTCCGGGAAGGAGCATGTCGTCGGATGCGAGTTCGCAAAAATATTTTCCTCTCGCGAGCTTCAACCCGAGGTTAAGCGTTTTCACAAGCCCTTCGTTTTTTTTGGAGATAAAACGGAACTTCTCGCCGTGCCTTCTTATGTAATCTCTGACCTTTTCTTCGGTTGAGTCGGTCGAGCCGTCGTTGATGACTATCACCTCCATATTCGGATAATCCTCGTCCAGTATGCTCGTGATGCAATCAAGCACATAGTCTTCGTGGTTATAGGCAGGAACTACTACCGTTACGATAGGAAAATTTTTATCCACCTTGCGCGTCGCTCCCCGGAAGTTCTCCGTAAACGTCCGTCAATGCCTTGCACATGACCTCTTTAGTGAATTCTCCCAGAACCCTCAACCTTGCGGCCTCGGCCGTCTTTCTCTTCTCCTCCGCGGAAAGCAAGGCCGCGTCCGTCATTGCCGCGGCAAGAGAACCGGCGTCGCGGGGAGGCACAAGCCTTCCGTATAAACCGTTGCCGAGTACGTCCGGTATTCCGCCCACGTTTGAAGCGACCACAATAACCCCGCTTGCCATGGCCTCGAGGAGCGCGAGCGGCAAACCCTCGGCAAGGGACGGAAAGACAAAGACGTCGAAGGCGCGCATTATCTCGAGGACGTCCTGCCTGTGGCCGAGGAATCTGACGCTTGGTGTGATGCCCAGATCCTCCGCCTTTCTTGCAAGTTCCCCCATTAACGGGCCGTCGCCGGCAATGAGGAGAACGGAACCCGGAAGATTCTTCAATGTCACGGAAAACGCCTCCAACAGATAAACCTGCCCCTTGGTCTGCGCAAGCCTGCCAACGGTGCCGAATACTACCGCATCTTTTTTAAGACCGAGCCTTTCCCTCACCTCATCCCTGCCGGCGCTGACCGCGGCAATCCTGTCGACGTCTATGCCGTTATGCACGGTAACCACCTTTCCGGGAGGAATGGCAGTGTTTGTCCGCAAGACGTCTTTATTAACCCCGTCGGAAACCGCTATAACCTTATCCACTGCGCCGAATATAAACCTGTTCGTAATCTTTCTTCCGAGCGAGCGCGTCCGGTTCAGCCCGTGCACGTGGGATATCACATGCGGCACGCCCGCCAATCTTGCCGCGATCGCGCCGTAAACCGTGGGCTTGTGCCTGTGGCAGTGAAGAATTTCGGGCCTTTCCTTTTTTAACAGCCTGACGAGGGCAAAAAGGGTCTTTATCCCCGACCCGGCGAGACGTCCGTCGCAATCGAGATATATCGCCCTTCCGAGGCCGTCGAGGGTATTCTTCCCGTCGGGAACGCCGCTCAGGTAACATACCTTCGCCTCGTAGACAGGGGAAATATCGAGCGCCATATGGTTCAAGAGCGGACTGTTCCCCGTGTATTTGCTTATAAGCAGAAGAACCTTTATCGCGGAAGCCGCGTTTCCCGATGGCATCAGAATCCCCCGTACTTTTTCATCCTCTGTTCCGTTCCGATACAGACCTCTTTTGCGAGGGTTTTTTTCCCGTCCGCCATCGCGGGGAACGCCCGGATATATGCCCTGAAAAAACGCAACCTGTCGGAACGCGAAAGCAAATCGAGTTTAATCATGTTCAGCTGGACGAGGTTTCGCTTAATCAATTTCAACGGCGCTTTTTTATGGATGGAATTTCTCTCGTTGTCTATGAAATAAAATATTGGCTCGACCGCGTTCCAACCCGTCAAAAGGACGTTATTAAGCCTTAAGTCGCCGTGTATTATGCCTTTTGAGTGCAGCCTTCCGGCGACCTCGCCGAAGGTCGAAGCGAGAGTTCTTATTATCCGCTTCCTTTTATCCCGCCTGATTTCCTTCATGCGTCCGTTTAAAAACTCGAACAATCCGCAGGCATCGGGTATGAATTCCGTAACGAGGAAATTTCTTTTTGCCTTCATGCCCCACAAAAGCATCGGAGGGGTCGGGAAACCGTTTTCCAGAAGCATGCGGCCGTTTGCCCACGCCCTTTCCGCTCTTGTCCCTTTTATGCGAGCCTTCAGCGCTTCGGACAGCCCCCGTGAAAGATATTCCTTAAATACGTAATTCTTGCCGGCAAAAGGAATCTTCCATACCGACGCATTCGACGAACTCTCAACCGGCGCCCAGTCCGCTGGAACGTCGCCTTGCAAGGCAGCCTCTATTTTATCCAAAAACCCCGCCGGACATTTTTCTCCGTCAAATACGACCCGCCACCCTTTTAAAACAACTCTCTCAAAAGACATCTTTTCCACTGCCTTAAACAAGCCCTTTGCGGTCGTAACATCTCTGGCAGATAAACGCGCCGTCCGCCGGTTTTCCGTTGAATATCTCCCTGGCCCGGACGTATGCCGGACCGTTCCAGACACTCATGAATCCTTTGTTTACGGAATCCGCGAAGGCGTCATCCCTTGCGTGTATCTTGCAACAGGGAATAACCGAGCCGTCCCAGTTAAAAACCACGGTGCTCCAGAGGTACCGGCAGACGTTCAGACTGTCCGGGTTTTTTTCATGCCTTATGTATTTCGGATTATCCGGAAGCCACGCCTTATTTTCATCGGCAATGTCCTCGAAATCCTTCTCGTCGAATGATTTAACGTTTAGCCTTATGCGGTGGGTGCGGAATTCCACCCCGATTTCTTTTGCCGCGCTTCTTGCCTGTTCTATTTCATGCTCGTTGTGTCTCATGGGGATGAACTGCCAGCGAAGCCTCGTTTTCAGCCCGCATGCCCTCTTAATCCCTGCCATGTATTTTAAAACGCCCAAAACGTGAGCGATGTTCCCTCCGACCCTGTATTTTTCATAGACTTCCTGAGTGGCTCCGTCAATGGATACGCTTATCATGTCAACGCCGGATTTTACGACCTCCTCCGCCCACTCTTCGGACACTTTCGTAAGGGTAGTGGAAAGCACGACATCCGGGTTATAAACCGCCTTTGCGTGGCGCACCATATCGGCAAGGCTTTTATTTAAAAAAGGCTCGCCCCAGTTATAAAGGTGAAGTTCGTAAAGATACGGGCCTATTCCGTCGTATATGCCCTTAAAAGTGTCGAAACTCATCATACCGCGCTCTTTTATGTTGTCTTTAGAGCCGGTCGGGCAAAGTGGACAAGAAAGAGGGCAGGCGTTTGTAACGTCGAAATAGGCTATATATGGGTAGGAACGGAGCGTCGCCTTTTTTTTACGGAATTCTTCCCGGTTCCTGCGTTTGTTTCCATAGCGCACCCACCGCTGTCGCAGACTTTTCATGCCGCCTTCTTGAGAAAAAAGAGATTTATCCATATTAGGAATATTGATTGGAAAGTTTTATGAAACATTTTATCATACCGTAAGATACCGGCCCGGACAATAAAAGAAAGACGCGCCTTTTGCCGACAAAACCGGAATATCCTCCCCTCGGCCTTATGAACTTTATCTCCGCATCCGTGCCCTCTTTGCCCCGGCGCGGGTTCTGATGGCCCTCAACGGCTCTAACGCGCCCGGCGCCACTTTCGTAGCCCAAAGTTTATTTGCAATAAATTGCTCGCATAGAGGTATCTGATTTAAGACAATACCTGCCGTTTTACGAAAGTGGCGCTGGGCGCGCATCCTTCTCGGCCCTGCGAATATCCGCCTCCACCATAAGCCTTGCCAGTTCCTCAAACTTTATCTTCGGAACCCAACCGAGATTCCTTTTCGCCTTTTCCGGATTCCCGAGGAGGAATTCCACCTCGGCGGGCCTGTAAAACTCCTTGGATACGTCTATGACAATCTTCCCTGTTTTTCTGTCAATCCCCTTCGTATGAACGCCTTCGCCTTCCCACGCAAGCGAAATCCCGGCGGCCTTAAACGCGCATTCTGCGAATTCCCTTATGGTATGGGTCTCTCCCGTGGCGATGACATAATCGTCGGGCTTATCCTGTTGGAGCATGAGCCACATGGCCTCCACGTACTCCCCGGCAAAGCCCCAGTCGCGCTTGCTGTCAAGATTGCCGAGGGTGATTTTGTCCTGCCTTCCGTGTTTTATGGCGGCAATGCCCATGGTTATCTTTCTCGTGACGAACTCCGCGCCCCGAAGCGGCGATTCGTGGTTGAAGAGTATGCCGGAGCAGGAAAAAAGATTATAAGACTCGCGGTAATTGACCGTCATCCAATGGGCGTAGAGTTTGGCCACGGCGTACGGGCTCCTCGGATAAAAAGGGGTTTTTTCGTCCTGCGGTATGGTCTGCACCTTACCGAACATTTCGGAGGTCGAGGCCTGATAAAATTTGGTTTCCGGACTGAAATGCCTTATGGCCTCGAGAAGGGTAAGCACTCCGAGACCGTCAACCTGCGAGGTAAGGAACGGCTGGATAAAAGAGGCCTCGACAAAACTCTGCGCCGCGAGATTATAGACCTCGTCCGGCTTTACCGTTTTTATGACTTCAAAGACGTTCGTGTATTCGAGAAGGTCCATGTATTTGATTTTGACCTTGTTCTCTATGCCGAGTTCTTTCATCCTCCACGCGGTCGAATCGGCGCTCCGCCTGTCCGCCCCTATGACCTCGTAGCCCTTATTAAGGAGAAATTCCGCGAGATACGCCCCGTCCTGACCTCTGATGCCGGTAATCAACGCTTTTTTAGCCACCGGTTCCTCCCGATAATATTTATTTCAAAGACTGGTTACTTTTCCGGGCCGCATCATTACCTACGGATTTATATCACATTCCGTCAAGTTTATAAAGAACCGTCGCCCGCGCCCCGCACCACTTTTCAATATTAACTCACCGGTAATACGTATGCCTGCGGCAAATATTCTTGCCTAAACAGTACGCGTTTACAGCGAAAAGTGGTGCGGGGGTTATTTCGTAACTTTGCACATGTAGCCGTTTGTCAATTTTTGCCGTCTGTCAAAAGAATCGAACATCCCTATGACAAGCGGAGCGATGACCGTGAAAAACACCTTCGACACGGGCTCAAGAGGCAGAAACACTATCTTCCAGAAAAGATGCCTTTTATTATTGAAAAGGTGCCCGTGCGCCGGCTGTACGCGGTCCGAGAGAAAATAGAAAAAACCTCCCTTCGGCTTTATGTACTCGACCTTGAACCCGGCCTCCTCGAAAAGAAATCTTAATCCGTAAGACGTGTAACGGAAGAAGTCGTAAGGCGCTTGATGCTCCTTGAACCCCTGAGGGGCGGTGAGATAGAGATGCCCGCCGGGTTTGAGTATCCGGTTGAGTTCCTTTAAAAACTCCGCGGGCCGGTTTATATGCTCGAGCACCTGAGTCGCGAGCGCCGCGTCAAAGGAACCCGACTTGAACGGCAATTCGAGAAGATTGGCCGCCACGTCCAGATTGGTGTAATCCCATGAGTCTTTACCCTTGCCGAAGTCCGCGGCGTAGTATTTCAGGTGCGAGAATTTTTCCTTATACCAGCACTCGCCCGCGCCCGCGTCAAGCAGCCTTACTCCCGAAGGGAGTTCGGCGCTTATCGCCGAAACAAAATCGTCAATGCACATCCTGCCGAAATCGAGCCTTCGTCTTAAAAACAGGGGGAGAAACTTCCTTACGTTCATTTTGTTTTTGTCTCCGTGGTTTTTCCGGCCGCCCCTTGGATTATCTTTTTCAACTCGGGCGCGTTGACCTCAAGCGAATATCTCTCTTTTACGGTCTTTCTCGCCTTTTTGCCGAGGCTTTTCCTCAAGGCGACGTCCTCTATGAGCCTTGAGAGGCAATCCACCCATTCCCTCTTGCCGTCGGCCAAAAAGCCGTTTACCCCGTGCTCTATTATCTCGGAATTGACCCCGACCTTCGAGGCGACTCCCGGAACCCCGACCGCCATGTACTGAAGCAGTTTGAATCCGCACTTGCCCCTTGACCACGGGTCGTCGGTAAGAGGCATGAGGCCGATGTCAAAGGAATGCAGGTCCGCGATTTCCTCATCGTAATTCCACTTCTTTTTTATTACCGGCATTTTGGCGCAATCGAAAAATTTATCCGCGACTATTTTCAGGCGCGCAAAAGGATGCCTTTCGAAGACCTCGTCCAGCGCGTCTTTAATCCCCTCAAGATAGAAAAGCGTTACCTTGCTCCCGATCCATCCGAGCGTTACAACGCCGGAGTCTTCAACGCCGGATTTTTCTCCGTACCGCGCCATGTCTATCGGCGTCGGAACGACAAAAGCCATTTTATTGTGCCGGGAGGCATATTCGTAAAGATACCTGTTGCCGGATATGACGGCGTCCGAGCCTCCGACCGTCCGCCTGAACATAAGCATCCTGAAAAAGGACTCCGGCTTTCCGCTCTTTGAATCCCTGAACATGACTGCGTCGTCAAAGTCGTAAACAACGCTTTTGGCGTTTTTCCTGAAGGCGCGCCAATCCGGGAAACCGAAGAGTTTTCTCTGAAGAAAAACGCAATCAAAAGCCCCGAGGGTCTTGAAAAACGCGGCCCTCTCCAAAAAGCCGCCGGGTATTTTGAAAACCTCTGCGTCCCATCCCTCTTTTTCGAGATACGGAATATATTGAATAAACCTGTAACGGGCGCTCGCCTTATCGAGCCTGTTTGTCAGGAACGCCACCTTCACGACGCCTTCCTTTTCTTTTCAAACGCGAGTTCACAGACCTTTATTATTTCATTGACGCACCTTTCGACCGTGAATCCCTCAATCCTCTTAACCGCGGCCGAACCCATGGAACGCCTCGCGCCCTCGTCCATGAGCCGCAGGAAAAATCCCTTTAACGAAACGTCGTCCCGCCAGTCGTCCAATATGAAACCGTCCTTGGCGTGAGTCAAAACTTCCGATGCCCCGTTCGTCGCGGTCGTTATGACAGGCAGGCCGCACGCCATCGCCTCGAAACAGGCGTTGCTCGAAGGGTCGTATTGGGTCGGAAGAACGAAAAAATCGGAGGCGCCATAAAACCTCTCGATATTTTTCGTCGCGCCGGCGAATTTCACGCGGCCTGTTTCGAGCCCCAGTTTTTCCATAATGTTTAAAAATTTCCCTTTCTTTCCCCTTCCGGCTATGATGAGCGTCAAACCTTTAACGTCCCGCATTGCCCTTAAAACAGTATCAAGCCCTTTCCGTGTCCAGTTGTTGGAAACATAAAGGGCGACCGCGTCATCGTCGGATATGCCCAAGGCGCGCCTCGTTTCATGGCGAAACTTTTTTACCTCAGGATTAAAAAGGCCGTGGTCTATTCCGTTATAAACGACCCGTATGTCGGAATCGTTAACGCCCAAGTATTGCCTGACGTGTCCCTTGACGAGCTTGGAGTTGGTGATTATGAAGCCGTGATTCTCCGGCTTTGCTATGTTTCTTTCAATCCACGCAACCGCCAAATGCACGAGCGAGGTAGCGTACTTGAGCGCGCGAAAGAGCGGATTCGGATACCTGAGCCTCATCCAGTGCTCGTGCACCCCGCCGCTCGCGCGATACACGTCCAGAGGAAAAACCTGCGTAAACCCTAACACCACGTCATAATTCTTACCGCGGAGAAGTCTCCTCACGCGGGCGTTGAAACTTAAAATTTTAAGAGCCGAGATAAACCCGGAAACCTCCACTTTGGTAACCTTTACGCCGTCTATCGCCTCGTCCCCCACCCTCGCGGCATAGACGTCCACCTCGTGCCCGGCCTTCTTAAGCGCCATAGCGACGTTCACGCTCATGCGTTCCGCCCCGCCCCATGAACTCAGAAAACCCTTTGTGACAAGGGCGATATTCACGGCTTTTCCGCCACGACCACCACGGATTTCGCGAAATCCACGTCCAGATACCTGTGAAGCCATGCCATAAAATAAACGCGCACAAAACGCCTTATATACCGGTCGTTATACGTCCTGTATATATTGCGGACGTTGAAACCGGCCGACACGAGCGCGGCCGCTATTTCCTCGTACCTGTAAGGGGTTTTGTGGTCCGAGTCCCAGTAACGGTTCGGGTGGTGGAGATTGGGAGTGGAGACTATGAGCCTTCCTCCGGAAACAAGAAGCGTAGCGAGTCTTTTAAGCAAATCAATCCCTTCTTGGAAAGAAATATGCTCTATAACCTCGGATAAAACTATCACGTCGAACGTCTCCTTTATCTCGTCCAAGCTGTAATAGTCGTGCTTCTTCGCGCGGTCTATGTCCATGGTCTTATAGGTCACGCCGGAGAGTTTTTTATTTATCCTTTCCCCGAGACGCCTCGTCGAGGCGCCGACGTCGAGTATCTTCTCCTTGCCGCGGAGTTCCGCCGCGACTATATCGAATAGTTTTTTCTTCAAAGCGAGTTTGTATACCGAAGGGTAAAGCTTTCTTATCTCTTTTCTGTGAGCGTAGAATTCGCTCCAACTGAACGTGTTTTTTTCACTTTGATTTTGCATGACGGCTCCTTTTCCTGCGTTCCCATCTCGAATGAAACCAAAACCACTCGTCCGGATAGAGTCTCACGAAGCTCTCTATGGCCGAGGTGAACCTCTGCGTATTTTCCCTTATGTCGCGCTCCATGTCGCCTGTAACGGCTATCGGCACGGGCTCCATGCAGACGAGCCTGTGCTTTAAGCCGTGTTCCCTATGGATAAAAACCGGCACCACGGACGAACCCGTTCTCATGACGGTCAGCGCGAGGCCCTTGTTCGTGGGGGCCGGCATGCCGAGAAAATCCGTAACCACGGCCTCTTTTCTCGAGGCGCGCTGGTCGAGGAGTATGCCGAGTATCGAGTTTTTCTTCAAGACCTCCAACATCGGCCTGATGGCGTTTTTCTTGGCTATGACCCTGTTGCCGAACCTGCTCCTTTGCGTTGAAATGAACTCGTTCATATACGCGTTATCCAGAGGCCGCGCCACGGCGGAAAGGGGGTATCCCCTTATGCCCAAGGCCGCGCTCAAGAGTTCCCAGTTGCCGAAGTGCGCCGTAAGGACCACCGCTCCTTTCCCGAGCCTCAAGGCTTCGTCCAGCCGATGAAGCCCTTCAAAGGATATATGCCTTTCGACATACGCCTCGTCAATAGCGTCCATCCTCGCGAACTCGACGACGCTTAGCCCCATGTTTTTATAGAGGCGTCTCGCGATTAAAGACGCCTCGGAAAGGCTCTTGTCCGGGAATGCCCTCATTATGTTCCCCGTAACGAATCTTTTTCTTATGCCGAGGGCGAAGAAAACTCCGCCCAGGAAAACGCCCGCGGCCGCGGCAACGGAAAGAGGAAGAATTGCCATGACCCGAAGAAAAACCCTGAACGCGGCATATGACAAAAGATCAAAGAGTGTCTTCGCGCTCATGCCTCGCCTCCGCCTTCATGATTGGCGAATGTCCCGCGCTTCTTCGACGAGCATGACCGGTATGCCGTCTTTCACCGGATAAACGACCCTGCAGACACCGCACTCTATGCCGTCGCCCGAAGAATTAAGCTTAACGTCATTCTTGCACTTCGGGCACGCGAGTATGGCCAAAAGTTCTTTGTCCATTGTCATAAAAACCTCCCTTTCTTTTAATCAGCCTCGCTCGCGGAAACCCCGGCCTTACGTCCGCCGAGCCTTAAGTATTCGAACGCGCCTAAAACGCTCACGAGCACGGTCACGAAAAACCACATGAGGCTAAGTCCCAAGGCCTCCGCCATGCCGGCTCCGGCCATGGTGAAAAGCGCGACGAAAATAGCCTCTCTTATGCCGAGGCCCCTGAGGGAAAACGGCAGCATGGCGGATACCGTCGCGAGAGGTATGAAAAGGGGAAAATACCCCGCCTTGACGCCGATTCCCATCGCGCGGCCTAAAACCAAATAACCCGCTATGACGCCGCCTTGAACCGCAAGGGACAAGATAAACGCCTTAAAAAGTATGTCGCCTCTGCCTTTGAAACTCATGACGGCGCGATAAAACGCGTCCAGTTTTTCGTTGAGCCTAAAAAAACTGACCTTTAAAAGGGCCTTTACGAGCCAATCGTGCAGGCCTTTAAACCACAGGAAAAGGCTTACGCAGACGAACCCTCCCGCAAGAAGAACAAAGACCCAGACAAGCCCTGCCCCTCCGATAGCGTGCACGGCTCCGTATCCGAAAGCCAAAGCGACAAGCGTTATCGCCATTAGCGCGGCGAACCCCAGATACCTGCCCATGAATATCGAGGCAAAAGAAACCGGGCCGTTTTGTATGCGCCTGTAAAGATAATAGCCCTTCACGACGTCCCCGCCTATTAACGTCGGCAAGAAATTGTTGAAAAACATGCCTATGAAGTACATGGAAAGAATCTCCCTGTAAGGCAAGGAAAAGTCTTTCGCGAGTATGAGAGACCAACGGTAGGCCGACAGGCACTGAACCGTAAAGTATATAAGGACGGCAAGCGCGGCGTAAAAAACGCTTATCGAAGAAACCGCGTTCAGAAAAGCGTTGAAATCGATCTTGCGGAAAAGCGCGTAAAGGAGCGCGGCGCTCACTACCGTCTTTACGCACGGCATCAGCCATTTTTTCGTCATATCGCCAAAGCCCTCAATCCCCCCGCCCCCCCTTTGAAAAAGGAGGGGACCTTTTCCGAAGACCTTCTTTGCCACGAATACCGGTTCGTTTGCCGGAGGCTCTCCTTAACGTTTGAACTTCGGAAGAAATGCCTTCAACTTATCCTCGAACGCCGTCGAATATCGCGTATCCAGCTTATAAACGCCGGCCGCCGCGAGGACTCCCACGACGGCTCCGAAGACGACGTCCGCGGGGTAGTGCACCCCCGCGTAAACCCTCGAAAGAGCGACCACCGCGGCTACGGCAAAAAACGCCTTCGCGTACTTCCGAAAATAAATCGCGAGGGCCGTCATGACTCCGAATATATCCGTGGCGTGCCGCGACGGAAAAGAAAACGACTCCGCGCATTCCGCCAATATCTTTACGTGCTTAAGCGTGTGGCAAGGCCTTGCGCGCTCGAAAACCTCTTTAATGACCTGCGCCGACACGTCGCTTAAAACGAGCGCCAATGCCGCCAGAAAAAGCGCCTTTCTGGTCTCCCTCCCGCCTTCCCTGAAAGCGTAAACAGAAACCGAAACGAGCATCAGAAAAAGAAGATACTTCTTCGTGAGGATTATAACCAGAAAGTCGAATACCGGATTTGATATCGCGTTATTAAGCGCGTAAAAAACCGTTTCGTCTATTTTTAAAAATATCTCCAAAGACCTGTCTCCGTGCGAATATTTATTCTTATTCCGTATCTTCCGTCAAAAAAAACTCTCCTCTTCCGCGCAAAATAGTATATACCGGGAGAGAGCGCCCCTTCAAGGCTCGCGGGCAAGGGTGACCTCCCCGCTTAAGATTGCGGGGACAGGCTCCGCGCCCGCAATGTCTTAACCTGCCTCTTTTCAACTTCCGTCCTTACCAAGGAGGCGGGGTACCCTCCCCGAGCAATTCCTCGGCCTCGCCGATGACGCGAGCGGGTTTAACGCCAACGAGGCACTTATAGTGCCCGTACCGGCACTCCCTCTTAAAGCACGGGCTGCATTCCAACTTTTCCCTCACCACGCGGACGCGCCTTCCGAGCGGCCCGGTAAGGTCGGGGTCGGTCGAGCCGAAAACCGCTATGGTAGGCACCGAGAGCGCGGCGCTTACGTGCATGGCGCCGGAGTCGTTCGCGATGAAAAGATTCATGCGTCCGGCGAGAGCCAGAAAATCCCTCATGCCTGTCTTGCCGGCAAGATTAAGATTTTTCACGTCAAGTATTTTCGATAACTCTTCGGCCGCTTTGACGTCTTCCCTGCCGCCGAAGATGACCGCCGCTCCGTCGCCTCTTTTCTTTATCACGGCCTCGGCCGCCTCCTTAAAGCCCTCTATGCCCCACCTCTTGGCCGGGCCGTAACTCGCTCCGGGCGACAGGCCCACGAGAAAACCTTGCATCCCGTTTTCCTTTAGAAGGATATCCGCCTTCGCGGCCTCTTCCCTGCTTACGGAAATAAGAGGAAACGGTTTTTTCTCCGTTTCCGTGTCTATGTCCGCGCCGAGATTCTTTACTATGTTCAGGTAATGGAACGCCTGATGCTTCCTGCCGATAAGCGAACTAAACTCAACCGGAGTCGTAAGCAAAAACCTCCTTAGATGTCTCGCGTAACCGGTTATCTCCGGTATGCCGGCGAGATAGCTCAAGAGCGCGGACTCGAACGAATTCGGAAAAAGCACGGAAAGGTCGAAGTTTTTTTGCCTTAAAAACCTCGCGAACCTGAGCCTTCCGGCGAATCCCCCGTGAGCCCCGGCCTTGTCGTAAACCAAGACATCTTCAAGCCCGCTCATGCCGCGGAAAAGCGGCGCGGTCAAGGGGTTCGCTATTATCGCGAGCCTCGCCCCGGGAAAAAGCCTTGCGAGTTCGGTTACGGCCGGCATGGCCATGCACGCGTCCCCGAGCCAGTTGGGAACCCTCAAAACTATGTTTTTATATTGCTTCATAAAAAACGTCCGAAGACAAAACGTAAATAACTATTCTACTATAAACAGGGGATTATTCCAAGGATTACGGGAAGATGTAATGTAGGGCAGGGCTACGGTGAATTTTCTTACCTTTTATCCCTCCCCACTTGTTGGGGAGGGCAGGGTGGGGTAGCCCTGCTGCAAAGACCGTAAAGACGCAGACCTGAAGGTCTGCCCTACGAAAACAAAAAAACGCGGGACAGCGGGAAAATGACGGGGTAAAGTGAAAAAGGCAAGGAACGAAAAAAAACCGGATTCCCGCTCAAATGACCGCGGAAATGACAGTTCGTAATGATAAGAGAAATATTCTTTTTCCAAAAACGGCCTCAGCCGAGTATCGCGTCCTTGTGTTTTTCGTAGACCTCGTGTTTCAGGTATCGGGCGAGCCTGAGTTTCTCGGGTTCGCAAATCGTCTCCATCGCGCCGATTAGTCCGAACAAAAAGGCGACGACAGCCGCTCCCCAGTACGTTCCGCCGGAAAACCGGTCAAGGCCCCATACTATGACGCCAAGACTCATTCCGCCGAAGCCTCCGACTATCGCTCCGGCAACAGAACCCTTTATGGCCGTTGAAAAAACTGATATAATGCCGGGGCCCGGAGGCGTCGCGGAAAGTTTAAGCAGGACGGCCTTGTCTTCTTCGGTCAGGGATTTCTTGCCGGATTGCAATCTTAATACGTACTCGCGAAGATGCAGCGCGTAATCCACCCGGCCGCCGAAATCCTCCTTGCCGGCCTTCCGCAATTTTTCGAGTCTCCAGAGTGCGAAAAGCGCCGCGTCCGCGGACTTATCGAAGTCATGACCGGCGTTTTCGCTCGATGTCCGGCATAACCGGATTTTATCTTTCACAAGGCGCATAATCAACGATCCTTCAGCGCGAGTATGCACTTTAAGCGTGTATATGTCAAGCGCATATATACACCTTATATGCGGTAGATTGCCCTGATATTGATTGATACTATTTACTTAAAGTGAAAAATAAACATTTTCCGTAGGACTCAACGTATGGGACACGTAAAGAGCGGCAAGCTCATCGGAGCCGGGATAAAGGCAAGAAGAAAAGAACTCGGCCTGTCGCAGGAAAAACTCGCCGAGGCGTTGGGCGTAAGCTACCAGCAGGTGCAGAGATACGAAAACGGAACAAACCTGCTTTCGACCGACAAACTCCAGATAATCGCGAAGGTTCTCGAAGTCCCTGTAAGCTACTTCTTCGGAGAATCCGAAGAGATCGCGCTAATCACCGGTCCCGGAATAAGATCGGACGACGCGAAAGTCATCTTGAACTGTCTGGACGCGATTGACAAGAGGTGCAAGAGATGCATCATGGAATACCTGCTTTTGGTTGCAAGAAATAAATAAAAAATCCGCATCCCGTCACTTGATTCCCATGGCCTTCAAAAATCCGTAAATTTTTTCAAACGCATCCTCGACCGTTATTCCGCCCATGCACTCGGCGGCATCGCAATCCCTTTCCCTGCAAGGCGAGCACTCGGCCCCCGCGCTTATGACGATTGATTTTTTATTGAAAGGCCCGGTGTAGGCCGCGTCAGTCGGGCCGAATATGGCGGCGACCGGCGTATCCATGGCCGAAGAAAGATGCATTGCCCCCGAGTCGCAACTTACGACAAGTCCGGCGATTTTTATGAGGCCGGCAAGAGTCCTTATGTCTGTTTTTCCCGCGAGATTCAAGGAAGGGCTCTTCATCATGCGCCTTATGCCCTCCACGTAAGCGGCATCATCGGCCGTGCCGGTAAAAACCACGTCAGCCCCGGCGTCATGCAACTTATCGGAAAGAGCCGCGAAATTCGAAGCGCTCCACATCTTGGAACGCCACCTCGAAGTGGGGCTCACCGCGACAAGAAGCCGCGCTTCCTTTGTAAACCCCTTAATAAGCCCCCTTGCCTCGCGCGCGGTTTCATCGCTCAGATCTACCGAGAGGTCGTAATGGCCAAGGATTTTCCTCCCCAAAAGAGCCTCTATTACGGAGACGTTTTCAACGACCGCGTGCGACGCGCCCCGCGTCGCGCCGAGTTTTTTGGTGTAAAAAATACTGCTCATCTCCCTCGAGCCCGGATAACACACCCTCTCATCGGCGCCCGAAAGATAGGCTATGACCGAACTCTTGAGCAAACCCTGAAGGTCTATGGCTATGTCTGTCTTGACCGAGCGGAGTTTTTTCAGGAATCCCGATATCCCGGACAAAGAATCCCCCTTATACTCGACTATTTCGTCAATAAAACCGCAGTCGCGGAAAAGAGGGCTGTATTCCTTTTTTATGACCCAGCGTATTTTCGCGTCCGGGCAGTTCTTCCTCAAAAACCTCACCGCCGGAACGCCGTTTATGACGTCGCCCAAGGAACTGTACTTGACTATCAGTATGTTTTTGCCTTCCAACATCGTATTATCGTAACAAAAAGGCCTCGCAGTGGCAAACCAAATATAACGGATATGTAACGCCGGAACGGTTTTGTTTTTTCTCCTCCCCTTTACAAGGGGAGGCGGGGTGGGGTAAAAGGAATAAGGAAGCGGTCTTTGATAAACCTCCCCCTCCGCCTGAGGCGGCCCCTCCTTGGCAAGGAGGGGAGAAAAATAACAAAGCGCGGAACCCGCCCTTGCCGTATTGCGAATCGTCTTGATTTGAAATATACTTATCCCGAGGCCATGAAGCGCGAGACCATAAAATTCATTCTCCTTATTTTCTTCGCGGCCGCGGCGTTTTTCGCCGTCAAATACCTTTCCCTCGACAAACTGCTCTTTAGCGGGGATGTTGCCCTGTGGGTCGAGGGTTTCGGGCCGTGGGCTCCGCTCATATACGTATCCGTTTACGCAATCGCGCCGTCATTTATGTTCCCGGGGGTTCCCTTGACTGTTTTGGGGGGCGCTCTTTTCGGCCCTTTATGGGGCATAATCTACGCCTCGATAGGCGCGACGCTCGGCGCCTCCGTGGCGTTCCTCGTGGCGCGGCGCATGGGCAGGCCGTGGGTCGAAAAAAAAATAAAAAATACGCGGCTTCAAAAACTCGACGAGGACGTCGAAAGGCACGGCTGGAAAATCGTGGCCTTCACCCGACTCATACCTCTCTTCCCGTTTAACGTCTTGAACTACGCCTTCGGCATGACGCGGATACGTTTTTCGCGCTTCGTCGCCGCGTCCTTCGTATTCATGTTGCCGGGTGTGGCGGCTTACGTCCTTTTCTCAAGCTCTCTCAAGGACGCCTTTGAAGGCAGGTTTTCTTGGAGTTTTTGGGCAGGCCTCTTTCTTATCGTTATTCTCTCCCTCATGCCTTTCCTGTATAAAAAAAAGCGCGGCCAATGAAATAATCGTTGAAATAAGGGGTTTTTTATGAAAATATCTAATCAAGACCGATACACATCAAGAATGGAGGTTCTCATGAAAAGATTTTTTTTGACCGCGTTGCTTTTCGTCTTCATCTTCCCTCTCGCCTCTTTAGCGGCCGAAGGAATTTTTGTTGAAGAAGCGGCAGTGGCAACAAGCATGAAAGACCTCGTTCCCGAAGGAGTGGCCGAGACCTTTCCCCCGAACGTCGGCAAACTCTACGGCTACAGCTTGATTATGAACGGCCAAGGCGCGTCGGTCATCCACAAGTGGTATTATAAAGAAAATCTCGTCGCCGCCATACCTCTCGCCGTAAAATACCAGAGCCACAGGACATACAGCGTAAAAAATATTTTCCCCGGAACCGAAGGCGAATGGAGGGTGGAAGTCACGAAAGAAGACGGCACGATACTTAAGACAGTCAAGTTCAAAGTGGAATAAAACGGCCGCCGACCGCGGGGCCGCGCCTGTCAGGAGGCCTTTATCAAATCCCTCAAAGACGGATGATACGGCCCCGCGATAACGTTATCGCGGAACTCTTCGGAGTTATGCAACCCGACTCTTATTACGGGTATCCCCTCTTTTTCGAAGACATCCATAACCTTCTTAAGCGCGCGAATCATGGCAGGCAATTCCCACGGCTCGTATTCGCCCTTGAGATACATCTCGTGAAGCTTCGTGCCCTTCACCACGACCGTCGGATAGAGGCGCGCGGCATCCGGCCTCAACCCGACGGCCCTTACGGCGCTCTCGATAACGGTTGCTTCGTCGTCTCCGGGAAGGCCCGGCATCAATTGTATTACGACGTTAAACGAAGACTTTTTTAAGGTCTCGACCGCCTTTATCGTATCGGCCGCGCCATGCCCCCTGCCCGAAAGACGAAGCACCGTATCATTCATTGACTGGGCGCCGAGTTCGACGGTCTCCACGCCGTAACGCTTAAGCGTCCCGCAAACACTGTCGTCAATCAAATCGGGTCGCGTTGAAACCCTTATGGAATCAATCCTTGCCGAACGCTTGAACTCGAACGCCGCGGCGAGGTAGCCCTCCATTACGCCTTCGGGAAGGCCCGTGAAACTTCCGCCGTAAAACGCGATTTCTTTTTTGCCCGACCCCTTCCAAGTCGAGAGGTGTTTTTCGACAGTCTCGATAACCGCTTCCTTCGACGGAAGCGCTCCAACGCCCGTGACGCTTTTCTGGTCGCAAAAAACGCATATCGAAGGGCATCCGCCGAAAGGGATGAATACCGGGATTATGAGCTGTTTTTTCCTCGCCACTCTACTCAAAGCCTCTTTTTGAAAGTTCCTTCAACGCCTCTTTTGCGGAGGATTGCTCCGCGTCTTTTTTCCGCGCCCCGCTTCCCTTGCCCATGACCTCGCCCTTCACCATCGCCTCGACGGAAAATTTCCTCTTATGGGACGGCCCCTCCTCCGATACGAGCCTGTAAACAGGCGCGGCCTTAAAGTGTCTCTGCGTAAGTTCCTGCAATCTGGGTTTGTAATCGAAGTACTTCTCGCCCTGAAGCGCGTCTTTCAAGAGAGGCAGAAAAAGTTCCTTAATCAAAACGCGCGCCGCCCGAAACCCGGCGTCAAGATACGCGGCCGCCATAAGGGCCTCGAACGCGTCCGCGAGTATGGCCGGGTTTTCCGCGCCTTTGCTTTTTTTCTCGCCCTTGCCGAGGCGCATTAATTCTCCCATGCCGAGCTCGCTCGCGAGACTTGAAAGGACGGCTCTGTTGACCAGCCTCGACCTGATTGAAGTGAGTTCCCCCTCCCGGAAATCCGGATACATGTCGTAGAGAATCCCGCTTATGACGGCCGAGAGCACCGCGTCTCCCAAAAACTCGAGCCTCTCGTTGGACTCGCCGCCGCCTTTTTCATTGACAAAAGAACTGTGGACGAAAACGCTTTCAAGAAGCGCTTCGTCCTTGAAAGAAAAATCAAGCCGCCCCTTAAAGGCCTCCATCGCGTTATCCCTTTTCATGAAAACCAACCCCTTGCCGCAAGGCCTTTGTTATCCAGCCGCCGCCGAGCACGACTTCACCGTCGTAAAAAACCACCGCCTGCCCCGGCGCCACTGCCTTTTGCGGGCTTCCGAACACGACCTCGACGCTTTTGCCTTCGGAAGGTTTTACCTTGGCCGAAACGCCCTGATGGCGGTAGCGTATCTTCACCGAAACGTCTTGTCCCGCGAAAGGAGGCTTTTTTATCCAATTGACCGACCTCGCCAAAAGGCCGCTCGAGTAAAGTTCGTCTTCCCTGCCGACCATGAGGCGGTTCCCTCTCACGTCTATTCCGAGCACATAATAAGGCCCGGAGCCGTCCTTTACGTCAAGCCCTTTTCTCTGCCCCACGGTGTACCTGAAAAGCCCGTTATGGGTTCCTATGACCTCGCCGCCGCTCGTAACCATGTCTCCCTTTCCGGAGCCTGTCCCGAGCGAAGCCGAAGGGCCTGTCCTTTCAAAAACAAACCCCGCGTAATCATTGTCTCCTACGAAGCATATCTCCTGACTTTCTTTTTTTTCGGCGATAGCGAGGCCGAAACCCTTCGCGCGGCGTCTCACCTCTTCTTTCGTCAACTCCCCGACCGGAAAGAGTATTTTGCCCAACTGTCCCTGAGTCATGGTAAAGAGAAAATAACTCTGGTCTTTCCCCGCGTCAACGCCCTTTAAAAGAGAGTAGGCGCCGTCATCATCGCGCCGTATTCTCGCGTAGTGGCCCGTCGCGAGATAATCGGCCTCCAGCTCGACGGCCTTCCTGAGAAGCAGGTCGAACTTCATCACCTCGTTACACTTGACGCACGGGTTCGGGGTTTCGCCCGCAACGTAGCTCTTCACGAAATACTCGACCACCTCGCGCGAAAATGCCTCCTCCATGTTCATGACGTAAAAAGGTATGGACAGGGCGTTGCAGACCCTCCTCGCGTCGTAAACGTCCTCCAAGGAGCAACAACTTCCCTCTGTCGAGCCTCCCTCTTCGGAGGCCGAATAGTCCCATAGCCTCATGCTGACTCCGACGACATCGAAGCCCTTCTCCATGAGGAGCGCGGCCGCTACCGAGGAATCAACCCCGCCGCTCATCGCCACTATTACCCGCTTCTTAGCCATGCCATTTCCTTTTTCTTATTATACGCAATGCCGTGAATAAATGCACATTACAAAGCGTCAGAACAAAGCAGACCAAGGCGCCGGGGCACCCGCAAAGCGGGTCGGGTGAGGAGCGAGGCGTATTTTTACATACGCCGCAGCGACGAGCCGAGGAGCAACGCCGGTATGCGAAGTTATGACGCTTTGTATATAAAAAAATAGGCGAGCGCCAAAGCGCCCGCCAACTCTTTAAGCCGCAGTCCCGCGCCTAACCCTGCTTGTGTTTGGCCTTGTAGTCTTCTATGGCCGCGTGGAGCGCGTCGGCCGCGAGGTTCGAGCAGTGCATCTTTACCGGCGGAAGCCCGTCCAACGCCTCGGCGACCGTGGAATTCGATATGCCGTCGGCCTCGTCAAGCCTCTTGCCCTTAACGAGTTCCGTAACCATCGAGCTTGTCGCGATGGCGGCGCCGCAACCGAACGTCTTGAACTTGACGTCGGTTATGACGTCGTTTTCGACCTTTATCGAAAGCTTCATTATATCGCCGCATTCGGGATTGCCGACGGTTCCCACCCCGTCCGCCTTCTCTATCTCGCCGACGTTTCTCGGATTAGTGAAGTGATCCATCACCTTTTCGCTGTACATTTTTCATTCCCTCGCTTTTATTTGGTTTAACTAACGCGCTTCCCTCTATAAAAACCGCGGAACTCTAACCGCAGGTCTTCGTCTTCACGTTCAACTCCAGCTCCACTCCCTTTTTCTCGATATCGCTCCAGAGGGGCGACATGCTCCTGAGCCTCGCGACTATGGCGGGCATCTTCTCGATTATCAAATCAACGTCTTCGATTGCGGAGGTCCTTCCCATGCTGAACCTCACGCTTCCGTGCGACTGCTCGGGCTTAAGCCCCATTGAGGTCAATACGTGCGACGGCTCGAGACTCCCGGAGGTGCAGGCCGACCCTGATGAGGCCGCGACGCCCAGCATGTCGAGATTTAGCAGAAGCGACTCGCCCTCTATGAACTCGAAACTTATGTTAGCCGTGTTCGCGACCCTCTTTTCGGGATGCCCGTTAAGCCTCACGTGGGAAATCCGTTCCATAAGACCCTTCTCGATTCTCGCGCGCAGATTCAACAAATGTTCGTTTTCTTTATCCATGTCCCTCGCGGCTATGTCGCAGGCCTTTCCGAGCCCGACTATGCCCGGGACGTTTTCCGTGCCGCCGCGGCGGTTTCTCTCGTGGTGGCCTCCGTGGATAAGAGGGGTAATTCGCGCCCCGCGCTTGACGTAAAGGGCGCCTACGCCCTTGGGGCCGTAGAGCTTGTGGCCTGATATTGTAAGCAAATCGCACTTCAAATTCTTTACGTCTATCTTGAGTTTACCGGCGGCCTGAACCGCGTCCGTATGAAATGTCACGCCGGCCTCTTCGGCGATATTCCCTATTTCCTCGATCGGCATTATGACGCCTGTTTCGTTATTCACGTGCATCACGGTTATAAGAATGGTCTTCGGGGTGATTGCCTTTTTAATCTCGTCCGGGCTTATGAGGCCGTAAGAATCGACGTCGAGATACGTTACCTCGAAGCCCTCCCTTTCGAGATACTTGCAAGTGTTGAGAACGGCCGGATGCTCGACCTTGGTGGTTATTATGTGGTTACCCTTAGCCTTTTTCGCGAAGGCCGTGCCTTTTATGGCGAGGTTGTCGCCCTCGGAGCCGGAGCTCGTGAATATGAGTTCAACCGGAGAGCAGTTCAAGAACGCGCACACCTTTTCCCTCGCGTCGTCAACCGCCTTTCTCGGCCCTCTTCCGGCCCAGTGTATGCTCGAAGGATTGCCCCACTCGTCCTTAAGATAAGGAAGCATGGCCTCAAAAACTTCTTCGTGAACAGGGGTAGTGGCGTTATGGTCGAAATATATCTTCTTCAAAGAAACCTCCGTTTATAATCTAATAAGTGCGAAAAAACTCCAACCTACGTCAGGCTGCTCAAAAAGCTCCAGATGCGAGGCGTCGAGAAGTGAGGCGGGGCACCCATCCAACGGATGGGTCGGCGTATCTTTATATACGCCGCAACGACGAGCGCCGAAGACAACCGGGGCACCCATACGAAGTATGGGTCGGATGGACTTTTTCAGCAGCCTGCTAACGCGCGTCGCACTTATGGCCGGACGAATCTTTAAGCGCATTCATCTCGGACGCCAATTCTTCTATGGTAATAGAGTTCAAGAACTCCTTTATCCTCTCCCCTAACCCCTTCCAGACCTTTTGAGTCATGCAACTCTCGCTCCGCGCGCATCCGCTTGAGTCGTCGTCAAGGCACGCGACCGGGTTAAGAGGTTCCTCCACTACGGATATGACCTCGCCAACGCTTATGTCGGACGGGTCTTTCGCCAAAACATAACCGCCGCCCGGGCCTCTGACGCTTCTTACGATGTTGCCCTTGCGTAATTTTACAAAAAGTTGCTCCAGATAAGCAAGAGAAATGCCTTCCTCGCGCGAGATGTCCTTGAGGCTCACGGGCCTGCCTTCCTTATGGCCGGCAAGCGCGGCCATCGCCCGAACGGCGTATTGTCCTTTTGTGGTAAGTCTCATAAACGAAAAAATGCTCCAAGCAAAGCGCTTACATACAATTTAATATACCTTATTAAATTTGTCAAGTATTTGGGGTATAAAAAAATGGCGCTACTTGCCGTGGTTTTAAATTCACCGGATTGACAGAATGGCTTTGCCGCAACATTGACACCCGTTTTCAAGGCAAAAACGGAACCTATGCCGCAAGACTACGCCACTAATGTCAGTCCTAAAGGGCTGTGAGCTACAAAAATGAGATTGCTTCGTCCGTCCACCATTATTATTGGCGGACGCCCTCGCAATGACAGAAATTAGAGCCCCTCAGTCCGCCTGTCTCCGTAGAAACGTCGGCGTATCGTATATATCCTCGTCGTCCGAGTAAAAGCCGCCTGATTTGCCGGCCCTCTCGACGTCTCCCTTGCCTATGACGGCGCCCGCGGACTGCCTTTCCCTGTCTTTCCTCACCATGGTCGGCACGTCGAAGTTTTCCATTATCATGGCCGGGGCTATGTGCGGAACGCTCTTTCTCTTCTCGTCAACGGCTCCGAAGCCCGTGGCTATCACCGTAACCCTTATGTCGTCTCCCATTGTCTCGTCAATGACCGCGCCTATGATTATCATCGCGTTCTCGTGGGCTTCCGCGTGTATCAGGTTCGAGGCCTCCTGCATGTCGTTAAGCGTAAGGTCGGAACTTCCGGTGACGTTTATCAGGATTCCCCTCGCGCCTTTTATGGAGATGTCTTCGAGAAGCGGGCTCGATATCGCCGCCCTCGCGGCCTCGATTGCCCTGTTTTCTCCCCTCGCCATCCCGCTCCCCATGAGGGCCTGCCCCATCTCGCTCATTATGGTCTTTACGTCCGCGAAGTCCACGTTCACGAGGCCCGGAACCGTTATCACGTCCGATATGCCCTTCACCGCCTGATAAAGCACCTGATCGGCCTTTTTAAAGGCCTCCGTCAACGTCGTGCTTTTGCTCGCTATGGAAAGGAGCCTCTGGTTAGGCACCGTTATCACCGTGTCGGACGAATCCCTTAACCTCTTAAGCCCGTCGTCCGCGCTCTTCATCTTGCGATTGCCCTCGAACGAAAACGGCTTCGTGACCACCCCGACGACCAGCGCGCCGCACTCCCTCGCGACCTCGGCGACTATCGGCGCGCCTCCCGTGCCGGTTCCGCCGCCCATGCCTGCCGTAACGAATATCATGTCCGCGCCCTGACAAATCTCCCTTATCTGCTCCCTGCTTTCCATCGCCGCGTGCCTCCCGATGTCGGGATTGGCTCCGGCTCCGAGCCCTTTCGTCAGATCCGCGCCTAACTGCAATTTCACGTCCGCGAGGGAAGAACTTAAGGCCTGACTGTCCGTATTCGCCGCTATGAAGTCCGCGCCGTCGAGCCCGAGCGTAATCATCGTATCAACCGCGTTGCCGCCGCAACCCCCGACACCTATTACCTTTATCCTGGCGTGCTTGTTGAATCCGTCGGCGAATTTGAATTCCATCTCACATCCTCCTTTTCTCATTTAAGGTTAGGTAATTCCAGCGGTCTGCCCCTTTGTCATTGCGAGGGGTTTTATCCCGAAGCAATCTCGTTTTTACAATCATGGGATTGCTTCGCTTCGCTCGCAATGACAAAAATGAACATTAAAAGAATTCCTTGAACCAGTCCTTCATTCGAGCGGCGATCTTGACCACGAGGTTATTTCCGCCCCTCGCGAAGCGCGTCTCGTGCGAGTGTTTTATGCCGTATCTCACGAGCCCGAGTCCCGTGGAATAAGCCGGACTCTGCACTATGTCCACGAGCCCCGATACGTTCGTCGGAATCCCGCGTCTCGCCGGAAGGTCGAAGACCTGCTCCGCGAGTTCGGTAATTCCCTCCATCGCGGCCGCGCCGCCGGTTATGACCACTCCGGACGATATCAGCCCTTCGTATCCGCTCTTCACGAGCTCCCTCCTTATGAGCTCGAATATCTCCTCCATCCTCGGCTCTATTATCTCTCCCAAAAGATGCCTGGAGACCTTCCTCGGCTTGTACCCTCCGACGCCGGGGACCTCCACCGTCTCGTCCTGATTTATCATCGAGGCCATGGCGCATCCGTGCTTTTTCTTTATCTTCTCCGCCTCGCTCGAAGGAGTCCGGAGGCCGACCGCCAAATCGCCGGTAACCTGATTGCCTCCTATGGAAAGAACGGTCGTGTATTTTATGTTTCCGCCGTGGAACACGGCTATGTCGGTCGTGCCGCCGCCTATGTCCAGAAGCGCCACCCCGAGTTCCCTTTCGTCCTGCGTCAATACCGCCTCGCTGCTCACAAGCTGCTGCAACGCTATATCGGCCACGTCGAGCCCGGCCTTATTCGCGCACTTCACGATATTCTGCGCCGAGGTCATCGCGGCCGTCACTATGTGAACCTTCACCTCGAGCCTTATGCCGTTCATGCCGAGCGGCTCCTGTATGCCGCCCTGATCGTCTATCAGATACTCCTGCGGTATGACGTGTATGATTTCCCTGTCCGGCGGAATCGGAATGGCCTGCGCCGCCTCGATGACGCGGTCCACGTCGGCTTTGGTTATCTCGCCGTCCTTTACCGCTATGACGCCGTGACTGTTGAAGGTCTTTATGTGCCCTCCGGAGATGCCCGTATAGACGCGGTTTATCTCGCATCCGGCCATGAGCTCGGCCTCCTCGACCGCCTTCTTTATGGACTCGACCGTGGTGTCTATGTTGACGACGACCCCTTTCCTCAATCCCCTCGAAGGATGGGTTCCGACGCCTACCACTTCTATGCCGTCTTTGGTCGCCTCTCCGACTATCACGCATATCTTTGTGGTGCCGATATCGAGCCCGACCACGATGTTTTCTCTCTTCGCCATTTACGTATTCCCCCTTTTTAAGGTTGAGGTTGCGAGGAACTTGACCACGACGCCCCTGTCGCTCGTAAGGTCTATTGACTCAAGCCCGGCGAAACCGGCGCCTCTTCCCGATATTATCTTGTCCATGTCCTTAAGCCTTCCCGCGAAGTCGTCCTTGCCGACGCGCACGCTGACGCCTCCGTCGACCGTCGTTATCGTAAAACCGTAAGCGGGATTACAGTTTATCTCGGAGACCCCGGACCGGGCGAAAACAGGGGACTCGTTAAGCGCCGCGAGGAGCGGAAAAAGCCCGGCCTTGAATATGGGCTCCATGTCGCCGTTGAAATCGTCGAGCCCCGTCACCACAGGCACGTCAATCGAGTCCTCCGGCGAATATTTCTTGAAGAGAACCCCTTTTTTGTCCATCACGTAAAGCCCGTTCAAATTGACGAGGAGCACCGGCTCCCTCTCGGTTATGGCTATGTTCACGGTCCCCGGAAGCAATATCTTTACCAGCGCGTCCTCGACAAAGGGGTGGGTTTTCAGGGCCTTCTCGGCGCTGAATGGCCTTACGCCAAGGATGTTTTTGCCTATATGCACGCCGGTCAACTCCATTATCTCCTCGACGCTCACCCTTTGTTTTCCGTCTATGTTTATCGTCTTTATCTCCAGAGAAGGACTGAGCAAAAGTTCGCGGTAAAACCTGACCGACGCAAAAGCGAAAAGCGAAAAGACCGCCGTAACGGCGAACGCCTTGGCAAGAAATGCTATCTTGCCCTTGTGTTTTCTTGTGAACGGCTCGCGCCGCCTTTTGTTGGCTTTTATCCTGTTGCCTTTAAACATCGCCCTTATCACCCTCACCCTACCCTCTCCCGTCAAGGGAGAGGGAATAAAAAAACAAAACCTGAAATCAATCAATCCCTTTTTTGCAAATCTATCCTTCTTTCTCTTATTGTTTCAAGGCGTATTTCTTTTTAAGCCTCGCGGTAAAAAGTATCTCCTCGATTAAAGAAGAAAACCCGACTCCCCCGGCGGCCGCGGCCCTCGGAAAAAGGCTCAGTTCGGTCATGCCGGGAACGGTATTCACCTCCAACACGTACGGAATCCCTTCATTCGAAAGGATAATATCCACCCTCGACGGCCCTTCGCAACCCGTCTTCGCGTAGGCCGAGAGGGCGGAATCTTTCACTGCCCGCCACTCAGTTTCGCTCAACTCCGCCGGGGTCTTGAACTCGGTCATGCCCTTCACGTACTTGGACTTGAAATCGTATATGGCCGCGCTCTTCGGAACTATCTCCACCGGAGGAAACACCCTGATCCCGAGTATCGCCACGGTAAGTTCCCTTCCCTCGATGAATCTCTCCACAAGCACGGCGGCGTCGTGCCTATAGGCCTCTTTCAAGGCATCCGCGTAAAGTTCAATCCGGGTGACGAGCGTTACCCCGATGGTAGAGCCCTGAGCCGACGGCTTCACTATCCACGGAAAAGGCATCTTCGGCTCCGACGCGTCCCCGTTACGCAATTCCATATACTCCGGAGTAGGTATGCCGTAAAAGGCGAAAGACGCCTTGGCAGCCGCCTTATCCATCGCCAACGCGCTCGCCAGAACGCCCGAGCCTGTGTAAGGTATTCCCATAACCTCAAGAAGCCCCTGCACGCAACCGTCTTCTCCGTACTCGCCGTGAAGCGCCACGAACGCCACGTCTATCTTCCCGTCAACGAGTTTTCCGGCCAGGTCTCTCCCCGCGTCCACGCGAACCGCCTTATAGCCCTTCTCGGAAAGGGCGTTCGCGACGCACTCCCCGCTCCGAAGAGAGATGTCCCTCTCCTCGGACAGTCCCCCCATCAAAACGCCTATCCGCTTTGTTTTAAAAAAAGCCCTTTTTTCTTCAAGCGACGCGACGTCCATAATATTTCACTCTCTCGGATATTTCATTCCGCGTAAACCGGGAAACCCGCCGGTTTACCTCCAATCCTCTAATCATCTCCCATGACCCTTATCTCGGGCTCGAGCACGATTCCCGTATTTCTGTGAACGGTATCCCTCATGAGGGCCATGAGCGACAAAACGTCTCTCGCCGTGGCGCGGCCCGTATTGACGATATAGTTCGCGTGAATCTCGGATATGGCGGCATCCCCGATTCTTTTCCCCTTAAGGCCTGTCTCGTCTATGAGTTTTCCCGCGGAAAAGCCCTCCGGATTTTTAAATATAGACCCTGCGTTCGGAAACCTTATCGCCATCGTGGTCTCTCTTTTTTTTCTGAACTCCTTCATCCTGCCTTCCACGCCGTCGGGGGTGTTCTTTTCGAACCTCATGTGCGCCCTTAAAATTATCGCGCCCTGCGGCACGGCCGAATGCCTGTAAGAAAACTTAAGCTCCGCCCTCGAGAGAAAACCCTTTTTCAATTTCGCCGTCAATATTTCAATCCCTTCGACCACGTCTTTCATCTCTCCTCCGTAGGCTCCGGCGTTCATTATAACCGCCCCTCCGATTGTTCCCGGAATGCCGCAGGCGAATTCAAGCCCCGTAAGACCCCGCCTCGATGCCTCGCTCAAGAGTTCCGCGAGCCTAAGCCCCGAACCGGCTATGCAAATATCCTCGCCGGTCCAATTGATGTCGGAAAAGCCCTCGCTCATGTTCACCACGACTCCCCTTATGCCGCCGTCCCTTACGAGAAGATTCGTCCCGGCCCCTATGAGATGCACCGGAAAATTCTTCGACGCGGCGAAAGAAAGTATGTCCCTCAAATCGGTTTCGTCCTTGGGGAACGCCATGCAGTCCGCATTTCCTCCTATCTTCAAGGAGGTGTAGCGGCTCATGGGCACGTTAAAGAGCGCCTTGCCCTTGAACCTCTCGATTTGAAATAAATTGAACTGCTCCGCCATTGCCTTCCTTTCCTTCATGTCTCTTTTGTTTTTGCGTGTAGCTCAGCCCTTCAGAGCCTGCCCCCGCAATCGGGGTACCCATGCGAAGCATGGGTCGCGGGGGGCTGATACAAAAGAAAATATATATTTATATCAGGGCTGCCCCACCCTGCCCTCCCCAACAAGTGGGGAGGAAATAAGGCGAGAAAATTCATCATAAGCCACGATCTACGAACGGTATTTATCCTTAAGCAAATCCACGAGCCTCTCCCCGGCCTTCCACACGTCCCCCGCGCCCAAGGTTATGACCATATCTCCGGGCTTCAATATCGCCTCGACCTTTGCCGGCACGTCTTTCAAATCGGGAACGTAGAAAACGTTCCTGCTGCCGTGCTCTTTCATGGCATCAAAAAGAATGTCCGAGCCCACTCCGAATATCTTTTCCTCCCCTGCCGCGTAGACGTCGGTAAGGAAAACCACGTCCGCGTCGTTAAAGGCCGATATGAATTCCTTGAAAAGGTCCTTGGTGCGCGAGTACCTGTGCGGCTGAAAAATAACGACCGACCTTCTTCTCCAGCCGTCCTTCACCGCCCTCAAAACCGCCTTTATCTCCACGGGGTGATGCCCGTAGTCGTCTATGACCGTTATCCCGCCCTCGCTCCCTTTTATCTGAAACCTGCGCTCGACCCCCTTGAAAGACTTTAGCCCCCCGATTATCTTGTCGTTCGGTATGCCGAGTTCCCTCCCCGCGGCCACTACCGCCAAGGCGTTCGCGACGTTATGCACGCCCGGAACGTGTATCTCGATTTTACCGACGGAACGGCCAAAGGCCATCGCCTCGAAAACCGACTTCCCGCCCGATTGCTCTATGCCAATCGCGTGAACGTCGGCCTGCGCCGAAAGGCCGTAACTTATATAGCGCCTCGTTATGCCGGGTATTATGTCCTGTATGACCGGATGGTCGAGACACACTATCGCGCACCCGTAAAACGGAACCTTGTTCACGAAGTTAAGATACGCCGCCTTCACCTCGTCCATGTCGCTGTAATGGTCCATGTGTTCCCTGTCTATGTTCGTCACCACGGCCACTATGGGAGAGAGCTTGAGGAAACTCCCGTCGCTCTCGTCCGCCTCGGCCACTAAGACCTCTCCGCCCCCCAGCTTCGCGTTCGTTCCGAGAGAATTGAGCTTCCCGCCCGTCACGACCGTCGGGTCTAGTCCGGCGTGCGCCAAAACCGCGGCTATCATGGAGGTCGTGGTGGTCTTCCCGTGTGTGCCGGCCACGGCTACTCCGTATTTCATGCGCATAAGTTCGGCGAGCATCTCGGCCCTCGGTATTATGGGCGTTTGGAGAAGCCTCGCCTCTTGAATCTCCGGGTTATCCCTCTTGACGGCGGAGGAATAAACCACGCAGTCCGCTCCGAGGACGTTTTCTTTCGCATGCCCGATAAAAACCGCCGCGCCGAGGCCCTTAAGCCTTCTGACCGCGTCGTTCTCCTTCATGTCGCTTCCGGACACGACGTAGCCCATGTTTATGAGCACCTCGGCAATCCCGCACATGCCGCTTCCGCCGATGCCGACGAAATGAACCTTTTTAATCTTTCCCCTGTACACGTCCGCAAATCCCTCCCTGCCTCCCTCCCTTTGTAAAAGGGAGGGGTTTACTTCCTTTTCTTTGCGAGAAACCCGATATAATCGCCGGCTATAACCTTGGAGGCGTCGGGT
>DASRUI010000044.1:0-12988 GCA_035655515.1 Thermodesulfobacteriota bacterium
GGGCACGATGCATCGTGCCCCTACAAATGCCCTGCCCTTGTATTATATTGTATTACAGAGGTGATATATGAGAGAGACAATCACGATAAGCCTTCCCCCCGCTCTTAAAAAGAAACTTGCCGACGCGACCAAGCGCGAGCACACGAACCAGAGCGACATCGTGCGCGAGGCGTTGCGCCAGTATTTCGCGAGGGAAGAGTTTCAGAGGCTCCGGAAACTCCTTCTGCCGGAGGCCGAGCAACAGGGCATATTCACCGACGAAGACGTATTCAAAAAAGTCTCGCGAAGGTCATTTTCGATACTAACGTCCTGATAGCCGCCTTTATCTCGCGTGGCGCTTCGAGCGAAGTTTTCGACCATTGCCTGTCAGAGCATGACATCTTCACTTCCCAATGGATTTTGGATGAACTGGAAGAAAAATTGACAAAAAAATTCCATTTCCACGAATCAAAGACCGCTAAAATTATCAGATTTATCTATGTTAACGCGGAAGTGGTTGAGCCGGCCGATTTAAACGAAAAAATCTGCCGGGATAGCGATGACGATAACGTCCTTGCGGCCGCGCTGGAAGCAAAAGCGGATTGCATTGTTACGGGCGATACAGACCTTCTTATTCTGAAGAGTTTCCGCGGGATAAAAATTATCTCTCCCTCTGATTTTTGGGAGTTTGAAGTAAAAAGATGAAGGCAACCGACCTTATTGAAAGAGTATTAATAGAAGATATAAAAAATATTCAGGAAAAAGCATTTCATTACCAATCCTTTTTCTTGATGGCGGCAGGGATTGAATTTTTGGGGGCATGTTTAGATCCTTATGGTTGGAACGATAACGGTCTTTCACAAAAAAGATTTGAAAATGCTATCGAAGAATTATTTCCGGAAGAATATAAAAAGCACGCTTCTAACTTGTATAAAGATTTAAGATGCGGTCTCCTGCACATAGGGATTCCGGGGAAGAACTTTGGACTAACGCAAAAAAAGGAAAGCACGAGATTCGAAACAAAGCATTTAAAAGAGCGTGATGGAAAAATTGTTTTAATTTCCGAAGAATTTTACGAAGATTTCGTAAAAGCTTGTAATGATGTAATGAAAAAAATTGAAGATAAAAAAATCATCCATGCGAAACTTGAATCAGATATCTTAGTGATACCGGAAGAACAAATATCCACTCCTACCGGCATAAGTGCGTTAAGTCAATCTACAAGCGGTTGTACCCTACCCCCAATTAAAAAAATGTAAAAAGAACCGAAAGCAAAAAAGCGCGCCGAATTTATTTTCCTGAACAAACCATTTATCCGTTCATCCTTCGACAGTTCGACAAGCTCACTGCTCGGGACAAACGGTTCATAATTCCTCACTGCCACCCTCCGCGGCTTTTACGCCCGTCAAAAAAACCTCAATCCCGCGACCCGCGCGATCTTGACGTAATCAGAATCATTATGGAGCAGAAGCAACCGGTTCTCGATGGCCGTCTGCGCTATTATGCAGTCCATCGTGGAGCTTACTGTCAGGCCTTTTTTGCGGCACTTGAGGTATAGCATGGCGGCCTCTTCAAAGGACTTTTTTTCGTCTTTAAGGCCGTAAAATCTCTGGCTCGAAAGATAGTTCCTGAGAATGCCGTATTCTTTTTCGGTTCTCGCGCCCTGAAGGACTTCCTGATAAATGAAGGAATTTATGCCCCAAGGAATGTTGTTTTTGATGACGGCATCGAACTTCCCGGTATGTTCGTTATCGCGGCCCTTGAGATAATCTATAACCACCGAGGTGTCGACCAAGACCATCTCATTCGCCTCGCCTGAGTTTTTTATAATCGTAACCGCTCTCAAAGCGTATCTTGCCTTTAATCTCCCTCAGGTTTTTTCTCTTGTGGCTCTCTACGAATTCCTTCAGGGCCTCGTTAATAAGCCCCTTCTTTGTAGTAGCCTCGGAATATTTTATGGCCTCTTTGACAAGTTCGTCGTCAAGGACGATATTAGTTCTCATCTATACACCTCCATATACACATAATATAGCATACTGCCGCCTCTCGCGCAATTGTCTTCTTGAATAGGGCATGTAGGGCAGGGCTTTAGCCCTGCACAAAGACGCAACCCTTCCGCCTCAGGCGGAGGGTTGCCCTACGAGAACAAAAAAACACGCTAACCCTTTCTTTCTGACATAAAATACTTACCCTCCCCCCTCACAACTCCCTCTTGAACACCACCGTTGCGAGAGAAATCAAAACCACGGCTGTCACGAAAAGGAGCGCGAGGTCTTGTTTCACCGCGTAAACGTCCGCGCCCTTGAAGAGTATGGCCCTCATGGCGTGAACCGAATACGTCTCCGGGTTTATCCGTGAAAACGCCTTTAGCCACGCGGGAAAACTCTCCACCGGATATATCGCCCCGCTCGGAAAAAACAGTATCACGTTCAAAAACCCTCCCAAAACCCCGACTATCCTCGGATGATCAACCCTGCCGAGTATGACGAACATCAAACCCTGAAGACTCAAGGTGGAAAGCGCTATCACCAAAAGAAGCGCGATAAAA
The DNA here is from genome assembly GCA_035655515.1 of Thermodesulfobacteriota bacterium. Lineage (GTDB taxonomy): Bacteria > Desulfobacterota > GWC2-55-46 > GWC2-55-46 > DRQE01 > JBBTLC01. The sequence goes on from DASRUI010000044.1 coordinate 2,528, forward strand.
GCGCCAAAGCTTATGGTCGTCCAAAAATACAGGCCCGCTATGAGAGAGCTTATCGCGAGAACGACAAGCGCGAGAATGGTGGTTATGAAAAGCCCGCTCACTATGAGGCCGGTGACGATGTTCATCTTGGTCAAGGGCGTCAGAAAATAACTCTCCTCTATGCCCATGAACCTGTCCATGACCACGTTAAAAACCCCTGTTGTCATGGCGCCCAAAAATATCGCCATTATTATGACACCCGGTATGAGAGACTGGTCGTAATCTATCTTCTTATAAAGTTCCGTCTCGCGGAGCATTGGAGCCTTTTCTTCCCTTATCTTTATAAAGTCGTTTCGCATGGCGCTTAAGGCCAAGGCGGCCTGAGCGCGCAAAAACTCCGAGGCCACAGGCTCGGAGTTATCGAGGAAAAGCCCGAGCTCCGAGGTCTTTCCGTGCGCGATGTCGCTTGAAAAATTCCTTGGTATGATTAACGTTGCCGCGAAAACGCCCTTTTTAAGCCCTTCCATTGCCTCGCCTTCGTTCGCCGCGTGGTAAACTATAACCCTCTTAGGCCCGCCCTCCATGGAGTGCAACCTTTCCAATATCCGCTCCCCGTACTCGCCTGAATCGTGCTTAACGACAGCGAGGGGAAGATTTTTAAGCTCTCCGAGAAAAGAGTTTCCGAGTATCACGAGGTAAAGAACCGGCATAAGGATGCTCATGAGCATGACGACCGGGTTTCTGACAAATTTTCTCAGGTCCCTCTCCACAACCGCGAAAAACCGGGTCATCTCGTCCACCTCCTCGGAATGCCGGCTCCGAGTAAAAAACTCACCTTCTTGGCCTCTTCCTCGCGTATGGGCCTTCCCGTAAAGTGGATGAACACGTCCTCGAGGGTCAGGTTTTTGACCACTGCCTTCCTGACTTTTCCACCCTCCGCCTTGACGCGTTCGAGTATCTCGGTTATCGAGCCCGCTCCGTCTTCGACCGAAATCCTGAGCGCGTTGCCGATGATACTCACGGACGTTATAGAACTCATCGCCTTGAGCGAGTCAATCAGCAACTCTTCCGAGGCTTCGGAGAATTCAATCTCTACTACGTCTTTTTCGGGAACCGCTTTCTTCAAGCCTTCGATGGTGTCGAGAGCGACTATCTTTCCGTAGTCTATTATGGCGACGCGGTCGCAAAGCGCCTCGGCCTCTTCCATGTAGTGGGTCGTCAAGAGGGTCGTTATCTTGTGCTCTGTCATGAGTTTTTCGAGAAATTCCCACACCACCCGCCTGCTTTGAGGGTCGAGGCCGAGGGTAGGCTCGTCAAGGATGAAAAGCTCAGGCATGTTCACGAGCGCGCGGGCGAGCTCAAGACGTCTTCTCATTCCTCCGGAATAGGTCGCTACAAGGTCGGCCGCCCGCTCCCTCAAGCCGACCATATCGAGAAGATACTCTATCCTTTCGCGCCGCTCTTTTTTCGGTATGTCGTAGAAACGGGCGTAGATGTCCATGTTCTCTCTGCCCGTAAGATCGAGGTCGCTCGTCAAGGCCTGCGGCACGACTCCGATTTTTTTCCTGACCCCGGCGCAGTTTCTCGAGCAATCCATGCCCATTACAACGGCTCTTCCCGATGTCGGCCTTATGAGGGTCGTGATGATGCGTATGAGAGTAGTCTTGCCGGCCCCGTTCGGGCCCAAAAGCCCGAAGAACTCCCCCTCCTCCACGGAAAAAGAAACTCCGTCAAGGGCCGAGAGGTCCTTGAACTTCTTTACAAGACCTTGTATTTCAAGGGCGTACGCCATCGGCTGCCTAAATCCCTCCCGACCCATGTTTCGCATGGGTACCCCGCCCTTTGTAAAAGGGGGGTACCGCTCTTACAAAAACCGGACCTTAACGGTCATTCCGGGTTTTAATTCTCCTTTGTTCTCCCTAACCTTCAGTTTTACGCGAAACGTCCTTATGTCGGACCTGCCTCTTGTTACGTCCCTCTGAGTCGCGAACCCTCCGGCAACGCCTATCTCAACCACCTCGCCCTCGAACGCCTCACCCGGAAACCCCGCGTGGGTAATCCCGGCCTTCGCGCCTAACTTTATCCCCGCTACGAGCGTTTCGTCCACGTCTATCCTCACCCAAAGGTTATCCGCGTCATGCACCGTGTAAACGGAAACACCCTGAGAAACGACCTCTCCTGCTTGAAACGCCTTGTGCGCTATGACTCCGTCCATGGGGAAGACGATTACCGTGTCTTTCAGATTCGCGTCAGCAAAAGCGAGCGCGGCATTCGCCTCGTCGAGCCTCGCCAGGGCCGAGACGACTCCTGCCTCGGATGTCTTAAGCCTCGCGCGCGCTCCGCCAAGAGCGGCCTTTAAAGAATCGCGCCTCGCGCGAAGCGCGTTTTCCTCCGCCCCGAGAGCGTCAAAGCGGGTGGTTATCGCGTCGAGTTCTTTTTCCGTAAGAACGCCTTCCTTGAAAAGTTCCTTTGTCCTCGCGAGGTCTTTCCCCGCGTCCTTCTTTAAAATATCGGTTTTTTTGATTTCCGCCTCAACCTCTTTAAGCGAGGCCCCGGAAGACGCGATGCCCGCCTTTGCGCCGTCTACCTCTGCTTTTGCCGCCTCTATTGCCGATTCCATCTGTCTTACCGCGGCCTCAGCCTCGCTTCGAACGGCCTTAAGTTCCGCGTCATCAAGCCTTATCGCGACCTCATTTGACTTTACGCGCTCCCCCTCTTCGCAACAAAGCCACGCTATCCTCGATCCGAGTTTGGAAGAAATCTCGACCTCCGTCGCCTCGACTATGCCCGATGTCTCGACAGAGCCGTGCTTATCGTCCTTCGAAAAAATGAAGACAAGAAAAATCAAAACAGCCAAAACAATCGCCGCGGCGGCGATAGCGAATTTGCTTTTCAATTTATCCTCCATGTTATCAGTATAGCAGACGGGAAAAGATGTTGCCCGGCGATGAATACCGGGTCCTTACGGACAGCGCAATGAATTGATAAAATTTGATGGTATGCATGCCTCGATGCAAGTTGAAACATTACGGGCGCAAGGAAGAGCCTCCGCCTTAGGCGGACAGACGGCGAAATGAATTAATAAGCCTTAACGGTTCGCAAGGACGCCTAAACCCGCCAAAGCCAGTTTGAATAATGGTTATTCCTGCCTTTCACTATGTCGAAGAACGTATCCTGTATCTTTTTTGTCACCGGACCGGGCTTGCCTTCGCCTATCATCCTGTCGTCGAGTTCCCTTATCGGGGTTATCTCGGCCGCAGTGCCGGTGAAAAACGCCTCATCCGCTATATAGAGTTCGTCCCTCGTAAACCTGCCCTCGTTCACGGTAATGCCCTGATCGCGCGCTATGTTTATCACGGCGTCCCTCGTGATGCCGTTTAAAACGGAGGTGAGCGGCGTTGTTTTCAAAACCCCGTCCTTGACCATGAATATGTTCTCGCCGCTTCCTTCGGACACGTACCCGTCCGTATCGAGAAGAAGCGCCTCGTCGTAGCCTGCCGCCACGACCTCTCTTTTGGCGAGTATGGAGTTGACATAATTCCCGACTATTTTCGCCTTGGTCATTCCGACGTTCACGTGGTGCCGCGTAAAGGAAGACACCTTGGCCCTTATGCCTTTTTTAAGTCCGTCTTCCCCGAGATACGCGCCCCACTCCCACGCCGCGATGGCGACCCTGACCGGATTATCCTTTGGAAATATGCCCATGCTCCCCTCGGCCAAAAACGCGAGAGGCCTTATGTAGCCCTCCTTGAGTTTATTGGCCTTCAGGGTTTCTATGACGGCAAGGTTTATTTCGTCTTTGGTGAAAGGGATTTTCATCTGCGCTATGTGCGCCGAGGCGAAAAGCCTGTTCGTATGCTCCTTGAGCCTGAAAACAGCGCTCCCGCCGTCGTCTTGGAGATAACACCTTATGCCCTCGAAAACGCCGAGACCGTAATGGAGCGTGTGGGTCAGAACGTGCACCTGAGCTTCATCCCAGTTGACGAGTTTTCCGTTAAACCAGATTTTTTCGCCCTTTTTCATCTAACGACTCCTTGTAAAATATTTTTCGCCTGCCGTCTGTCCGGCAGGGCTGAGCCCTGCACTCATAATGCTTTAACTTCTTTCGTGCCATGCAAAACATCGGGGCTTATTTATTCATCCGCCTCAGGCGGACTGTCCGCAAGGGCTGAGCCCTGCACTCATAATGCTTCGACTTGCTTTTTTAACTCCCCTCCTTGCCAAGGAGGGTCCGCCTCGGGCGGAGGGGGAGGTTATCTTTAATCTTTATTTACCCCACCACTTCCCGTTGCATTGCGCTTCGCGGCAACGGGAGCCCAGCCCCTTGTCCGCATAAATGCGAGACCTCGCCTGTAGGCGGGTAAAGGGGAGGAGAAAGATGCGCAAAACATCGGGGCTTATTTATTCATCCGCCTCAGGCGGACTGTCCGGACGAATCCTTTTTCGTCATCATGCAATTGCCCTCGAATATTACGCCCTCTCCGACTATGAGCGTCGGGGTTCTTATGTCGCCCAAAACCTTGCCCGGCCCCCTCAATTCAACCCTGCTCTTGGCGTTTACGACGCCCCTTATCTCGCCGGACACCACGATTGTGTCTATGTTCAGGGTGGCTTCCACCAAGGCGCCCTCCCCGATGACGAGAGTGCCGTTGCTTTCGGCCTCGCCCTTAAACTGGCCGTCTATCCTCACGGTGCCGTCAAAAATCAACTTTCCTTCAACCTTCACGCCTTTTCCTATAAACGCTATTATCTCGCCTATGCCGGCTGATTCTTCTTTTACGGGTTTTCCGAACATATCTTTCCTTTCATCGCTTTTTTATTTACGTCACGCCCGCCTTAATATGTCTATTACCCTCTCCCTCTCTTCCGGAGAGTAGAATTCTATTTCGATTTTGCCGCGTCCGTTTCTTTCGACGACCGAAACCTTTGTGCCGAAGGTCCGCCTGAGTTCTTCCTCTATCGCGCTTAAGTGAGACGCCTTTTTCCTCGTTGGTTTCGCGCCCGAAAGAACGGAATTCGCGAGCCGCTCGGTTTCCCTGACGGAAAGGCCTTTTGTTATGACCTTCCTGCAGAGTTCTCTCTGGGCCGCGTGGCCCGAAAGGGAAAGTATGGCCCTCGCGTGCCCCATTGATATGGCGGAATTCAAAAGCTCGTCTTTCACCTCCGGCGGCAGTTTCAAGAGCCTTAAATAATTAGCCACCGTGGCCCTGTCCTTGCCGACCTTTTTCGATACGTCTTCCTGCGACATGCCGACGTTAACGAGACTCTGGTAAGCGTCGGCCTCTTCGATTGGATTCAAATCCTGCCTCTGGATATTCTCCACTATCGCGAGCTCGAGGCTTTGCACGTCCGTTGCCTCAAGTATAACTGCGGGCACTTGTTTAAGCCCGGCCATAAGAGAGGCCCGTAACCTTCTCTCGCCGGCTATGAGCTCATAATCCGGGCCGTCTTTTCTTAAGACAAGAGGCTCTATTATGCCGTTTTCCTTAATAGAATCAGCAAGTTCCGTTAACGAGGCTGTATCGAACTTCTTCCTCGGCTGCCTTTTATTAGGGTGAATTCTGTCTATCGGGCAAAAAAGAAACCTATCCGGATGCCTTTCAGCGCTTTCGCCTATAAGAGCGCCGAGCCCTCTTCCTAAAACCTTTTTTTTCATTTCAGGCCCGCCTAATTTCTGCATTCGCCGACAAGCTCCCTCGCGAGTTCCATGTAACTTACCGCGCCTTTGGAATTTATGTCATAGAGTATCGCGGGCTTTCCGAAGCTCGGGCTCTCGCTAAGCCTCACGTTACGCGGTATTATCGTTGAAAAGGCCTTGTTGCCGAAATGTTTTCTAACCTCTTCAACGACCTGACGGGATAAATTATTCCTCGGGTCGAACATGGTCAATACAACCCCTTCTATTTCAAGCGACGGATTAAGCCCGGCCCTTATTATCTCTATGGTCTTTAAAATCTTGCTTACGCCTTCCAAAGCAAAATACTCGCACTGAAGAGGTATCAAGACCGAATCAGCCGCCGTAAGGGCATTGACGGTAAGAAGGCTTAAAGACGGAGGACAATCTATTACTATGTAATCGAACTCGCTTTTTATTCCTTCAAGAACCTGTTTTAGCCTGAACTCCCTCTCCGGCATGCCAACAAGCTCTATCTCTGCCCCGGTAAGGTCTATTGTGGAAGGCACGAGCTTAAGGCAACTCAATTCGGTTTCCACAAGCATATCTCTTATGTCTTTTCCGTTTATTATAGCGTCATAGATTCCTGCTTCGTGCTCTTTTACCGAAGCCCCTATGCCGCTCGTGGTATTCCCCTGCGGATCGAAATCAACAAGCAAAACTTTTTTTTCGGCGACAGCAAGAGACGCCGAAAGATTTATCGCGGTCGTGGTTTTGCCGACTCCGCCCTTTTGATTGGCTATTGCTATTATCCTGCCCATACTTTGGCAGATTTTACCATATCGCAATGTTATTTCAAGAGTTTTTTCAAGGGCTGTCCTTGCGGACAGCGAAATGAATCAATAAGCCCGGGTGGTTCGCATAGCACGAAGCAAATTAAAACATTATGCGGGGTACCCGCCCCATAGGGCGGGTCGGGGCCCAGCCATTGTTCCACGTGGAACAATTAACTCCCGCCCCTCCTTGGTAAAAAGGGGCGAAAAGGCTCAGCCCTTATGTTCCACGTGGAACAATTAACAGATGCGGAATATTATAATCGTGGTCTTGGAAGGGCTGAAACACGGGGTTATCTCGTGCAGTTTAAAAGGATATTTCCGGTGTTTTTGATATTCGTTGAGTTCAGAGGAAAGTTTTTTCTCTACCGGGCCTTTCATGGCAAGGATTATGCCCTTTTCCTTTATATAAGGTTCGGCAAGATGAATATAGTCTTTTATCGAGGATAATGCCCTTGAGATTACGCAGTCAAACGAGCTTTTATATGCTTTTATGATTTCTTTGTCTTCAGCCCTGCCTTTTATTGCCTCGATGTTGTTAAGGCCGAGGATGCGTATTATATGTTTTAAAAAATTTACCTTCTTTTCTATTGCCTCAAGCAGGGTTATCTTTAATTTTGGCATTACTATCTTTAATGGTATGCCGGGGAATCCCCCTCCCGAGCCAATGTCAAGAAGACTCGATACATTATTATCCTTTAAAAACCTCACAACAGTAAGGGAATCAAGAAAGTGTTTTATTGTGATATCCTTATCAGAGCGAAGACTTGTTAAATTTATCTTCTCATTCCACTTTTTGAGTTCTTCGAGGTACAGAGAAAAAGCCTTGATATCGCTCTCGCGCATCTCTATATCGAGTTCCTTTGCCCCTGCTATGAGCATATCGGTTATTTTACGCTGTTCCATCTTGAGCTAAACCGCCTTCCGGGTTTTCATGTATATCATTAGCATACTTATGGCGGCCGGCGTCACGCCGGAAACAACTTTACCTAAAAGCACTATCACCGTCAAACCGCCTTCCGTGTTTTCATGTATATCATTAACATGCTTATGGCGGCCGGCGTCACGCCGGAAACAACTTTACCTGAAAGCGCTATCACCGTCAAACCGCCTTCCGGATTTTCATGTATATCATGAGCATACTTATCGCGGCCGGCGTCACGCCGGGGATTCTGCTGGCCTGACCAATGGAAATAGGCCTTGTTTTCTTGAGTTTTTCCTTTATTTCAGTGGAAAGACCCGGTACTTTTTCATATGCGGTATTTTCCGGTATCTTTACCTCTTCGGAACGTTTGAATCTTTCTATGTCCTCGAACTCCCGTTTTATATAACCTTCGTATTTTGTCTCTATCTCGATCGCGCGAAAGACCTCGGTATCAGCCCCTGATAAAACTGTTGCAAGAGGTTCTTTGAAAATCTTGATGAGGCTTTCGAGGGTTACCAAGGGTTGCCTCAGGAGTTCTTTAAGAGACATACTTTTTTTTATCTCTCCGAAACCTTCGGCAACAAGCCTTTTATTTGTCTCTTGAGTCGGATTTGCCTTTAATTGTTCAAGGGCTTTAATGCTTGATTCTATTAAGGTTTTTTTCTTCAAAAAACCGGCATAGGCCTTTTCTTCGATAAGACCGAGCGAGTCAGCCTTGTCCATAAGGCGCCTGTCGGCGTTATCTTCCCTTAAAACAAGCCTGTGTTCGGCGCGCGAGGTAAAGAGCCTGTAAGGCTCTTTCGTGCCTTTTGTCGTCAGGTCGTCTATCATGACCCCGATATACGAATCAGCCCTTGTGAGGATAAACGGCGGTTTTCCTTTGAGTTTAAGCCCCGCGTTAATGCCGGCCATTATGCCCTGAGCCGCGGCCTCCTCATAGCCGGAAGTGCCGTTAATCTGGCCCGCGAGAAAAAGCCCCTTGATTGTCTTTGTTTCAAGAGTTTGTTTTAACTCTGTCGGAAAAATAAAGTCATATTCAATCGCGTAACCGGGCCTTATTATCTCAACGTTTTCAAGACCTTGGATGGTTCTTAAAAACCCTTCCTGCACTCCGAACGGAAGGCTTGTCGAAAGACCGTTGGGATAGACCTCGAAGGTGTCATAGCCTTCAGGCTCCAAAAACACCTGATGGCGTATCCTTTCGGGGAATTTTACCACCTTATCCTCTATGGAAGGACAATAACGCGGACCAATGCCTTTTATCTTACCGCTGAACAGAGGCGAGAAATGTAGATTTTCCTTAATGATTTCATGGGTTTTGGCGTTTGTATAGGTCATATGGCAGGGAAGTTGCCGTCTTTGCCTTACAATTGAAGCGGGGTTTGAAAAAGAAAAAGGCCTTGCGTCAGGTTCGCCCTCCTGTAAGGCGAGTTTGGAATAATCTATTGTTCTCGAATCGAGTCTCGGGCAGGTGCCTGTTTTAAGGCGCCCCGTCAAAAGGCCCAATTCCTTTAACGAGCCGGAAAGTCCGACGCTCGGCGCGTCTCCGGCCCTTCCTCCGGCATAGGTGTCAGAGCCTATGTGCATGAGGCCGTTTAAAAAAGTCCCTGTGGTGACGACCACGGCGCCCGCGTGAAAGACCTCGCCTGTTGCAAGCTCCACCCCGGTTGCCCCGGAGTCTTTTAAAAGTATTTTTTCGACAGTGCCTTGCCAGAGCCTTATATTCGACGCGTTTTCAAGGGCGCGCCTCATGCGGAGTTTATAAAGAGTCCTGTCCGCCTGAGCCCTTGTGGCGCGCACGGCAGGGCCTTTGCTCGCGTTAAGGGTTCTGAATTGTATGGCGGTATCGTCAATCGCCTTACCCATCTCTCCGCCAAGGGCGTCTATCTCTTTTACGAGGTGCCCTTTTGCTATGCCGCCTATGGCGGGATTGCAGGACATCTGGCCGATTGTGTCGAGGTTCATTGTTATGACCACAACGCTCAGGCCGAGCCTTCCGGCCGCAAGGGCGGCCTCGGATCCGGCGTGCCCGGCGCCGATTATTATTATGTCGTAAGATTTCTCGATATTCATAAGAGTCTCGTTAAATCCCCCCGACCCACGCTTCGCGTGGGTACCCCGCCCCTTTGTAAAAGAGGGTAACCTTGCCGCTCGAAAATACCGGATATTTTATCCCACCACGTCTTTACAGTCAACCCGTGTTCCGCCTTCGGCGGACGGACGGCACCTTTCTCCTCCCCTTTATAAGGGGAGGCCGGGGGGGTAAAAGCGGGGTCAAGATAAACCTCCCCCTCCGCCTGAGGCGGACCCTCCTTGTCCGTCCGCAGGAATGCGGACGAGACCTCGCCTACGGCGGGCTAAGGAGGGGAGTTAAAGAAGCGGGTTAAAACATTTCGGGTGCAGGAGTCGCCCCTGCAAAATTTCGTTGACAATATCATTGAATAAGGTATATTTACCTACTTATTAAATATCGAGGAAAAGGGAAATATATGGCAACCGCCAAAAAGAAAAAATTACCCGCGAAAAAGAAGGCCGCGGCGCCCAAGGCCAAAAAGACAATAAAGAAACCTGTCCCGGGCAAAGTCAAAGGTAAGGCTCCGGCCAAGAAAAAAGCCGCCGTAAAAAAACCGGCGGCAAAGAAGAAGGCCGCGCCGAAAACCGCGGCAATCAAAAAATCCTCTTCCAAAGCATCAAGCGGAACGAGCAGGCAGTCTTTTAAAAAAGAGATGCTCAAGACGCTCCTCGCGTCCAAAAGAAGGCTTCTCGATGAAGTCACTAATAAGGTAAAGGCCGAAAGCAACGCGAACAAGTTCGAGATAGGCGACATATACGACATAGCCAGCAACGAGCGCGAAAGAGAGCTTATCCTGACCCTCGGCGACAGGGAGAGGGAGCGGCTTCACGAAGTCAACGTGGCCATAGAACGCCTTAACGAGAAGGGCTACGGCGAGTGCGAAGAATGCGGCGAGCCCATAGGCGAAGAACGCCTGAGGGCGCTTCCGTTCACGAGGGTTTGCGTGGACTGCAAGACCAAATTCGAAAGAGAAAGCCGCGCAAAAGGCAGATTCGAGGAAGAGGCCGCGATAGCCATAGCCGAGTCTAACGAAGGC
>DASRUI010000045.1:0-16214 GCA_035655515.1 Thermodesulfobacteriota bacterium
AAGGCAACGAATGCGCAATTTATCCCGGTAAAAAACCCCTTGACAACGTCCGAAAAAAAGGATAAAAGAGGTCTTAATACTTCCTAATTATGTTCAGACTGAGCAAAGGCGCGGAATATGCAATAAGAGGGGTGCTTTACCTCTCGCTTCAGCCACGGGGCAAGGTGGCTTATATAGACGAGGTGTGTAAAGACCAGGACGTCCCCAAGGCCTATCTGGCGAAGATATTCCAGACCCTGTCGAAAAAAGGGCTTCTTATCTCGACCAGGGGTCCGGGCGGCGGGTTCACGCTCGCGAAGCCGCCGGGCGAGATATCCGTGCTCGACGTGGTGGAGGCCATGGAAGGGCCTGTTCGGCTCAACGTGTGCCTCATACACAAGGGTTACTGCGAGAGGGATAAGACGTGCGCGGTGCATGATTTTTGGCAAGAGGCGCAGAAGGTGTTCTTGGGGTTTTTCTCCGGCAGAAAATTTTCGGACCTCGCCGTCGCGGCAAGAAAAAAGCAATCCAAGGCAAGACGAAAGCCGGCTGACGCATAAAGGCGCCCGATAGTAAAAGATAACCGGTAAAAGCGGAGGGACTAATATGGAAGGCGCAAACGTAACGGAAAAAAGGCAATTTACCGAAGGCGCGGTCAACAAGGTAACGTTCGTGAAGACCGACGCTCTTACGCAGGACACCTATTACTTCAAACCCGCTCAGATGCTGGATTGGCACAGGCATCCGGGCGGGGACCAGATATTCTTCGCGCACGAGGGCAAGGGGAAGTTCTATCTGGACGGAGGCAAGGAAGAGTCAATCGAGCTTAAGCCGGGCTCCGTCGTGCTCGCGCCAAAAAACGTATGGCATAAGATAGTGGCCGAGACCGAGCTTATAGTTTCTCAGGCAACGGTTCAGCCCGCGGGCATGGAGAAGAGGCAGGGCTGAGCCCCGACCCATGCTTCGTCCGTCCGCCAATCAGTAAGGCGGAGCGGAGTACCCCGGCTTAATGCCTTAACTTGCGTCGTGTCCGCCTGAGGCGGACGCGCCACAGGGGCTTATTCATTTAAGGCGGGGGGTTTAAAATCCCCGCCTTTTATATTTTTCCTTATTCGTCTCGAACACCCGAAATCCTTCTTTTTTCCATCTGAAATAATCCGAGATGATTTTTCCGTGGTCAAAGACCACGGGAGAGGGAAGATTGTCTTTCGTGAAAACGCCAATCATCCCGGCGTCGTCCCCTGCGACGGGCATTCCGAAGGCCTTGGCGACGAAAACAACGGTTACCGTGTGTTTTCTCGGGTCTCTTTTCGGGTCCGAGTAGGCGTGGAGTTGGCGGAGTAAAACGATATCGAGAGATGTCTCTTCTTTGGCCTCTCTTAAGGCGGCCTTTTCGAAGGTCTCGCCATAGTCCACGAAGCCGCCGGGCAGGGCCCAGCCGTAAGGGGGATTCTTCCTCTTGATGAGGACTATGCCGTCTTCAATTTCTATTATTATGTCGACCGTGGGAATTGGATTCTTACGTTTCATTCGATTTTAACGGCCTTGAGGAATTCGGCGCTTTGTTCCGGAAGGGAGCTGTTGATGTATATGCCGCTTCCTATCTCGAAGCCGGCCGTGCGCGTAATCCTCGGCACTATGGCGAGGTACCAGTGCACGTACTCGTTTCTTGCTTCGCTCGGCTTGGCCGAGCGTATGACGTAGTTATAGTCCGGATTATCCAGCCCGTAGTAGAGTTTGCAGAGCAGGCTTTTAAGGTGCAGCGCGAGGTCGGCTATCTCCGGTTCGGTTATGTCCGAAAATGCCGCCGTATGGCGTTTCGGGAATATCCACGTGTGAAATGGCGAGAGCGCGGCGTAGGGGATAAAGGTCACAAAGTGCGCCGTATCCATTATTATGCGTTTTCCCTCGCTCAGTTCGCTTTGGAGTTCGTCGCATATGAGGCAAACGCCCGTATCGTCGAAGTAGTGGGTCGCGGCCTCCATTCTGTCGCGGTACTGCGCCGGCACCACCGGAGTCGCGATAAGCTGGGAGTGCGGATGTTCGAGGGACGTGCCGGCCCGTTCGCCGTGGTTTTTGAAGATTATGACGTGCTCCACGCGCGGGTCGCGGTACGCGTCGAGAAAACGGTTTTTGTAGATGTGGATAAGGTCTTCCATGTGACCTATCGGAAGGAGCGCCGGATGAACGTCGTGTTGCGGGGTTTCTATTATGACTTCGTGCCGCCCGACGCCGTTTACCATTCGCCTTATCCCGTTATTAACCCTTTTTTTCTCTCCTATCTCCGATAGAGCGGCGAACTTATTTTGCACGACCCTTATCCGCCAGTTTTTGTCGCCGTCTATCCGGAAGGTTTCTTTCGGGGTTTTTTCCTCGTTTCCCGGACAAAAAGGGCAACCTTTCAAAAAATCAGGCACGGCCTTTTTTGTCGGAAGGCTTTTGAACTCCTCCGGCCTTTTGGCCCTTTCCGTGGCTATAATCACCCATTCGCGGGTTACGAGATTTAGTCTCAGTTCGGGCATAGGCGCTGCCTTTTAGAGATTTTTAACGTAAAAGAAGAGGACGAAGCAAACCGGAAAAATGTTTACTATTCCGTTGATGAGGATTATCATATCAACCGGGTTTTTTTGAAAAGAAAAAGAGTTGACCATGGTGTAAGGGTAGTTTATTTAACGGCCGCTGTCAATAAGGGAGTTGGGCGAAGGCATGAAGGGTTTGGCGGTTTTTACCGCGTTTTTCGCGGCCGCTCCGGGGATTTTCCTGCTCCTCGAAGAGGACGATGCGCGGGAAAAGGTCTTTTTTCCTTTGGCCGTGTTTATCCTTGTATTCGGCCTTGAGATTATCGTGATGAGGAGCGTTAAAAAAGGTTAGAGGAGGCGGCATTAGGAAGTTATCGTTCCCGCGCTCCGGCGTGGGAACGATAGACGATGAATATCTGGCATTCCCGTAGATTGCCGGAATGCCATTTTTGTGCTTTAATCTGATTAGAAATGAATCAGTCTTGAAATAGGAGGCGAGTCGGCGTTATCCGTAAAAACGGCTCTGGCAATCTTGAGATTGCGCGCAATCCGAAAGGGGTGACGGCAATGAAAAAGATATTTCTCGTTATTCCGGCTCTGGTCGTTATCTTTCTTTTCCTGACCAATGCCGCGCTCGCGACGCACGAGCCCTTTGTTATCAGGTACGGCGCGGCGCTTGACCAGCAGAACGTGGAAGAGATGACCTTTTTGATAAAAAAGAACAAGGAAGCGGTTCCACGGGAGGTAAGGCTGCTCATCGACGAGGCGCTTGCCCCCGGCGTCACGGATAAAGAGCGGATGGAGAAGATTTATCTGGCCGAGTCAATGGCCACCGAGTACAAGAACATCACGGGCGACGCGGAGCCGCTTAAGCAAGCGAAGACAAAAGTGTTCGAGTCCGAACTCGACCCTGTTTCCGAGTCCGTAGCCGTTGACGGGGCGCATACCATACAAGCCACGTCCGTCGCCGGCGCCCGGAACGTCTTTATCCCCGGCAATATAGTCATAAAAAAAGGCGAAGTCGTAAGGTGGGTGAATAACGATAACGTGGCGCATCTCTTGGCGTCCATGCATGTCATAGGAGAGCAGGGGATATTCTCCCCCCGCGTAGCCCCGGGCAACTCTTGGGAGTACAGGTTTGATAAAGCCGGCGAGTATTACTACATCTGCTTTATCCATAAGGTGATGTATGGCAAGGTGACGGTCGTCGAGTAATCTTGCGGAAAATACTGGGTTTTATCGTTCCCACGCTCCGGCGCGGGAACGATAGGCGGGGTTGCATTAAACGGAGGAAACCATGCGTAACCTTAAAAAAGAGCCGGCTCATCCGGGCAGGATATTAAGCGAGGATTTTCTAAAGCCTTTCGGATTGTCTCAGACGAGGCTCGCGAAAGAGATTAACACGACCTTCAGGACGGTGAACGAGATCGTGAACGAAAAAAGGAACATAAGCCCTGAGATGGCGATAAAGCTGTCGAGGTATTTCGGGACGTCGGCCGAGGTCTGGCTTAACCTTCAGAATCAGTACGACCTTTACAGGGTAAAAATCAAAAAATCGGGAATCCTCGGGCGTATCAAGCCGCGCGGCTTACACAAGAAAGCGGCGTGAACGGGTGTTTGGTAGGGTGGGCTATGCCCACCGTTTACAGAAGCGATCTGATATTTTGGTGGGCTGAGCCCATCCTACAAGACTATTTTTCTGTCCGGCTCGTGAAGCCGCGTTTGCAAAATACCCCGGCTCCCGTGATCGCAACGCCCGAAAACACCAAAACATAATTCCATTCCCCCGCCTTTATTCCGAGTTTGAGGCAAAGCAGGATGTTCAAGGGGCCGCGGCAGGCGAGGGCTATGCCCATGAACCTGAGCAATCCCTCCTTTTATTTTTAAAAAAAGGCGTTTTACTTCTAAGTTCAGCCATGAGTTCGGAGGTTATCTCTTTTATGCCTTTAAAGGCGGCGTTTAGCGCTCGGAAGTGTATTTGTTGAGTATGAAACTGCAACTGTCTTTTACTATTCCGGTGAACATAATCTCGATTTTTTTTATCTCTTCGTCTTTTTTTTTCAAGGCTTCTTCGTTCCATAGTTTCCGGACTTCTCCGACAGGGAGGTGGTCGGTCCGAGACTCCACGGATTGAAACGTCACGCGGTCGTCCTCGTCAATGTTCAGTTCGGCGAACGCGATGAATTCGTTCATCATCCTGCAACCCTCGATTATCCCTATGGAGCCGTTCAAGATTCCTTCGGCGGTTTTCATGAGGCGCGTTCTCGCCTCTTCCATCAATTCTTTGTCTTCGTTCGCAGCGTTACTCATGATTACTCCTGTTTTTTAGCGTGTTTGAGTTCATAAATTATTTTTCCGAGGGCTTTATTCAAGACGTTTTTCCTCGGCAGAAACGGTATCAGCGCTCGTTGCCTTATTCCGAGTTTTTTTATCTCTTTTAAGATTCCCGCATGCGAGCGGTCAAGAGAGAGGCCCTTTACAAAGGCCTTGGCCGCGAAGTCTTTCCTCTTTTTCAACACGTAAACTCTGCCGATATTCATGTATATGTCGGGCTGGAACCGGTCTTTTTTAACCGCGCCGCGGAGGATGATGAGGGCCTCGTCGCATTTATCCCTGAGCACCGCCACGCAGAGGGCGTAATACGAAAGCGCGATAGCGTTTTCCTTGAACGCGGGGTTGGCTTCGAAAAGTTCGAGGGCGAGGACGAGCTTGCCTCTTTTCGCCAATTCCACGGCCTTAATGTACGAATTAATCGTCATGTTGCTTCCTTTTTTTTGCCGTAATCTGTATTTCCGCGCAAAGGGACGGCACGACCTTGCCCATAAACGCGTTAAGTCTCCACCAAAAACGCAGGTTTTCGAGCGGGCTGAGTATGCCGCCCGAGGCTATTCTGAAACCGCGTACGCTCGATATGTCGAAAAGGCTTGTTTTTATAAGCCTCGTTGCCTTCTTGAGCGTGAAGGTCTGCACGTGGCCCCTCCTCATGTCGAAGCGTTTGGCCGCGTAGGCCGTGACTTTTTCCCTGACCCATTCTACGGGGGCGGGGAATATAGGCACGCCGACTATCAAAAGCCCTCCGGGTTTAATGACCCTCGCTATTTCTTTTAACGCATCTTCGGGGTTAGAGATGTGCTCAAGCATCTGCTCGATGACAGCGACGTCCACGCTTTTGTTTTTAAATGGTATGCCCTTTGTAACGTCCGCCATGACGAGGCGCCACTTCTTTTTTCCGTATATGCCGTCGAGCCTTTTCGAGTCCATGTCCAGGCCGTAAAAGTCCGCGCGCTCGGAGAGGCCCGTCGGCTCAAGGTATCTCAAAGTTCTTCCCGAACCCACCCCGACGTCGAGGATGACGGTTTTGCCGGCTTTATTCTCAATGAAACCGGCTATTGTCTCGGCCAGGGCCCGGTATCTCGAAAGGCGAAGCCTGTATCTGCGGTTTGACGGCTCCACGCCGAACGCGAGTTTATCGGTCACGCATAAGCCTGTATCATCTTAATATATCAAGTATATCAGGAGGGGTAAAGCATCGTCAAGGGAAAGGGCGGGGCTACTCTCTCCGATGTTTCAATACGGAGCGCCCCGTATCCAGAGGCATCGGGGCGCTTAAGATTGCGCGGGGTACCCGCCCCATAGGGCGGGTCGGGCTCTGGAGCCGGAATGTTTTAACTTCCATCGTGTCCGCCCGAGGCGGACGTGCCGCAACGGCTTATTGGTTTATCGTGCCGTCCGCAAGGACGCGGTATCAGTCCCGTATCTTTATCTTCCCGAATTCTCCGTCAAAGCCCGGCGCTATGGATATCTCGCCTTTTCGCACCTTCATTATGGCCTCGGCTATCTTTCGCGGCGCGATTTCTTCAAGTTCCTTTTCTTCCATGTCGAGGAGCACGTTGAATTCGCTTTTCCCGGCGTCAATAATCTTTGTGTACTCCTTTTGCACCGCCTTTGTGTTGACGCCCCTGCCAAGAGATTCCGCTATTATTTCCTGAAGCGGGACGAGTTTTCTTGAAGGTATTGCGCGCTCTAACATAGCCCCCTTTGGCCTGTCTGCCAGGGCTTCGACCCTGCTTAGAACCCCTATGGTAAGTCCTTTTCCGCAGTTCACGCAAAGGCCGTTTGTTCTTTTGGTCTCTTCGGGGGAGGATGAAACCTTGCACGCGCGGTGCCCGTCAAAGTGATATTTGCCTTCTTCGGGGAAGAATTCTACGGTGAAGAGGAATTTTTTAACGTTTTTTTCGCGGAGTACGCGGATTATTTCGTAGTAATCCATTTCGCAGTCGAACACGTTCGCCTCTCTGCCGAGTTTCGCAGGAGAGTGGGCGTCGGAGTTTGATATGAGGGTTATGTTATCGAGGGCGGATAACCGGTGGTTCATGTCAGGGTCGGACGAAAGGCCTGTTTCAATGGCGCGGACGTGCTTGGAGAGTTCTCCGAAACATTCTTCTATGGCGTCGAAGCCTGATTTACTGCCGAATATCGAGAACCAAGGCGTCCACGCGTGCGCCGGAATGACCATCGAATCAGGGTCGGCATCGAGGGCTATTTTTACGAGGTCTTTTGCGGGGAATCCGAATATCGGGCGTCCGTCGGACGTGACGTTTCCGCGTCTGGCGAGCTCGGAGTTTATTCTACGCGCCGCTTCGAGAGTGGGGGCGAAGATGAGGTTATGGATTTTCCGCGTCTTGCCGCCTTGGGTGTAGATGTTTGAGACTTCGGCAGTGAGCATGAATTGAACGTCATTGCCGGAATTTTTTTTCGTGAAGAGGCCTTTACCGGTCGGTTCGAGTTTCTTTTCGATAGAAGAGAAGTGCGAGGGATGGGTGAAGTCGCCGGTGCCGACGATATCTATGCCCTTTGTCTTGGCCCACGGGAAAATCCCTTCGAGCGTCATGTCCCTGCTCGTGGCGCGCGAATAATTGGAATGGACGTGCAGGTCCGCTATTATCCTCATCGTAATTTTTAAAGCCCCATGACGTTGAAGCCCGAATCAACGTGGATGAGTTCGCCGGTGACTCCGCTCGAAAGAGGGCTCGCGAGATACACGGCCGTTCCCGCGACGTCGTCCTGCGTTACGTTTCTCTTGAGAGGCGACTTTCCCTCGACGACCGAGAGGATGTCGCGGAATCCGCTTATGCCCATTGCCGCGAGGGTCTTTATCGGGCCCGGACTTATGGCGTTGACCCTTATGCCCTTGCCTCCCAAGTCCGCGGCGAGGTATCTTACGCTCGCCTCAAGCGCGGCCTTGGCCACGCCCATTACGTTATAGTTCGGGATTACGCGCTCGCTTCCGAGATAGGTAAGCGTCATGACGCTTCCGTTACGGCCCTCCATCAGGGGATAGGCCCTTTTGCAGAGAGCGACGAGCGAATACGCGCTTACGTCCATGGCCAGCAAAAACCCTTCGCGCGAGGTGTTGAAGAACTCGCCCTTGAGTTCTTCTTTTTTGGCGAAGGCGAGGGAATGCACGAGTATGTCGAGGCCGTTCCATTCTTTTTTAAGAGTGTCGAACACCGCGTCCATCTGAGGTTCGTTCGTAACGTCGCACGGAAGGATTATCTTCGAGCCGACGGATTCCGCGAGAGGCCTTACCCTCGATTCGAGTATTTCTCCCGCGTAGGTGAAGGCCAGTTCCGCGCCTTCTCTTTTGAACGCCTCGGCAATGGCCCACGCGATGCTCTTGTCGTTCGCCACTCCGAAGATTACGGCCTTTTTGCCTTCGAGCAGTCCCATGAGAGGTCTCCTTTTGATTATTTTGTCTTAACGGAGTTTCTATCATTATCCGGGCTGGATTTCAATTAAATAAGGGCATGGGTGACCCTTGCACCCGTAATATTTCAACTTACCCCCATGCTATGCGTGCCATTGGATTTTATCATTTTTTTTTTGCGTTACGAGGGTATGCGCATGCGGGGTCGATCTATGCGGCAATTTCCTTTTCGTTATAGTATAGTATTGGATTGATTTATCACGGAAAGGGCAAGATGGCTTTAATAAACCTGAGGCGCATAACCGTAGGATTCGGCAGTCCGCTGCTCATAGACGGAATCGATCTCCAGATAGAGAAGGGAGAGCGGGTCTGCCTTGTAGGGCGTAACGGGGTCGGGAAATCCACCCTCATGAAGGTGATTAGCGGCGCGATTCAACCCGACGGCGGCGAGATTACGGTGCAGCAGGGGATTAAGATAACGAGATTGACGCAGGAGGTGCCTCAGGACATTACAGGCACGGTATTTGAGGTCATAGGCGGCGGGCTCGGCGATATCTATAAGCTTCTGGCCGACTATCACAATGTAAGCCGGACGCTTGGCGAAGACGGCGGAGAAAAGGCCTTAGCCGAATTTGAGCGAATACACCATGAGCTTGACACAAAGGGCGGCTGGCAGGCGAACCAGATGGTGGAAACCGTTATATCCAAACTCAGGCTTCCGGCTGATATGGATTTTTCCGCGCTCTCGGGGGGCTATAAGAGGCGCGTTCTCCTCGGAAGGGCGCTTGTCTCCGACCCGGACCTCCTCTTGCTCGATGAGCCGACAAACCACCTTGACATAGAATCCATCGGCTGGCTGGAGGAATTCCTCCTCGGATACGGCGGCGCGATACTGTTCGTGACCCACGACCGGATGCTCCTCCGTAAGCTCGCTACGCGCATTATCGAACTCGATAGGGGCAGGCTTACGAGTTGGCAGTGCGATTACGGGAATTATATCGAGCGTAAAGAGGCGCTCCTCAATTCCGAGGCCCAACAAAACGCCCTCTTTGACAAAAAGCTCTCCGAAGAAGAAATATGGATACGCCAGGGCGTCAAGGCCCGCAGGACTCGCAACGAAGGCAGGGTCAGGGCGTTACAGGACATGAGACGGCTTCGGAGCGAAAGGAGAGAACTCGAAGGCAACGCCAAAATGAAGCTTCAGGAGGCGGAGCTTTCGGGCAAGCTCGTCATCGAGGCAAAGGGGATAAGCTACTCTTACGACGAGGGGAGCTCGATTGTAAAGGATTTCTCGACGACCATAGCGAGGGGCGACAAGGTCGGCATAATCGGCCCTAACGGCTCGGGCAAGAGCACTCTTTTAAAGCTCCTCCTCGGAAAGCTCGAACCCGTCAAGGGGACAGTGCGTCTGGGAACACGGCTTGAAGTGGCTTATTTCGACCAGCACAGGGCCGTCCTCGACGAAGAGCGGACCGTTCGGGACAATATCGGCGACGGCAACGATCAGGTAATAATAGACGGCAAACCCCGCCACATTATCGGCTACCTTCAGGATTTCCTTTTCTCCCCCTCCCGCGCGCGAACTCCGGTGAAAGCGCTCTCGGGCGGAGAGAGGAACAGGCTTCTTTTGGCGAAGTTGTTTACGAGACCTTCCAACGTGCTTGTGATGGACGAGCCGACGAACGACCTCGACAGCGAGACGCTGGACCTGCTCGAAGAACTGCTTCTCGACTATCCGGGGACGGTGCTGCTCGTAAGCCATGACAGGGCTTTTCTCAATAACGTGGCCACGAGCACGTTGGTATTCGAAAAGCACGGCCTTAACGAATATATCGGCGGGTATGACGATTGGCTCCGCCAGCGGCCAAAGGACGTCGAAGAAAAGGACGAAAAGAGGCGGAACCGGGAGAAGCCGAAAAAAGACAAGGCAAAGACGGGCTTCAAGGAAGAGCGGGAGCTTAGCGATTTACCGGCAAAGATAGAGGCGCTCGAAGCGGAGCAGCATAAGTTGTTTGAGAAGATGGCGGCCCCGGACTTCTTCAGGCAAGGCAAAAAAACGGCCGAGGCTAAGACGCGGATGGAAGAGGTGGAATCCGAGCTCGCTGATTCTTACTCAAGATGGGAAGAGCTTGAGGCTAAAAAGGGTGAGGTGGAATAGAAGAACCCTCTCCCCTCGCGGGAGAGGGCAGGGTGAGGGGCGGTTCATAATTATCTTTCTCACGCTCCAGTGTGGAAAAGTTTTTGTAGGGTGGGCACCGCCCACCATTTACAGGAGCGAGTAGTTGATATTTCGGTGGGCGGTGCCCACCCTACAAGGCTACGTTGTCATTGCGAGGGGCTTTATCCCGAAGTAGGGGTTCAAAATTTTGAACCCCTACTTTACAATCACGGGATTACTTCACGGAGTTTACAGGGCGGGGTTATTAGAAAAGGGAGAATAGGATAGTCTTATATCTTCTTCAATCATCTCGCCAAAAACCGCTTTGCCAAATAGTAGCCTAACCCCGTGCCGATGGAACTTAAAACCAAGGCAGTCCAAATCCCGACATAATCCCCGATCCACCAGCCGATAGCCCCTCCGATTGACGCGCCGAAAAATGCCATAAGAGTTCCCATGAAGGCATTATACCGCGGTCATGGGGGGATGCAAGGCGGAGAAAATTGTTGGGTTATTAAACGTAAATCAATTTATAGGGTTGGATTTGACGATGTATCAGGTTCCTCTGCTCCTGCTAAAGCCCGTTGGATCATCTGCCGGACGGTTTTGTTCGCGTTTATAGGAATGAGTTCTATTTGCGGGTGTTGTCTTGCGAAAACACGGAATGTTTCGTCGGCAAAGGCCTGGCCGATTGCCTCGACGTTATTGAAATCCAAAATCACTTTTTTGAACCGATCCACACGCGCCAATAGGCGTTTGGCCTGAGAGCGCGAAATGAGCATTTCGTTGCTGTATTGAGCAAGGCGGACGGGAACGACGGTCTTGGTAAATCCATAGTCATTATCGGTAAATTCGTCAAATACTTTTTTGGTCGTCCGTGCCGTGTTGTCCTTTAATTTCATAGACACATATGTTCCCTTATGGGATTTCCAGTTTTTATCTTCGACTATCCAGTCTTCATCTTCGACATGGGTGTGAGAGAAAAGAACAGCGCCTGACAATATGTGAAAATAATCGAACATTCGCGAGGAAAAGAAAATTCCTTCTCCGGTATGCCGTTCCGGATCGGTCGTCAGTTTGCCCTTTGACAGTTCAAGAACCGCGTGTCGTTCGTCTTCAAGGCCGAGCACGCTTTGAATTTTTCTGAAAATACCGATGCCATTATCAAAGAGATCTATCTCGGTAGTCGCGCCGGTTTTGGTTATCTTGATGCTGACTTGGGTCCCTTCGGAATGGTCAATGGCGTTATTCATCATCTCGGTAAAGCCGTAGTGCCAGATGTCCCGCACGTTGTCAGGCAGTTTTCCGAGTTGTGGTTCTATTTCGTTTCTCCAGATAACATCCTCTGAGGAACTCTTATCGAGAGATACGATTGTTTCCCATTGGGCCGGCGGACGAAGAAGGTAGTGGCGGTTTTTCGTGCTTCCGGAAGGAATTAAAACACCTTGTTCCACCATGCGCTTGATATGTTTATTAACAGCCTGTCGGGTTATTTTGAATGTTTTGACCGCAAGGCCAGCCACGTCCCGAGGATGGCTTTCCACGTTATTAAGAATAAATTGCCGTATATCTTCGCCTCTTTTTCTAATGCCAACCATGTGAAAACCCTGTAATTACAGTTTGTTAGTATTGCGCAACCTTATGCAAAAGATTGTAAACCTTATCAATAGAATTGTCAACCTTATTAAAATAGATAGCAGGTTGGGTTAGCCCCGTATCAAGTACGGGGTAAACTCCGCCGTAACCCAACAATTACTCTATATTGTACCCGGTCGTAATGAGAGTTTAGTATATCGTTTATAATCCCGTAAAGATTTTTACGTCAATATTCAATGCGCCTTTCCCCGACCCGCCGTAAGAAAAAAACAATATCTATGATATAAGAGAGCCGTGAGATACGACGTGGCGATAATCGGCGGCGGGCCGGCCGGGATGATGGCGGCCGGAAGGGCCGGCGAGTTAGGAGCGCACGTTATTCTGCTCGAAAAGAACAGCGCCCTCGGCGTCAAGCTTTTGATAACCGGCCACGGACGTTGCAATATCACGAACAAGACCGACGAACCCAAAGACATGGCGCGAAAATACGGCCAAAGACACGAACAGAGCGGAAAGTTCCTCCTCCCGCTCCTTTATAGGTTCGGCGTCCGGGACGTGATAGATTTTTTTGAAAGCCGCGGCGTAAGGACAAAGGTTGAAAAAGGCAACAGAGTCCTCTGCGAGAGCGACAGGGCGGAGGACGTGCTTGGCGCGTTGATTAAATATCTGAACGACTCGCAAGTCGAGGTTAAATTGAACGCAGAGGTCAAGGAGGTCGTAAGAAAAAGAAACCTCATCGAAAAAATCGTGCTGGCCTCAAGAGAAGAAATAATAGCGGATAAGTTCATCGTATGCACGGGCGGAAAATCGTATCCCGCAACAGGCTCCACGGGCGACGGGTACGGATGGGCGGCTCTTTTCGGACATAAAGTGGTAACCCCGTCGCCGTCTCTTACGCCGGTCGTCTTGAAGGAAGGGTTCGTAAAAGAGCTTGAGGGCCTTAGCCTCAAAGACGCTTTCGTAAGTTTGTACAAGGACGGGAAAAAGATAGATTCAGGCCAAGGCGATGCCATATTCACGGCAAACGGCATGAGCGGACCGGCAATCATCAACATGAGCAGGTCCATTGGTAAGGCCTTGCCCGGCAAGGTCGCGTTAAAGATAGACCTTGTCCCTGACCTCGAGTTTACGAGCCTCGACATTATGCTCAGGAACTGTTTTCAGGAAGGGGCCAACAGGTTGTTTAAAAACAGCCTCGATAAATTTGTGCCGCAAAAACTCGTGCCGATTATAGCCAAGGTTTCGGGGGTCGATCCAGGAAAAAAGTCCGGCCTTGTCACGAGGGAAGAGCGGAAAAGGCTCGCGCATTTATTGAAAGAGTTCAGCCTTGAAGTAAAAGGGCTGGCGGGTTTTGACAAGGCGGTCATTACCTCCGGCGGAATCGAGTTAAGCGAAATAGAGCCGAAGACCATGAGGTCGAAGCTGGTGGAGAATCTTTATTTCGCCGGAGAGATACTCGACCTCGACGGGCCTACGGGCGGGTATAATTTGCAAGTCTGCTGGAGCACAGGCTACGCGGCAGGACAGGCCGCATCAGGCAAGGCCTTATAAAACAAACGGAGGAGTTTTTGGATTTAATAGTCGACAATCTGCGAATACCGGTTGAAAAAGACGGAATTGACGAATATGTGAAGGCCGCTTCGCAAAAGATGAAGATTCGCGAAGAAAGCGTGCGTCTCGTCAAAATATTGAGCAAGTCGCTTGATATGAGCGATAAAGAACAGTTTTACTACGAAGTTTCGATAGTAATAAGCGTTCCCGACGGCCTCAATAACAAGGAAAACTTTCCTGCATATGCAGGAAAAACAAAGGCCGACAGGAAACCGAAAAATCGCGCCACCCGGCCCATTATAATAGGTTTCGGCCCGGCCGGCATGTTCGCCGCTCTCGAGCTTATCGAATACGGGTTCAAACCTTTGATATTCGAAAGAGGCAAAAACATAGAAGAACGCTCCGAAGACGTCCGAAGATTTATTAAAGAAAAGACGCTGAATCCGGAATCCAACATTCAATTCGGCGAAGGCGGCGCGGGTTCGTTCTCGGACGGGAAGCTGTTTTCAAGGGCAAAGAATTCCGAATACATAAACAGAGCGCTGGATACGCTCATTAAATTCGGCGCGCCCGAAGAAATAGGGTATGTAGCCAAGCCTCATCTGGGAACGGACGTGTTGTGCCGGATAGTCCGCAACATAAGGAACCATATCCTTGAAAGAGGCGGAGACATACGTTACTGCTCGAAAATGACGGATATGCTCATATCTGACGATAAGGCCGTGGGCGTTGTGATAAACAACGAGGAGGAATACCGGGCTTCAAGCGTCTATCTTGCTATCGGACATTCAGCGCGCGATACATTCGAGATGCTCCATAAAAAAGGCGTCGTCATCGAGCAGAAGCCGATTTCCGTGGGCGTCCGGGTGGAGCATCCCTCGGAAATTATTAATCTCATAAGATACGGAGAAAAATATAAGAACTTCTCAGGCATAGGAGCCGCCGCCTATTCTTTTAACTACATCGACCGGAAAATAGGGAGAGGGGTGCAGACCTTTTGCATGTGCCCCGGAGGCGAAGTGATAAACGCCTCAAGCGAGAACGGCATGCTGGTGGTAAACGGCATGAGCTATTCGAGCAGATCGTCGGCATTCTCGAATTCGGCGATTATCGTAACCTGTCATACGGATGATTACGGGTCGACCCATCCATTGGCAGGGATAGAATTTCAAAAGCGCATGGAACGAAAGGCATTTAACGCGGGAGGCGGAAGATGGGAAGTTCCGGCGCAGAATCTGGCGGATTTTTTAAGCGGAAGGCCTTCCTGCAATCTGAATAAAAATTCGTTCGCAATGGGGGCCGTAGCCGCTGACATGAGAGAAATCTTTCCGAAATTCGTAAGCGAGGCGCTTGTCTCCGCGTTTGGCGCTTGGGAAAAGGATTATCCGCTGTTTATTTCGCGTCACGCGACATTATTGGGCGCGGAAACAAGAACTTCCGCTCCGATAAGAATTAAGCGCGACGAAAAATACGAATCAATAAACACGAAAAACCTTTACCCCATAGGCGAGGGCTCCGGCTATACGGGAGGCATAATGAGCTCTGCCGTCGATGCCATAAAGGCCGTGGAGCGCAGTTTGTCAATCGGCGGCAGTCTTTAATTGACGCGAAGATTTCCGGGTCATCTTGTGATACTTTTATGTGCCCCGAACGATATTTGCGTTTGTAGCCGGTCTTCCGGGCTAAAGCGCCGCATGGGAGGGGAGGAAAATAAGCCAAGGAAGCGGCCTTGACCTCTAATTTGGAACCATATGCCCTATTAATGACATCCGGATAAAAAAGACTTGACAAATTCCGTAAACGAGTTATAATAATGATGAATTAGACTAATATACCTATCTTGCTTCCGAAAGGGTCAAGGGTGACGGTGCCCAAGATTGTGTTTCAATCTTGGGTATTTTTGTCTAAAACAGGATAAGGGAAACGCCATGCCAAGCATTATCGGAAAATTCTTTGGTTATTTACCCGCGGCCGATTACCTTAAGAGGCTGTGCGCCCGTTTGCCGGCGGCGATTTTCCTCCTTGCTTTTTTTACCTTAACCGTGGCGCATAAGAGTAGTTATCCGAAAGTTGCCCAAAACACAATCGCAAAAACCATAAGGCTTCTTGTAAACGGCACAAGTACAGCCACAACCACAAGCGGAGATTACTCCATAATCGCAAACATAAACGCAGGTAATGCAGATGTTAGAGCTCTGTAAAAACCTTAAAAAAACAGGATGCGCCCGTATTATTGCGAAAATGGGTTGCGCGCCTATTTTTGTCCTTGTACTCTTCATCGCTCTGACCTTGGGCTCGGCACGCGAGTCTGCCGCCGCCGTAATAACAAGCACCGCAAACGGAGGAACATGGGCAAGCGGTTCAACCTGGGTCGGTAGTGTGGCACCGGCAACAACCGATACTGCGGTTATCGCTACCACCGGAGGCAACGCCGTTACTTTAGGCGCCGCCGCCACAATAGCAGGCGTTACCATTGATTCCGGCGCTATCTTGAATGGCGACAGTTTCATTTTAACGGTTAATGGCAACTTCACCAACAACGGCACATTCAACGGCGACACCGGCACGGTCGTTTTTTACGGCGGCACTAACGTAGACGTAACGCGCGCCATAACGACTAACGGAGCTCTTTTCAATAACGTTACGTTCTACCTCTACGATTCAACCACCTACAACGCTATGAGCACCTTCAACATCACCGGCA
>DASRUI010000046.1:0-14315 GCA_035655515.1 Thermodesulfobacteriota bacterium
GGTGATGCCGGGCGATAACGTTACGCTGGACGTCGAGCTTATAACCCCGATAGCCATGGAAGAGGGAGTAAGGTTCGCGGTGAGGGAAGGCGGAAAGACCGTCGGCGCCGGAGTCGTGACCAAGATAATAGCGTAAGGAAAGCCGTTGCCGATAGCAGCAGTTATAGAAGTACAGGAGACGCTAAAGTGGAAAGCCAAAGGATAAGGATAAGACTCAAGGGATACGACCACAGGCTTCTCGACCGCTCCGTCAAGGAGATAGTCGAGACAGCCAAGAGGACGGGGGCGCGCATCAAAGGCCCTATCCCGTTGCCCACCAAGATAAATAAGTTCTGCGTGCTGAGGTCCCCGCACGTTGACAAGAAGAGCAGGGAGCAGTTCGAAATACGCACGCACAAAAGGCTCATGGACATAGTGGAGCCGACGCAACATACGGTGGACGCCCTGATGAGGCTGGACCTTCCGGCAGGCGTTGACGTGGAAATAAAACTCGAACAGTAGCAGGGCAAGGGTTATTCTGCGAACGATTACTGATTAACGGATAGGGTGTATTTATGGTAGAGGGAATACTCGGAAAAAAAATAGGAATGACCCGCATATTCATAGGGGGCGTTAACGTGCCGATTACGGTCATAGACGCCGGCGGTTGCGTGGTTACGCAGAAAAAGACGGTCGGGAACGACGGCTACGGCGCCATTCAGGTGGGCATCGGCGAGAAGGACGAAAAGCGCGTCAATAAGGCCATGAAGGGCCACTTCGCCAAGGCCGGAAAGTCCTGCTTCTACACGGTGCAGGAGCTTAAGGGCGACAATCTTGACGCCTACAAGGCCGGACAGACGTTAAACGCGGCTGACATATTCAAGGTCGGCGACATCGTGGATGTCCGCGGATGCTCCAAGGGCAAGGGTTTCATGGGAGTCATGAAGAGGCATAACTTCAGCGGCGGCGCCGAAAGTCACGGCAGCATGTTCAACCGCGCCCCCGGCTCCATAGGCTCGAGTTCCTATCCGTCAAGGGTTTTCAAGGGCATGAGGATGGCCGGACACATGGGGGCCAAGGACGTGACTGTCGAAAACCTGAAGGTGGTCGGCATAAAGGACAACATAATCATGGTGCACGGCGGAGTGCCGGGTTCGGTGAATACGGTTGTGGCCGTCAGAAAGGCGTCCAAATCGAAATGAAGATAGACGTTTTGAACATAGAGGGGACCAAGGTCTCGCAGGTTACGACCAAGAAGGAATTCTTCGAAGCCCCGGTCAATAACGGCCTCCTTTACGAGGCCGTGAAGATGAACCGCTCCAACAAGAGGGAAGGCAACGCCTGCACCAAGAACAGGGCGGAGGTCAGCGGAAGCGGCAAGAAACTCTGGAAGCAGAAGGGCACGGGCAGGGCGAGGGTGGGTTCGGTGAGGTCTCCTGTATGGCGGCACGGCGGAGTGGTATTCGGGCCGAGGCCGAGGGATTATTCCTACTCCATTCCCAAAAAGGCCATGAGACAGGCCGTAAGGTCGGCTGTCGCCCATAAGTTCACCGAGGGGAAGTTGAAGATATTCGACGCCATAGAGCTTGCCGCTCCGAAAACAAGCGCGGCGCTTGAGGTGTTCAAAAAGGCCGGCATAGAGAGCGCCCTTATAGTTACCGATGTCATGGGCAAAAACTTGATGCTCGCGATAAGAAATTTGAAAGCCTTTAAGCTTACGGACGCTAAAACGCTCAACGTGTACGACATATTGAAATACGACGGGCTTGTGTTCACGAAGGACGCTTTTGAGAAGGTCATGGATTCATTCAAGCCGATAGCGGCCGAGTAAGTTAATTTTTCAAGGGGTAATCGAGATGGCTGAGATATATTCGATAATAAAAGCGCCCGTGATAACAGAGAAGGCCACGGCGCTTTCCGCCGAAGGCAATAAGGTGGTTTTCTGGGTGGAGCCCGGCGCGAACAAAAAAGAGATAAAGGCGGCGGTTGAGAAACTTTTTAACGTCAAGGTGGACGGGGTGAATACCGAGAGGCTTCCCCGGAAGACCAAAAGGCTCGGCAAATTCGCCGGCAGGACAGTTCTCAAGAAAAAGGCCTACGTGACCCTTAAGCAGGGCCAGAAGATAGAGATATTCGAAACGAAATAATGGGGAAAAACAGGTAAGTTATGGCGATAAAGACATATAAGCCGACGTCTCCGGCATTGAGAAAAAAAACGACCGTGGTGTTCGACCACCTCACGAAGAAGAGGCCGGAAAAGAGCCTGACCGCGCCGGTAAAGCGCACAGGAGGCCGTAATTTCTCCGGAAGAGTAACGGTGCGCTGGATAGGCGGCGGGCACAAGAGGATTTACAGGCTCATAGACTTTAAGAGGGATAAGCGCGATGTGCCGGCGAAGGTAAGCGCGATAGAGTACGACCCGAACCGTTCCGCCAACATAGCCCTTTTGAATTACGCGGACGGAGAGAAGAGATACATCATATGCCCGGACGCCTTGAAGGTCGGCGATACGGTCGTGGCGGGAGAGAGCGCCGAGATAAGGCCGGGCAACGCGCTTCCTTTAAGGATGATACCGGTCGGAGCTTTCGTGCATAACATAGAGATGAGGCCTGGAAAAGGCGCCCAGCTCGTCAGGAGCGCCGGAGGCTTCGCTCAGCTCATGGCCAAGGAAGGCGAGCGCGCGACGGTGAAGTTGCCGTCGAACGAAGTAAGATACGTCGCGCTCGAATGTTACGCCACGGTCGGGCAGATAGGGAACCTCGATTACGAGAATATCACGATAGGCAAGGCCGGCAGGTCGAGATGGTTCGGAAGGCTTCCGAAGGTGAGGGGCGTGGCGATGAACCCGGTCGACCACCCGCACGGCGGAGGCGAAGGCAAGAGCAAGGGCGGACATCCCGAAAGTCCGTGGGGCACGCCGGCAAAAGGATATAAGACCAGAAGGCGCAGGGATTCCGACAAGTACATAATACAGAGGAGGAAGTAAACAGTGCGTTCCCAGAAAAAGGGGCCTTTCGTTGACGAGCATCTCATGAAAAAGGTTTTAGCCTCAAGCGGCGCCGCGAGCAAGAAGGTGATAAAGACGTGGTCGCGCCGCTCGATGGTGGTGCCGGAGATGGTTGGCTTTACGATGGCCGTGCATAACGGCAAGAAGTTCATACCGGTCTTCGTAACCGAGAACATGATAGGGCATAAGCTCGGGGAGTTCTCGCCGACAAGAACGTTCATGATGCATTCCGGAGTGAAAAAGACCAAGGTCGCCGGGCCAAAAGGATAAAGGATTATGGAAGCCAAAGAAGCCAAAGCCATAGCAAGATACGTAGGGATGTCGCCGCAGAAAACGCGCCTTGTCGCGGACCTCATAAGGGGCAAGAAGGTGGACGACGCGATTACCATCCTCGAACTTAACAGGAAGGCCGTGAGCAAGGTCGTGACCAAGGTCTTGCGGAGCGCGGTGGCGAACGCCGAAAACACGAAGAACATGGACGTCGACAAACTCTACGTCAAGAGCGTTTGCGTGGATCAGGGGCCTACCCTTAAGCGCATATCCGCGAGGGCGATGGGAAGGGCTTATTCGATAAGAAAGAAGTCGAGCCACATAACCATAGTTTTGGACGAGAAGGAATAAAGGGAGGTTAGTTTTGGGCCAGAAGGTAAATCCAACAGGTTTCAGAATCGGCATATATAAGGACTGGCTTTCCCGGTGGTACGGAGAAAAGAATTACGCGGTCTTCGTGCACGAGGATTTGAAAATCAGGCGGTTCCTCAAAGCTAAACTCTATCACGCGGGCATATCGAAGATAGAGATAGAGAGGACGGCCAATAACGTAAAGGTCATAGTGCATACGTCGAGGCCCGGCATAGTGATAGGCAAGAGGGGCGCCGAGATAGAGGTGATGAAAAAAGAACTCACGGCGTTCACCAAGAACGAAAAGATCGCCATGGACATAGTAGAGGTGAGAAAACCGGACCTCGACGCGCAGCTTGTAGCCGAGAACGTGGCCATGCAGATGGAGAGAAGGGTGTCTTTCAGGAGGGCGATGAAAAAGGCCGTTACCACGTCGCTTCGCATGGGCGCCAAGGGAATAAAGATAATGTGCGCCGGGAGGCTCGGCGGCGCGGAAATAGCGAGAACCGAGTGGTATAGGGACGGAAGGGTTCCGCTCCATACCCTGAAGGCCGACATAGACTACGGGCTCGCGGAAGCGAAAACGACTTACGGGATTATAGGCGTAAAGGTGCACATATACAGGGGCGAATATCAGGTGGAACGCCACTCCGCGCCCGTGGAAGCGGCATCGGAATAACGAAAGGGTTTTAGCGGGTCGCGGAAAAACTAAAATTTGTCAAGGCTGTTCAAAAAACCGGTTAGAGAGATAATTTTATGTTGATGCCGAAGAAGGTTAAGTTCAGGAAACAGCACAGGGGCAGAAGAAGGGGTCTTGCCTTCGCGGGGAGCACTTTGGCTTTTGGAAGTTACGGCCTTAAGGCCGCCGAGTGCGGGTGGATTACCACGAGGCAGATAGAGGCCGCCAGAATCGCGATGACGAGGTTCGTCAAGAGGGGCGGAAAGATTTGGATAAGGATATTCCCGGACAAGTCCGTCACCAAGAAGCCGGCCGAGACCAGAATGGGTTCGGGGAAAGGAGCCCCCGAGGATTGGGTGGCGGTCATCAAGCCCGGACGCATCCTCTATGAGATGGAGGGGGTTGACGAGTCTGTGGCAAGAGAGGCGTTCCGTCTGGCGTCTCATAAAATAGCGATACCAACTAAGTTCATAAAGAGGGCTTGAAGATGAAGAGTAAAGACACCATGAGCGCCAAAGACGCGAGGAACATGACCGTCGAAGAATTAAGGAGCAAGGAGCGGGAACTCAGGAAGGACCTCTTCAACCTCCGCATGCAGAAAAGCCTCGGGCAGGCCGAAAACCCGATGAGGATCAGGCAGACGCGGCGCGCCGTAGCGCGGTGCAAGACAATAATTTCCGAGAAGGAAAAGTAGAATATGGCAGGCACTGAGGCGAGAAAAAGGCGTTTTAAGGGGACGGTCGTAAGCGACAAGATGAAGAATACGGTCGTTGTCGCGGTCGAGAGGCTCACCGAGCATCCGTTTTACGGCAAGTACGTCAGGAGGCGCGCGAAGTTCATGGCGCACGATGAAAAAGGCCAATGCAAGGCGGGCGACAAGGTTGTGATAGAAGAGAGCCGCCCTCTCAGCAAGTTAAAGAGATGGCGCGTTAAGGACGTTCTGGAGAAGGCGAAATGATACAGATAAGGTCCATATTAACCGTAGCGGACAACTCCGGAGCCAAGAGGGCGTCCTGCATAAAGGTCATCGGCGCGTCAAACAAGATGTTCGCCGGCGTCGGCGACGTGGTGGTTGTGAGCATCAAGGAATCCATACCCGAGGCCAAGGTAAAGAAGGGCGAGGTCGCGAGGGCCGTAGTCGTCAGGACGGTAAAACCCATAAAACGCTCGGACGGTTCCTACATAAGGTTCGACGATAATTCGATAGTCATCATAACCAAGGACAACGAGCCGGTGGGCACGAGGATATTCGGTCCGGTCGCGAGGGAGCTTAGGGCGAAGAAGTTCATGAAGATAATATCCCTGGCTCCGGAAGTGCTGTAGGCAGGGTGTTGGAAAAGTTTACGAGGAGCGAATAAGCAGAAGCGTATCACGGAGCGTCAGAACAAAGCAGACCAAGGCGCGACGAAGACGAGGAGTGAGGCGTATTTTTATATACGCCGCAACGACGAGACGAGAAGCAACGCAGGTATGCGAAGTTATGACGCTACGCATAGATCATAAAGAAGCGAAAGGTTTTATCATGGAGTATCCGAGATATAAGGTAAGAAAAGACGACAACGTGATGGTCATGAAGGGCAAGGCCAAGGGGAAGACCGGCCGCGTTGTCAGGGTCATTCCCGAAAGCGCGAAGCTCATAGTGGAGAAGCTTAACATGGCGAAGCGCCATTACAAGCCCTCCAAGAAGTATCCCCACGGCGGGATTGTGGAAAAGGAGCTTCCGATAGCCGTGGCGAACGTGATGATACTTTGCGGTAAATGCAAGGGGCCGGTTAGGATCGGAAGAAAATTATTGGGGGACGGCAAGAAGGTGCGTTATTGCAAGTCATGTAAAGAGGTGTTTGACAAATGAAGGGCAAGAAGACCGCTCAAAAGAGCGAATCGAGAATCAAGGTCCAGTATTTGAAGGACACCGTTCCCGCGATGATGAAGGAGTTTAAGTACAAAAACGTCATGCAGGTTCCGAAGCTCGACAAGATTACGGTCAACATGGGTCTCGGCGACGCGGTGAACGATATAAAGATAGTTGACGCGGCGGTAAAGGACATGGCGGCCATTACCGGACAGAAACCTCTCGTGACGCGCGCGAAGAAATCCATCGCCACGTTCAAGCTCCGCGCCGGAGTTCCGATAGGGTGCATGGTTACGCTCCGCGGCGCGAAGATGTACGAGTTTTACGACAGGTTCGTCAACTTCGCGATGCCGAGGATACGCGACTTCAAGGGCGTGAGCGACAAGGCGTTCGACGGCAGGGGCAATTACACGGTCGGCGTCAAGGAACAGATAATATTCCCCGAGATCGAATACGACAAGATAGACAAGGTCAGGGGCATGAACGTAACCATAGCGACGACGGCGAAGACGGACGAGGAAGGCAAGGCCTTGTTAAAACACCTCGGCATGCCGTTCAGAAGTTAGTAAAAGGAGGAAGTTTTGGCGAAAAAGTCTCTTATAGCTAAGGCAAAGAGAAAACCGAAGTTCGCGGTCCGGGCGTACAACCGTTGCCCGATATGCGGCAGGTCGAGGGCGTATTACCGCAAATTCGACATGTGCAGGCTTTGTTTCAGGAAGATGGCGCTCAAGGGAGAACTTCCCGGAGTGGCCAAATCGAGCTGGTAAAAAAGGCGGAGAAGGTTCCTCCCTTTTCTAAAGGGCAGGGCTCCCGTTGCTACGAAGTAAATGCAACGGGAAGAAGGAGGGATTTCCGATTATGTCAATGACTGACCCGATAGCGGACATGCTTACGAGGATTAGGAACGCCATGATGGTGCGCCATAAGGAAGTGGAGGTGCCGGCGTCCAAACTCAAGAGGGCGCTCCTTGAGATACTCAAGAGAGAAGGTTACATAAAGGACTTTTCGGCGTCAACCGAGGGCTCTCGCGTGATAAAGG
Source organism: Thermodesulfobacteriota bacterium (assembly GCA_035655515.1). GTDB lineage: Bacteria > Desulfobacterota > GWC2-55-46 > GWC2-55-46 > DRQE01 > JBBTLC01. The sequence continues at coordinate 7,178 of DASRUI010000046.1, forward strand.
TGCAACTTAAGCCCGGTTCCGGCGGCAAGAACGTCATAACGGACATCAAGAGGATAAGCAAGCCCGGCAAGAGGGTTTACGTGAATAAGGGCGAGATACCGGCGGTGCTTGGCGGTCTCGGCATAGCCGTTATATCCACTTCAAAGGGTTTGATTACGGATAAGGAAGCAAGAAAGCAGGGTGTGGGCGGGGAACTCGTCTGCACCGTGTATTAAGAGGGCGGCCGATTATGTCAAGGATAGGAAAACAACCGATTGAAATACCGCAGGGCGTGAAGGCGGTGATGGAAGGCAATATCGTTACGGTAAACGGCCCGGGCGGAAATGTCGCGCAGGCGGTGCACAAGGACATGACGGTCAAGATAGAAGGCCAGACGATAAACGTCCTCCGCAAGGACGACACGGAAAAATCAAAGGGACTCCACGGCCTCACGAGGACGCTCATAGCGAACATGGTCGCCGGAGCCAAGGACGGATTCGAGAAAAAGCTTGAGCTCGTCGGGGTCGGTTACAAGGCCGAGGTCAAGGGCGAAGGCATATCCCTCGCGCTCGGTTTCAGCCATCCGGTCAATTTTCCCCTGCCCAAGGGGATAAAGGCCGCCGTGGAAAAGCAGACCGTCATCACGCTTAAGGGCGCCGATAAGCAGCTTGTCGGGCAGGTCGCGGCCAATATCAGGGCCATCAGGCCGCCTGAGCCGTATAAGGGCAAGGGCGTGAAATACAGCGACGAAGTTATAAGAAGAAAGGCAGGCAAAGCCGGAAAGGCCGGAGCCGCCGGAGGTAAATAACGCGCCATGACGATTAAAAGACTCGTTGGTTGGGAAAAGAGAAAGGCAAGGGTAAGGAAGAAGGTATCGGGCACGCCGGAGCGTTTGAGGCTTAACGTGTACCGCAGTAACGCCCACATCTACGCTCAGGTCATAGAGGACATCGACGGGAAAACACTCGTAAGCGCCTCCACGAAGACCAAGGAACTCAAATCGGCTATCGCAAAGCTCAACAAGACCGACGCCGCGAAGAAGGTCGGCGAGTATATAGGCAAACTCGCGAAGGATAAAGGCATCGAGAAGGTCGCGTTCGACAGGGGCGGTTTTCTTTATCACGGCAGGGTAAAGGCTCTTGCGGAAGGCGCGAGAGCGGCGGGACTTAATTTTTAGCGCTCAATGCGCTCGCATTAAAGGGAGGCGTTTTTGGAAAAGACAGCTCATCACGGGGAACTGAAAGACAAATTGGTATATCTTAACAGGGTCTCGAAGGTCGTTAAAGGCGGCAAGAGATTCAGTTTCAGCGCCATTGTCGTGGTCGGAGACGGATGCGGCAGGGTCGGATGCGGACTCGGCAAGGCCAACGAAGTGCCGGACGCGATAAGGAAGGCGATAGAGCAGGCGAAGAAATCCTTGTTCACCATTCCCATAATAAACGGCACCATACCGCACGCGATAGTCGGCAATTACGGCTCGGGCAAGGTCGTGATGAAGCCGGCCTCTCCCGGAACCGGCATCATAGCCGGCGGCGGGGTGAGGGCGGTAATGGAGAGCGTCGGGGTGCAAAACGTTTTGACCAAGGCCTTGGGATCGCATAACCCGCACAACATGGTAAAGGCCGCGATAGACGCCCTAAGCCAGCTTAAAAGCGTGAGCGAGGTCGGCAAACTCAGAGGGAAAACCGCCGAAGAGGTTCAGTTATGAAAAAGACGCAGGGAAAAAGCGTGAAGATTACCCTTAAAAAGAGCGGCATCGGTTGCCCGCAGGACCAGAGGCAAACTCTTGTCGGGCTCGGCTTAAGGAAGCTCAATTCTATAAGCGTGCTTAAGGATTCGCCCTCCGTAAGGGGCATGATATACAAGGTGTGCCATTTGGTAAGCGTGGAGAACGTTTAAAACGGTTATCGGTAACCGGTAATTGATTAAAGGACGGAAGACATTATGCTGAACAAACTCAAGGCTCCGAAGGGAGCGATAACGAAAAAGAAAAGGCTTGGCAGAGGCGAAAGCAGCGGGCTCGGCAAGACCTCCGGCAAGGGCCATAAAGGACTTAAGGCCAGAAGCGGCGGCGGCTCGAAGCGCGGTTACGAGGGCGGGCAGACGCCCATAACGAGAAGGCTTCCCAAAAGGGGCTTTACGAACGAATTCAAGACCGAGTACTCGGTGCTGAATGTCGGGAATCTCGGCGGTTTTTCTTCGGGCGAAACCGTGGACGTGAACTCACTCTATGAGAAGAGACTCGTCGGCTCGAAAAGGCTTCCGGTCAAGGTATTGGGGGACGGGGACATAAAGGTGCCGCTTATCGTCAAGGTTGCGGCGTTCAGCAAGTCCGCGAAGGCCAAGATAATCGCTGCCGGCGGCAAGACGGAGGTTTCGGCGGTTGGCGAATAGCTTACCAAATATAGGCAAGGTTCCCGAATTAAACAAGAGGTTATTGATAACCCTGGGACTCCTTCTGGTCTATAGGGTCGGGGTGTATATTCCGACGCCCGGCGTTGACGCCGTGGCGCTGGCGAGTTTTTTCAAGGCGGCAAGAGGCACGATTTTGGATTTTGCGACGATGTTTACCGGAGGGGCGCTCGAGAACTTCTCGGTCTTCTCCCTGAACATCATGCCTTATATCAGCGCCTCCATCATATTGCAGCTTTTGACGGTCGTTATCCCGCAGCTCGAGCGACTCTCGAAAGAAGGCGAGCAGGGCAGGAAAAAGATAACCGAGTACACCAGATACTTCACGGTAGTGCTGAGCATAGTTCAGGGATTCATGATAAGCATCGGGCTCGAGAGCATGACGGGGCCTTCCGGAGAACCGATAGTCATTCATCCGGGTTGGGGATTCAGGATTCTTACGACCATAACCCTTACCTCCGGCACGGCGTTTCTCATGTGGCTCGGAGAGCAGATTACCGAGAGGGGCGTCGGCAACGGCATATCCCTCATAATATTCGCCGGCATAGTTGCGCGGATGCCGTCCGCGGTCGGCAACACGATAAGCCTCGTGCGCACCGGAGAGATAAACTTTCTCCTCGTGCTGTTGGTGATAGCCTTGATGGTCGCCGTGATTTTTTTCATAGTCTTCATGGAAACGGCCCATAGGAGGATACCGATACAGTACCCGAAGAGGGTCGTGGGGCGAAGGGTGATGGGCGGCATAACGCAGCACCTGCCGCTTAAGATAAACGTATCAGGGGTCATTCCTCCGATATTCGCGTCTTCGATAGTGATATTCCCGGCGACGGTCGCGAGTTTCGCCAACGTGCCTTTCATGAAGACAATCGCCGAGAGTCTCAGTCCGGGGGGGCTTTTATATAACTTGCTTTACGTCGGGCTCATAATATTTTTCGCTTATTTTTACACGGCCATACAGTTTAATCCGAAGGAAGTCGCGGAGAACCTGAAGAAGGGCGGCGGATTCGTCCCCGGCATAAGGCCCGGACAGAATACCGCGGATTACATAGACACGATACTCACGAGGCTCACCTTCTGGGGCGGGCTTTATCTGGCGGCGGTTTGCGTGCTGCCTTCGATGCTGGTGTGGAAGTTCAACGTGCCGTTTTATTTCGGAGGCACGGCCCTTTTGATAGTCGTCGGCGTGGCCATGGATACGGCGCAGCAGGTAGAGTCGCATCTTTTGGCGCGAAGCTACGACGGGCTTCTTAAAAAGGGAAAGTTCAAGGGTAGGTAGTCCGGGGTATGAACATAATACTTATGGGCGCGCCCGGCGCGGGCAAGGGTACTCAGTCGAATGTGATTTGCGAGAAGCTTCGCATACCCCAGATTTCGACCGGCGACATCCTGCGGGCCAATGTCAAGGACAAGACGCCGCTCGGCCAAAAGGCCAAGGACTTCATGGATAAGGGCGCTCTGGTGCCGGACGAATTGGTGGTCGAGATGGTGGCGGGAAGGCTCGGCCTCAAAGACTGCGCGAGCGGTTTTGTTCTCGACGGGTTTCCGAGAAACGTAAAGCAGGCCGAGGCGCTGGACTTGACGCTCGAGAAGCTCGGCAAGGGCATAGATTTCGCGATAGGCATAGAGGTTCCCAAAAAAGAACTCATAAGGCGTCTCGGCGGAAGGCGGGTATGCAGGAAGTGCGCCGCGACGTACCATATAATTTTCAATCAGCCGGTAAACATGGACACCTGCGACAAGTGCGGAAGCGAGCTCTACCAGAGGGACGACGACAAGGAAGACACCATAGAGGCGAGGCTTAAGGTTTACGAAGACGAGACAATGCCGGTCATAGAGCATTACAAAAAGAAAGGCTCTTTCAAGACTGTAAACGGCGTGGGAAGCATGGATGAGATAACCCGGGCCATAGTAGGGGCTATTGAAAAGGGAAGCGCCGATAATCCTTAAAACTCCTGAGGAGGTCGAAAAACTCAGGAAGGGCAATCTTATAGTAGCCGATATACTCCGTGTTCTCAAGAAAGAGGTCGCGCCGGGAATCACCACCATGGACCTCGAGAGCATCGCGGAACAAGAACTCGGGAAGAGGAAGGTAAAGGCGGCGTTCAAGGGTTACATGGGTTATCCTTTCTGCCTTTGCGCGTCGGTAAACGAAGAGATAGTGCACGGCATGCCCTCCGCGAAGAAGGTTCTAAGGGAGGGAGACATAGTAGGACTGGATTTCGGCGTTTTATTTGAGGGGTTTTACGGAGACGCCGCCATAACCGTCGGAGTGGGCGGGATAAGCGCGGAGGCGGGTAAGCTCATAGAGGTTACCGAAAGGTGCCTTGAAAAAGCGATAGACAAGGCAAGAATAGGCAACAGGCTTTACGACATATCCCACGCCGTGCAGAGTTGCGCGGAAGGAGAAGGTTTTTCGGTAGTGAGGGCGTTCGTGGGGCACGGCATAGGAAGGCATCTCCATGAGCCGCCTCAGGTTCCGAATTTCGGCTCGCCGGGCAAAGGGGAGTTATTAAGAGAAGGCATGGTGCTCGCGATAGAGCCCATGATAAATCAGGGCGGACATCAGGTGCGGATACTGGACGACGGGTGGACGGCGGTAACGGCCGACGGTAAATTGTCGGCGCACTTCGAGCACTCGGTGGCGATAACCAAAGACGGACCAAGGGTGCTGAGCAGGTTATAGGGGATATGCCGAAAGAAGACGCGATAGAGGTGGAAGGCACTGTCATAGAGACCCTTCCGAACGCCATGTTCCGGGTGGAGCTTGAGAACAAGCACATGGTGCTCGCCCACGTGTCGGGCAAGATGAGGATGCATTTCATAAAGATTTTACCGGGCGACAAAGTCATAGTGGAGCTTTCTCCTTACGACCTTACGAGGGGAAGGATAACATACAGGTCGAAATAAAACCGGCAAAGAGGATTCTCCCCTTTCACAAAGCCCGTTATGAGCTTGTCGAATGGGGGAGGCAGAGGGGATTAGGAGAGTCGTCATGAAGGTGAGGAGTTCGGTAAAAAAGATTTGCGCGAAGTGCAAGATACTCAGAAGGAAGGGCGTGGTGCGCGTCGTTTGCGAAAATCCGAAGCATAAGCAGAGACAGGGTTAGGACCGCCAAGGCAACGGCGGAACCATACAAGGATACTTCAAGGAGGTTTCAAGGTGGCAAGGATTTCAGGGGTTGATTTACCCAAGGATAAAAGGATAGAGATAGCGCTCACGAAGATATACGGCATAGGGCGCGTATCTGCCGTCAAGATTTTGAATGAGGCGGGGATTCCGGTGGAGATGAAGGCCAAAGACCTTACCGACGCGCAGGTATCCGCCATAAGGAAGGCCATAGACAAGAGTTTTAAGGTCGAAGGAGACTTGAGGAAAGAGGTCTCCCTGAATATAAAGAGGCTCATGGACATCAATGCCTACAGGGGCCTCAGGCACAGGAAGAATCTTCCCGCGAGGGGGCAGAGAACGCGCACCAACGCGAGGACGAGGAAAGGCCCGAGGAAGGGCGTCGTATCGAGAAAGAAAGAGGCGTAAGGATGAACGGGACGGAGGGCACGGGTAATGGCAAAGGCTAAAAAAGAAAGAAAAAACGTGGTAAGAGGCGTGGCGCACATAAAGGCCACGTTCAATAACACGATAGTCAGCATTACGGACCTTTCCGGCAACGTCCTCGCGTGGGCGAGCGCCGGAAGCCAGGGTTTCAAGGGTTCGAGAAAGGGCACTCCGTTCGCGGCGCAGATAGCGGCTTCTACGGCCGTGAAGAAGGCGATGGAGTACGGACTTAAGAACGTCGAGGTTTTCATAAAAGGCCCCGGCGCGGGCAGGGAAGCGGCGCTCCGGTCTTTGCAGACGGCAGGGTTCAGCATAACGATGATAAGGGACGTTACGCCCATCCCTCATAACGGGTGCAGGCCTCCGAAGAGGCGCAGGGTTTAACGGGTTGTCGAAAAACTCGGAGTATGTTCAGGTTGCTAAGGAAAGGGAGGTATTGTTTTGGCCAGATACATAGATTCGGTATGCAAGTTTTGCAGGCGTGAGGCCGGCAAGCTCTTTTTGAAGGGCGACAGGTGTTACACCGACAAGTGCGCGTTCGAAAGGCGCGGCTATCCGCCCGGACAGCACGGACAGGGGCGCGGCAAGGCGAGCGAGTACGCGCAACAGTTGAGGGAAAAGCAGAAGGTTAAGCGCATGTACGGGCTCATGGAGACGCAGTTCCGCAATACGTTCGTAAAGGCCGAAAGGCAAAAGGGCGTAACCGGCGAAAATCTGATAGGGCTTCTCGAAAGAAGACTCGATAACGTCGTCTGCAGATTCGGTTTCGCGGCATCGAGGAAAGAAGCCAGAATGATGGTCACGCACGGCCTTTTCCGTATTAACGGGAAAAAGGTGGATATCCCCTCCTACGTCGTGAAGACAAACGACGTCGTCGAGGTGGCGGAAAAGAAAAAGACGCTCGAGAAAATCCGCGACAACGTGAAGTCCGTTGACAGGCGCGGCATGCCCGAGTGGCTTTCGCTGGACAGGGACGGTTTGAAGGGCGTCGTCAAGAGACTCCCGGTAAGGGCGGACGTGACGATGCCGATAGACGAACACTTGATCGTCGAGCTTTACTCGAAGTAATTAAGGCCGGACGCAAAAGGGCTCTTTATATATCCCGCGGTTCCGTTTTTTAAAATTTTCAAAACGGAGGAAATATGCAAAAGAATTGGCGTGAACTCATAAAACCCAAGAAACTCGAAGTGGACAA
>DASRUI010000047.1:0-4608 GCA_035655515.1 Thermodesulfobacteriota bacterium
GACGGGGATTTCGTGCAGGTCGTAAAGGCGCTCCAAAACAAGGGTTGCAGGGTCGAAGCGGTGGCGTTCCAGAACATATCCAGCAACCTCAAAAGAGAGGTGGACCTCTTCATGTCCGGCTACCTCATACCGAACCTCCTCCCGCTGGATAACCCCGAAAACACGAAATGGGGAGAGCCCGGCTCCAAGGTGCGCGGCATATGCTACAACTTCAATCACACGAAGAACTACGGGTTCGTGAGGTTTCTCCGCCACATAGGTCCGGGACTCTGGATTACCGACACGCGGCAGAGCGAATCGCCTTACAACACCGCCTTTGTCCACGAATCGGACTTCGGTTCGCAGGGCATCGTAAACCAGCTCCCGAACAGGGACTTTATCTTCGAATTCGACATCTCAAAAGGCGAGAAGGGACTTCAGGCGAAACACATCACGAGGGTCTACCCTTCGTAGCTCAGGGCTTATGATGAATTTTCTCACCTTATTTCCTCCCCACTTGTTGGGGAGGGCAGGGTGGGGCAGCCCTGATATAAATATATATTCCCTTTTGTATCAGCCCTTCCGCCTCAGGCGGAGGGCTGAGTTACGCAAGAAAACAGGCAGGCCGCGGTTTACCCCTGCCTCTTGCCTAACGCCACGGCGAGCAACGCCCCTATGAGATACAACCCCAGCATCGGAAGCCCGAGGAGAAGCTGGCTCACCACGTCCGGCGGCGTCAATACGGCGGCAACTATGAATATCGCGACTATCGCGTATCTCCAGTACGCGATATAAGTCTTTCCGCTTACTATGCCCAGCTTTGCCGTAACAGCCATTACAAGAGGCAACTGGAATACGGCTCCGAAAACCACGAGAAACATGGCGGCCGTGGAAAAATACTCTCCCATGGATATGAAAGGTTTGAGTTCGGGGGCGGAGAAACTCAAGAGGTATTTAAAGGCAACCGGAAAAACGAAAACATAAGCAAAGACGGCGCCCGAAAGGAAAAGCAGGGTCGAGACGAATACGACGGGGAAAAACCACTTCTTTTCCTCCTCGTAAAGGGCCGGAGCCACGAAGCCCCATGCCTGAAAAAGCACGTAAGGGCTCGCCAGCAATACGGCGGAATACAACCCCACCTTAAGGTAGGTAAAAAACGGCTCGCTCACGGACGTGAACGCCATGAACCTCGCGTTCGAAGGAAGCGCCTCTATAAGAGGCCTCGTGAGAATTTCCATCAAGACGTCCGAATACCAATAGGTCGCCGCGAAGGCGGCCGTAACCGCTATCGCGGACCTTACAAGCCTCTGCCTGAGTTCTTTCAAATGACCCGTAAGGGCCATATGCTCGCTCATCGAAAACTACTCTTTCTTTTCTTTTTGAACGACCGTATCCTGCACTTCCCTCATGGCTTTTCTGAGCTCGGCGAAGACCTTGCCCAATGTCTTCGCGATCTCCGGCAACTTGTCGGGACCTATGAAAATAAGGGCCAGAACCGCCACGAGAATTAATTCGCCGAAACCTATGCCGAACATGATTTCATGCCTTTCCTGCCGTCGAGCCGGAAATAAACCTCGCGAAAGGTAATTTCCGCGCGACAGAGACTCTTTAACGGCTTGATTATAGCACGGCTTTTTGAAAGATTTCAGAATTTTTTCCGTCAAACGCGCATGCTTGAGATTGACGCGCCTTGACAAAAATGATAGATTTCAAATATGCACTGCCCCGCGAACCACGGAAAAAATTCCCTCCTGAAAGGCGCGCTCTGCGTTTACTGCGGAAGTCCGGTTAAAAAGAAATGCCGCGTCAAAACCGGGAAACTTCCGTTTTGCGAAAGCTCATGCGAAACGTTTTACTCCGTAAGAAAAGCCGTTGAAAATCTCTTTATCCGCCTCAAGACCAAAAACGCGGCCCCTTCGCTCGGAAGGGCCCTGGAGAAATCTCTTTTCTTTCTCTTTAAAGAAAGAAACATAAAGCCATCCGCCTCGCGACGGCACGGGTTTGTCGCGAACCTCTGCGTAAGCGCGTTCTTGGCCGAGACAAGGATGAAAACATCGGCCAATGGTTTTCTTGCCGCCATAAGACCCTCTCGCGTCGCGAAACATCTTCTGGATTCGGCATCCGAACGCCTTACGCGTCTCTGTTCATATTCCGCTTACGCGATAAGGAGGCTCGCCAAGACAACCTTTGCCGCGATACGGCTTTCCCCGGTTATTTCCTTTGCGCTCGTTATTCTTATAATGTCCGGCGTCGCTCGTTCGGCAGGGTCTTTACTGTCTTTTCTTTACCTTTTAAGGAACGATTCGTTTTATCTGGCCTCCAAAACCTCTAAACTTTTCAAAAAGACATGGCTAAGGCTCGCCCCGTTCGCGCGCGACGTGATAAGACCCCTCCCTTTAAGAACAGGATTTTATCTGAGCGTGGCGGCAATAGGCTCGATAGGCCTCCGCGAAAATCTGAGAAACGGCTATTACGACATATTCTCTGACATTGAAAAACCGGAGATTATTTCAAGCCGCGAAAACACCGTGGCGGCTCTGCCTGAAAAAACCTACGAAACAGTGCCAATGGACTCCGTAATCGAAACCGAGCCTGCCCCGGCAAAAGACCTTGAAACGCGCTCTATTCCAAAGCCGGAAGAAAAACCCCGTATTCCGATAAAGGTAGCGGCCTTGATTAAAGAAATACCAATCAACAAAAAACAACGTAAGGAAACGGCCTTTATAAAATTACGGCCTCCAAAGCCTTTGATAATGCCCCCGCCCGCTCCCGCGCCGCCGGACATAACAAGGGGAGGAACGGAAAAGAAAGAGCTCTGCCTCACGTTCGACGGCGGGTCAGAGGCCTTTGACTCTGCCCTCATACTCGACACATTGAGAAAGCGCGGCATACGCACGACCATATTCCTTACGGGCGGATTCATTCAAAAATTCCCGGACATCGTAAGGACGATTGCCGCGGACGGCCACGAGGTCGGCAACCACACGTTAAGCCACCCTCACCTCACGACCTTCGAGCGGAACCGCCGCCACTCGACTCTTCCCGGGGTTACGAAGGAATTCCTCCTCAGGGAACTCATGACAACCGAAAGGCTTTTCAAAGAAACCACGGGACGCGACATGGCGCGGCTCTGGAGGGCGCCTTACGGAGAGGTGAACGAAGACATCCGCGCGTGGGCCTTTGAAAAAGGCTACGCGCACGTAGGCTGGACAACCGACTACGCGTTGCGGGAAAGCCTCGACACGTTGGATTGGGTGAAAGACGCCTCGTCCAAACACTACCGCACTGCCGGGGAAATAAAAGAAAGGGTGCTCGGTTTCGGCAAAAATTCAAACGGACTTAACGGCGGCATAGCGCTCATGCACCTCTCAACCGACAGGGCGGAAGACAAACTCTCTTCAATCCTCGGCGAACTAATTGACGAACTCGAAAGACGCGGCTACGAATTCGTAAAGGCATCAACGATAATGGAAGGCAACGCCGATATGGCGAAGTTTATGGCCAAGATGAAAGAGGCCGATACCGGACAAACGGCGCTTAAACCCGTCGCCATGCAAGAAAGGCGCGACGCGATAAGATAGCTACGCTTCTTTCCCCGCTCTCATCAACTCACCCTTGTCTTCCCTCGAAAATAAAAGAAGCGCCATGCCCAGAACGAGCATCGCGGAGCCGATTCCTATGAACCATATGCCGGGGTCTTTGTTTACGCTTACTACGACGTAAGGGCTCGTCACGAATCCGTTGAGAGTTATAACAGTTCCTCCGACCTTAAGAGTGGCGCCCTGCCCTCTCAAACTTAAAAACCCGCGCTCTCCAATCCCGGACAATATCTCGACGTAAGGGTTATTGTAAGAAGACGACGCCGAATAAGGACTGCCTTCGTCGTCGAGCGCGAAGTCGGGATACACGTTTCCGAGTATAAACTTTTTGCCCCCGCCTGAGACGGACGAGGCAAACGCCTTTCCGAACTCCGCCTCGATTTCGCCTCCTTCGACAGCGAGCCTGAGCCCTGTTATCGTATCGCCGTTATCGGCATGATAAAAGGCCATGCCTTTGTAGAAGAGCGGCGAGTTCATCATCGCGTCGCCGCTCTTTTTTTCCTCTCCGTCCTCGAAAACGGTTATGGAGGTCTTCAAAAAGTCCGGCCTGCCTGTCTTATCATTTTTTACTTCCGTGTTGTTAAGCCTTATCGATATTCCTTCGGCGGCCTGAATCGCCGCTGTCTCGCCTTTCACTATAACGTTCCCGTAAGAGCGGAACCCCGAAACGCTTCCCGTAAAATGCCCCAAGAGGGCTACCAAAAAACCGGCGTGCGCGAGTTGCGGCAAAAACGACCTCCATGGCCTTTTCATTTTTATTATCGAATAAAGCCTGTCGAATGTGCAAACGAATGTGTTTATCGCGAAAAGGCCGACGAGCGCGATGAGGATATATATCCAGAACGTGAGACCTATATATCGCGTCCCTTCGCTGACAAGCCACGGAAGAAGTATCATCGAGTCCAGCTCGCGGTAAAACTCAGGATTCGCCATCACGAAAAAAGAACCCGTTCCCGCGACCGCGGCTATGAGGACCGAAAGCACGACGGTAAGGCCGGTCGAAGAAAAAAATTCGTAAAGGCGTTTCATG
>DASRUI010000048.1:0-3042 GCA_035655515.1 Thermodesulfobacteriota bacterium
CTTCCGCTCGGCCGAGTGCGACGCCAACCACCCTGTAAGAGAGATCTCTTCTTTCACAGTCGAAAGAGCGGACAATGATTTCATAGAGTTCCGCGTAAAAGGCACTGCTTTCCTAAGGCACATGGTGAGGATACTCGCGGGAACCATCGTAACTCTCGGACGGGGAAAGATAACGCTCGCTGACATACCGCGAATAATCGAGGCCCGTGACAGGCGAAAGGCCTCTCTCACCGCCCCTCCGCAGGGATTATTCCTGAAAGAGGTCGAGTATTAGCCGAACGGGAATTGATAAACCATTTGACAACCACGAGATACATCCATAATATATATAATTGGGATTTTAAAAGTGGGAGGAGTAACGATATGCCTATATACGAATACAAATGCAAAAAATGCAAAGAGGTTTTCGAGGCGGTCCAAAAGTTTTCCGACAAACCGCTTAAAAAATGCGTCCATTGCGGTGGCGCAGTGGAAAAACTCATCTCTCAATCGGCCTTCCACTTGAAAGGAAGCGGCTGGTATCAGACCGATTACGCCAAAAAAGGCAAGCCGGCGAAGGATTCAGAAAAGCCCGCAGCCTGCGAAGCAGCTCCCTCAAAGCCGGCCTGCGGCGGATGTCCCGGGGCGTCTTAGATACACGCTACTCATACTAAATATCAAAGCCGGTTCTGCCGGCTTTTTGATTTTGCGGGGATCAATGGACATAAAAGACAAGGCAATTAAAATAGCGCGCGAAGCCGGGTTTCTTCTTAAAGAAAACTTGAGCGGACCGCGCACCATAGAGTTCAAGGGCTCGGTTGACATCGTAACCGAGATGGACCGTAAGGCCGAAGAACTCATCGTAAATTCCATAAGGCGCGACTTTCCCGACCACGGCATACTTACGGAAGAAAGTATCGAGGTCGTCTCGGATTCGCCGTACCGCTGGATAATAGACCCATTGGACGGCACCACGAACTACGCCCACGGGTTTCCGATTTTCTGCGTGTCAGTGGCGTTCGAAGAAAAGGACGACGTGACTTTCGGGGTTGTTTACGACCCTACGAGAGACGAACTCTTCACGGCCGAAAAAAACAAAGGCGCGTTCCTGAATGGACAACGAATAAAGGTATCTTCCGTTCCAAAGCTCGACAAAAGCCTTCTCGCCACGGGCTTTCCGTACGACGTGAGGACGTCCTCTGAAAACAATATCGACAACTTCTCCCGCTTCGCCATAAAGGCTCAGGCCATAAGGCGCGCCGGGAGCGCGGCCTTAGACCTCTCATACGCGGCCTGCGGAAGGTTCGACGGGTTTTGGGAGATGAAGCTCAAGCCGTGGGACGTGGCGGCCGCGGCCTTGATGGTGCGCGAGGCAGGAGGAACAATAAGCGGATTCAAAAACGAACCCTTCACCATATATTCGGGAAACGTGCTCGCCTCGAACAGCCTTATACATAACGAAATGCTCAGCGTCTTAAACCGCAAACAATGAAACTCATGCCGCGAACCTTGCGTAATTACTTAAACGGCATTTCAGCCTCCCCTTTTGTCACGAAGCACCGCGCCGTAGCGGTTATCGCCATTATCGGAGTGCTCATCGGAGTTTTCGCCATTACCCTGCCCGACGTAAAAAAACTCAAAAAAGCCCGCCCCGGAAAAACAGCCATGATGGAACTTCGTGAAAAGGAATGGGCGGACAAAAAGATAAAAAGACGCGTTACTCAGGAATGGGCGCCTCTTTCTTCCGTGTCGCCGTATCTCATAAAGGCCGTATTGATAGCCGAGGACGACAACTTCTGGCAACACGAAGGCTTTGACTACGAAGGCATGATAGAGGCCATGGAAAAGAACATCTCCTCCATGAAGTTCAAGGCCGGAGGCTCGACCATAAGCCAGCAACTCGCGAAAAATCTCTACCTCTCCCCTTCCAAAAACCCCTTGAGAAAATTCAGGGAGGCGGTCATAACGTGGCGCATGGAGCAAACTCTTTCCAAAAAAAGAATCCTCGAGATTTATCTTAACGTCGCGGAATGGGGAGACGGGATATTCGGAGCCGAGGCCGCGTCCCGCCGCTGGTTCGGAAAATCCGCATCCGAGTTGACGCCTATCGAGGCCGCGAGGCTCGCCGCCGTCCTGCCGAATCCGAGAAAATACGACCCTTCGGGAACGCAGCGCTACGTCGAGAAACGCTCTGAACTGATATACACCATAATGGTAAAGCGCGGCATCGTGCCGCCTGACTTCGAGGAAATCACGTCCGCCCCAAACTCCGAAGAAACCGGCGAGGCCGAAACACAGGGCGAAAAAAACACTGAACCGGCCGCTCTTCCAGATAAAAACGCCGCGTCTCCCGAAGAAGCGCCAGGCACATTGCCGAACGAGCCTGAACCTTTGAAATAAACGGCAATAACAACGTAAATTTTTAACGAATTACGCCCGTTAAAACCGCCATAAACCGCTTTTTGTTTGACAAAAGCGGTTTTTTTATGATAATAATTAAAGTTCGCTTGAGAGCCGCTAGCTCAGTTGGTAGAGCATCTGCCTTTTAAGCAGGTGGTCCTGGGTTCGAGTCCCAGGCGGCTCACCATTAACTCATAAGTCCCCATCGTCTAGAGGCCAAGGACACCGCCCTTTCACGGCGGTAACCAGGGTTCGAATCCCTGTGGGGACGCCAGATTCTGGGGCGGCTTTAAAAAGCCGCCCTTTTTATTTTGGCGTCCGCACGAAAGGTGAATACGCGCCGTCGCCGCCCGGTATTATTCCGCGCATATTCATATCCCCTTGGGATTACCGCGCCGGCACCACGGCTATGGCCTGAGGAACCCGCCAGAACCTGATACGCTCAACCTCGGCAAGCGTATCCATGTCAACGACGGATATCGTCCCGTCCTCGTCCCTTACGCCGTAGTTGGCGGTAAACAAAAACTTCCCGTCCGGCGACACAACGGGCACCATGGGCATCTGCCCTACCTTAATCTCCTTTATCACGGCGCGCTTATGCAGGTCAACGACCGTAACGGACTCCGAGTAATTCGAGAAGGTATGGGTTACAAAGGCGCGCGC
>DASRUI010000049.1:0-11744 GCA_035655515.1 Thermodesulfobacteriota bacterium
GGCATGCCCCGCCCCATGCGGCGGGTCATGCCGCGGCATTTAAAACACACCTTGCAAAAGAGAGGTGTGTTTTTTTATTCCATGCCCCGGGTATTCTCCGCTCCGCCTCAGGCGGAGCGGACGAAAGATGGGTCGTGGGGATTAACGGAAGCCGTATTATGAGGGGTCATTTGTTTAAAATAGCCGTTCTTGTTTTTGTGTTAATCCTTGCACCTTTTGCCGCGCATGGCCGGGATAAGGTTTTTAATATCCTGTATACCGGCGCCATAAAAGGCGAACTTGAGCCGTGCGGCTGCTCGCCGAAAACAGAATCAGGAGGGCTCGCAAGGCTCTCGGGATATATCTCCGCCTCAAAAGGGGAATTGGAGCCGTATGTATTGGTGGACGCAGGGAACTCGACGGGGGAGGATACGCCGCAAGGCAGGCTTAAGACCGAAGCGTTGTTCAGGTCCTTTAATATCATTGGTTATGATGCCGTGGCGCTCCTGAAACGCGACGCCTCGTTGCCCGAGGAGTTTCTCTCTCCGTTAATCGGGAATTATGAAACACCTGTTATCAGTGAAAACGCCGGCCATAGGAGTTTTCTTCGCGCCGGGCTTGAGGTAAATATAAGCGCTGACCCGAAAGATTACAAAAAGGGCATGCTGAACATCCTCCTTATTGACAAGCCTGCGTCCGAGGCAACAGTAATTAAAGGATGGGAAGTTATAGTGACGTCCTCGGGCGAGATAATAGAAGAACCTCCGAAGGCTGACGGAACGATTATCGTTTCGGGCTATCCCAAAGGCAAAATGCTCGGCGTCTTGAGCCTTTGGATTAACGATAAAGGGGGAATATCGGGTTTTACCCACAGGTGGCAATCTCTTGGCAAGGAAATAAAAGAGGACATGAACGTTCGTAATGTTTTGAATGAATATGACGCGGCAGTGGCCGCGCTCTTCCGGGACGAGGAAAGGAAAGTCCTTTCCGACGGCTCGTACCTCGGAGATTCAAACTGCGCCGCGTGCCACCTGCCTTTCATGGAGGGGTGGAAGAATTCAAGACACGCAGGCGCGTTCAATACGCTTGAAAAGGCGGGCAAGTCCAAAGACCCTGAATGCGTTAAATGCCATACAACAGGCTACGGAGAGGAAGGCGGTTTTTACAGCGTCGCGGCCACCCCGGGGCTAATGAACGTGCAATGCGAGGCCTGCCACGGCCCGGGGAAAGGGCATGCGCCGGATTTCACGCTACCCATGAGGCCGGTTGTTGAATCAGTCTGCTTAAAATGTCATACTGAAGACAACAGCCCGGACTTCGATTTTAAACGCTATTCGGAAAAGATAAAACATCAATAAGGAGGAATGTAATGCGCTTGAAAATATTACTCGCACGAGGGGACTGTCCCAGATTTACGGACTTCGCTTGGCGGAGTCGTCGGGGTACCCACCCGAAGGGTGGGTCGGGGACTGTCCCCGGAATTAAAAGATTGCTGGCTATTCTTATAGGTTTTGTCTTTTTATCCCCGACGGCCTTTGCCGGGAGCCCTTTGATAGAGGGGCAGTTTTCCCGCGTCCCGTTTCAACAATACAAATTTGACGGAAAGACCGTCGAGGTAATCGAGTTCCTGAGTTTCTATTGCGGGGGCTGTTATGCCTTTGAAAAATCGATCCCGAAGATTAAAGGGAATTTCCCCAAAAAGATAAAATGGAAGATAGTCCCTCTTTACTGGGGCGACGGCTCCCCGAAACCCGGAGAGGCGTATTATCTGGCTCTGGAGGCCGGCAAGGGCGAGCAGATGAAGAAGGCCATCTTTCACGCCAATTTTGTCGAAAAGAAGGACATAGGAAAGGTGGAAGTCCTGGAATCCATAGCGGCCGGAATAGGTCTCGGTTTTGATTTCAGCATGAAATTGAGAACCGGCGTAAAGGCCGAAGAGGCCCGGAAGGCGTTCGAGACGGCAAGGGCCTACGGGATTGAAGAGACGCCGACGATTATCATTGCCGGGAATATAATGGCGACCCCGCACTCGTTCGACCATGACATGGACTCGTTCGGCGATAACGCCGTCACCATAATAAAAAGCATTCTTAATCCGGTAAAATGAGGCCGGGAAAGGCCCGGAATGCGAATGATAAAAAACCGGATTTCCGCACACGGGGTGATTTTTGTTTCCCTCTCCCTCCGCCTTAGGCGGAGGAGAGGGTAGCGGGGTACCCACGCCAAGCGGCGTGGGTCGGGGGCAAAGAGCGATCAATGAACGACTGTTGCGGTGATAAGGCCTGCGATATGGAAGCCTTGAGGCACAGGCAAGGCTCGGTTCTTAAGGTCGTGCTGGTCATCAATGCCGTAATGTTCGTGGTAGAGGCAGGGGCAGGGCTCGCGGCGCATTCCACGGCCCTCTTGGCCGATTCCCTGGACATGCTCGGGGATGCTCTGGTATACGGATTTTCCCTCTACGTTCTGGCCAAGGGAGCGAGATGGCAGGCGATTTCAGCCTTGTTCAAGGGCTTTATAATGGCCGCTTTCGGAATCTTTGTTTTGGGCGAGGCTGTGTATAAGATTATATACCCGGTCTTTCCCGTTGCCGAAACCATCGGGATAATCGGCGCGATAGCCTTGATGGCCAATTTATTCTGCCTTGCTCTGTTGTGGCGCCACCGCGGCGACGATATCAATATGCACTCTGTCTGGCTGTGTTCGCGGAATGATATCATAGCCAATACGTCGGTTCTTCTGGCGGCGGCCTTAGTGTGGCTTCTTGGCTCGGGATTGCCGGATATCATAATCGGGCTTTTCATAGCCGGCGTATTCCTCCGCTCGGCCGTTTACGTGACATACAGGGCAAGCAGGCATTTAAGAACGGATAATCCGGGTTAGCGCGCATGGCTGAATCTTAATGTTAGCAGTTAAATCTAATTGACATTCTACTTTGCGTAGAATAAAATAGCGTTACATATCCGATAACAAAACGAACGGAGGTCGCAAGACATGGACGAGAGATTAAGGCCCGTAAGCATAGGGATTCTCATAGGGCTTATTACCGTTATCTTCGGAATAGGCTGGGCATTTTACATAATAACCCAACACGACAGGCTCCACGCCTCGTTTGAAGCGGACCTTGTGGCGCTAAAAGCAAAGTTCGTGATGAGCGATACCGGCTCGCAAGGCCATCACGACATGAGCGGCATGAAAGAAGAGGCGCCTTTACCGGAAAGTAAATCCGCGCACTCACATAAGCACGGCGGCGCCAAGGAAGAGGCGTCTTTGCCGGGAAGCAAGTCCCTGCACGACGACCCCCTTATGGAACTCGCGCACAAGAGGCTTGTGAGAGGGCATCTTCACGCAATGGGGCTCGGCACTCTCTCTATCGTGATAGCGTTTTTGTTAGCCTCGCTTGACGCGCCTTTGAGATTAAAGACGATAGGCTCGGTCTTTACCGCAATGGGAGGGCTTTTTTATCCCATAAACTGGATAATCATGGGCTTCAGGACTACCTCCATGGGGGCCGACGCCTCGGAGGCCACGGTAATGCTGAGCGCGGGTTCGAGCGTTCTGCTTGTGCTTACCGGCGTTTTCATAGCGCTTTATTATGTCGCGAGAGCGGTCTTGAAGGGGAGAGGATAGAAAATCCCAAACAAATCTCTTGACATAAGGCGCGGGAATTATTAATATATCTTTTTTCGAAATAATGGAGGTTTGGGCATATGTACGCGGTTGTGAAGACGGGCGGCAAGCAGTACAGGGTAAAGGAAGGCGACACCTTGAGGGTTGAAAAACTTGAGGGCGATAAGGGCTCTATGGTTGAGCTCAAGGATGTTTTGGCCATCGGAGAGGGAGAGGCCGTAAAGTTAGGCGCCCCGGCAGTGGATAACGCGAAGGTCCTTTGCGAGATACTTCTTCAGGGAAAAGACAAGAAGGTGCTCCTTTTCAAAAAGAAGAGGA
The DNA here is from genome assembly GCA_035655515.1 of Thermodesulfobacteriota bacterium. Classification (GTDB taxonomy): domain Bacteria; phylum Desulfobacterota; class GWC2-55-46; order GWC2-55-46; family DRQE01; genus JBBTLC01. The sequence goes on from DASRUI010000049.1 coordinate 3,925, forward strand.
GAAAGGGTTATTCCAAGAAGCAGGGGCACAGGCAGTTTTTCACGAGCATCAAGATAAAAGAGATAAAGGCATAAAAGGGGGTAGCGGAAAATGGCGCACAAAAAGGCCGGCGGAAGTTCGAGAAACGGCAGAGACAGCAATTCGCAAAGGCGCGGCATAAAGAGCTACGGCGGAGAACTCGTGAACGCCGGCTCGATACTTGTCCGTCAGGTAGGCACCAGAATCCACCCGGGGCAGAACGTCGGGCTTGGCAGGGACTTTACGCTTTTTGCGAAGATAAACGGCATAGTGAATTATAAGGCGAGCGGCGATAAAAAGTTCGTAAGCGTTCTTCCGGCCGCGGAATAATTCGATACGATTACTCTCTAACCAAAACCATTCTCAGAAGGGCGAAAAAGAGTTTAACTCGTAATTCGCCCTTTTTTATTTTTACCCATGAATTTCATAGACGAAGCCAAAATATACGTAAAGGCCGGAGACGGCGGAAGGGGCTGCATAAGCTTCAGGAGGGAGAAGTTCGTGCCCAAGGGCGGTCCCGACGGCGGCAACGGCGGCAGGGGCGGAGACGTCCTTGTAAGAGCGGAAGCCCGCATGACGAGCCTTATAGATCTGAGGTACCGCAAGCACTATAAAGGCGAAAGAGGCGAGCACGGCATGGGCAGCGGCTGTCACGGCAAAAACGGCATGCCCGTAATCATAAAGGTGCCTGTCGGAACCATCGTCAAGGAGTTATCGACCGGAGACGTCCTTTGCGATATTACGAAAGACGGGGAAGAGTTCGTGCTCGCCAAGGCCGGAAGGGGAGGCAAGGGTAACGCTCACTTCGCCACGGCTACGCGTCAGGCGCCGCGCTTCGCTCAGCCCGGGGAACCGGGCGAGGAAAAGGAACTCAAGTTCGAGTTGAAGCTCTTAGCCGACGTCGCCATAATAGGCTTTCCGAACGCCGGTAAATCCACCCTCATATCCCATATCTCACACGCGAAGCCCAAGATCGCCGACTACCCGTTCACGACCCTTGTGCCTCATCTCGGGGTGGTGAAGTTCGGCGAATTCGGCGGGTTCGTGGTTGCCGACATACCCGGCCTTATACAAGGCGCGCACGAAGGCAAAGGGCTCGGGACGAGGTTTTTGAAGCACATAGAGAGGACACGGCTTTTGGTGCATCTTCTGGATTTGTCTCCCGAAACCGGAAGGGACCCGAAAGACGATTTCAAGGTTGTCAATAAAGAGCTCAAACTTTTCAATAATGAACTCGCCGACAGGCCGCAAGTGGTTGCGTTGAATAAGACAGACATAGCCGGGGCAAAGGAAAAGTCCGCGAAGTTGTTGAAATTTTTCTCTTCCAAGTGTATAAAGGTATTTCCGGTGTCGTCGGTTACGGGCGCGGGGTTGAAGGAACTCGTTGATTTCGTCGGCGAACGGGTCGAGAAAATGAAGCAAGGGAAAGAATGAGAAAAAGACTCGTAAAAAAAGCCAGGCGCGTTGTCGTAAAGATCGGAAGTTCGGTCCTTATGGGAGAAGGGGAGGGAACGGGGCGTCTGCCTTCCGCGGCCTCTCGTGTCTTTTCCGACATCGCGAAAGAGGTGCACGGCGCCAAAAATGCGGGGAAACAAGTTGTCGTCGTTTCCTCCGGAGCCATAGCCCTCGGCATGAGGAAACTTTCGCTTAATAAAAGGCCTTCCTCTATCCCCGAAAGGCAGGCAATCGCCGCGGTCGGGCAGGTAGCCCTTATGACCGAATACGGCGTTGCCTTTAAAAAGCGCGGCGAAAAGGTGGCGCAGATTCTTCTCACTCACGACGATTTCGCGAACAGAACCCGGTTTCTCAACGCGAGGAATACCATCACGGCGCTTCTTTCCTCTGGCATAGTGCCAATCGTCAACGAAAACGACACCGTGGCCGTGGAGGAGATAAAGTTCGGCGACAACGACAGTCTGTCCGCTTTAACGACCAATCTTGTCGAGGCCGAGCTTCTCGTCATACTCTCCGACATAGACGCGCTTTACGACAAAGACCCCAAAGCCGATCCTTGCGCCGTAAAGATTCCCCTTGTCGAGGACATAGACGGGTTTCTCAAGTCAGCGGATTTTTCTTCATCCACGAGCCTTCACGGCACGGGCGGGATAAGGTCGAAACTCCTGGCCGCGAAAAGCGCGGCGCACAACGGATGCGCCACCATTATAGCGAGCGGCGCGGAAAAGGGAGTCCTCGCCAAGGTTTTAAGCGGCGTTGACATAGGCACCTTGATACTGCCGAAAGAGGACAGGCTCACGAGCAAGAAACACTGGATAGCCTATTCGAGCCGCCCTGTCGGCCGTATATTCGTTGACCACGGGGCGAGGCTCGCTCTTATCGACAAAGGAAAATCCCTGCTTCCCTCCGGAGTCGTGAAGGTCGATGGGACGTTCGACGCCGGCGACGTCATACACTGCGTTGATTCGAAAGGCATGGAGTTCGCGAGGGGGGTCGTGAATTACTCTTCATCCGACATAGAAAGAATAAAGGGGCTCAAGACGGGCGAGATAGAAAAGGTTTTGGGTTATATGGTTTACGGCGAGGTCATACACAGGGATAACCTTGTAGTGCTGTAAAATGAGTAAGATTGTCATTGCGAGGGGTTTTATCCCGAAGCAATCTTGTTTTTGCAGTTATGAGATTGCTTCCCGCCACGCTTCGCTCGCGGCTTCGGCTCACTCGTTCGCAGTGACGGTTTTTAACCGATAACCATCAACCGATTACCGATTAACGGAGATTTTATGTCATTACAGGACTTGATTTTGAATATCGCCAAAGGGGCGAGGGATGCGTCGAGAGATGCCGCGAGGCTCGGCTCGGCCGTGAAGAATAACGCCCTTCTCGCCATGGCCCAAGGCATCGAAAAAAACTCGGCATTCCTTAAAAAAGAGAATTCCAAGGATTTGGAACTTGCCGGGAAAAAGGGTCTTCAAAAGGCCATGCTCGAAAGACTTTGCTTGAGCGATAAGACGATAAAGTCCATGGCAAATGGGCTCAGGGAAGTCGCGGCCCTGCCTGACCCGGTGGGCGAGATAACAGGAATGAGGACGCGTCCCAACGGCCTTAGGGTAGGCAGAATGCGCATACCACTCGGCGTCATAGGCATAATCTACGAGTCAAGGCCTAACGTGACATCGGACAGCGCCGGGCTTTGCCTTAAATCAGGGAACGCGGTAATACTTAGGGGCGGTTCTGAAGCAATTAACTCTAACCTCGCTATTTCAAAGGTTTTATCAGATGCTTGTAAAACTTCTGGCGTGCCTGAAAAAGCAATACAGGTTATACCGACTGTCGAGCGCGAGGCCATGCTTGAACTCTTAAAACTTGAGGAATATGTTGACCTTATAATCCCGCGCGGCGGAGAGGGACTTATAAGGTTTGTCGTCGAGCACTCGAAGATACCCGTGATAAAGCATTATAAGGGGGTGTGCCACGTGTTTGTTGACGAGAGCGCTGATATGGGCATGGCGGAGAAAATCGCCTTTAACGCCAAGGTGCAGAGGCCGGGGGTTTGCAATGCCATGGAAACGCTCCTTGTGCATGAAAATATCGCCAAGGAATTCCTGCCGAGGATACACAAAAAATACACTGACGCCGGAGTTGAGATGAGGGGATGTCCGGCTACGCGGCGCATTTTGAAAGACGTAAAAGAGGCGAGCGAGGAGGACTGGAGCGCCGAGTATCTCGACTTGATAGTTTCGATAAAGGTCGTAGCAGGGTTTGACGATGCCGTTCGTCATATCGAGAAATACGGCTCGCTTCATACCGAATCCATAGTCACCTCCGATTATTCCAGCGCCATGAAGTTCGTGAACGAGGTGAACTCTTCGACCGTGCTCGTGAACGCCTCCACCCGTTTCAGCGACGGAGGGGAACTCGGCCTCGGCGCCGAGATAGGCATATCCACGACCAAAATCCACGCCTTCGGCCCAATGGGGCTCGAGGAACTCACCACCAAAAAGTTCATCGTCTTCGGCGATGGGCAAATAAGGGAATAATATTTTTGTCCGCGGTAGCGGCGACTTTGTCTTTCGACGCCGTCTCCGGCGTTCAGTCGAAGATGTTTTTCAAGACAAACCAGACGTTTTCCTTCCGTTCCGTCATGCGCCTCATGGTGTAGGGCAGCCAGCGCGTTCCGTAAGGCACGTAAACGCGCACCTTATAACCCTCTTCAACGAGCCTCGACTGAAGCGTCCTTTTTATTCCAAGAAGCATCTGAAACTCGAAATGGTCTCGGGGAATCTTGTTTTCCGAGGCGATATTTTTTGCCTCGTTCACGAGTTTTTCGTCGTGCGTCGCTATCGCGGTATACGCGCCCGATAAAAGAAGCCTTTTCATGAGGGCCGAAAAATTCCCGTCAACGTCTTTTTTTTCGGGAAACGCGATGTCCGGGCTTTCTTTGTAAGCGCCCTTCACGAGGCGCACCGCGGCGTTTTCTTTTATGAGTTTCGTAACGTCCGCCGCGCTCCTGTACAAATAGCTCTGTATGGCTATGCCTGTTTCCGGGTATTTCGCGTGAAGTTTCGAAAATATGGAAAGCGTATTTTCCGTGTGTTTCGAGCCTTCCATGTCGAACCAGACGAAGTTTTTAAGTTCAACGGCTTTTTTTATGATTGTTTCGGCGTTTTCCTCCGCCATTAGAGGTGAGATATCGAGGCCTAAATGCGTGAGTTTGAAAGACACGTTCGCGTCCACGCGGTCTTTCCTTATGGCTTCGACAAGGCTCATGTATTCTTCTACGCCTCTTGCCGCGTCCTTGGCGTCCTTGACGTCTTCGCCGAGGTTGTCTATGGTGGTTTTTATGCCGCGCTCGTTAAGTTCTTTTGCGGTGTTTATTGCGTCTTCCTGTTTTTCGCCCGCTATGTAGCGTTTGGCGAAATAGGAGAGGATACGGCTCATTTTTCCCTCTCCCCCTTGTGGGGAGAGGGCTGGGTGAGGGGGGATTTGAAGCGTTTTTTTACGAATTCTTTTATCATGGCTTCCAGCCCCGGCCTTTGCATGTCTCTTATGCAATAGCGCACCCTGAAAACGGGTTTATTCAGTTTCATGAACCTGCCGAGGTTCACCGGGGTGGCCACGAGCACGGCGTCGGCCGCTACCCTGTTAATCGTCTTTTCGAGTTCCTTTATCTGGAGTTTGCCGTAGCCCATGGCCGGAAGGAGATTCTTAAGGCCGCTGTATTTAAGGAGCGTTTTTTTAATCGTTCCCTGCGCGTAAGGCAAAGGGTCAACCGGAATCGCCTTCACTACCCTTGCCGCCATGAGTCCCGCCCCGTAATTCATTCCTCCGTGGGTGAGGGTGGGGCCGTCTTCCACGACGAGGACTTTTTTATGTTTAAGCGTATCTTTGTTTTCAACGGTTATGTCGGAAGACGTGAGAATAACCCGCGCCTTTGGATTAAGGAATCTTATGTTTTTACGGACGGCTTTTATATCCACCGGTGAGGCGTCTTTTGCCTTGTTTATGATTACGCAATCCGCGCGTCTTGCGTTCTGCTCGCCCTGATAATACAGGAGTTCGTGTCCGGCTCGCAGCGGGTCGGCCACGACTATCTCAAGGGTCGGTTTTATGAAAGGCGTGTCGTTATTTCCTCCGTCCCATATTATCACGTCGCCTTCCTTCTCGGCCGCCCTTAGTATGGATTCGTAGTCAACTCCGGCGAATACCGTTATGCCGGCCTCGATAAGATGCTCGTATTCCTCCATCTCTTCTATCGTGGTTTTGGCGCGAGTCATGTCTTCGGCGGTTTCAAAGCGTTGGAGTTTTTGTTTTCTCAGGTCGCCGTACGGCATGGGGTGGCGTATCACGACCGGCGTCTTGCCGCATTTCATTATAACGCCTGCGATAAATCTCGTTACCGCGCTCTTGCCGCAGCCCGTCCGGACGGCGCAAACCGAGATTACCGGTTTTTTCGATTCGAGCATTGTTTTTTCCGCGCCAAGCAGGAGAAAATCGGATCCGAGGGACGTCGCGAGCGACGCCTTATGCATGACGTATTCGTGAGACACGTCGCTGTAGGAAAAGACCACCGTGTCAACGGAGCGCTTTTCAATGAGTTCCGCGAGTTTTTCCTCGGGATATATGGGGATGCCTTTGGGATAGAGTTTCCCCGAAAGCTCGGGGGGGTATGTCCTGTTTTCTATGAAGGGTATCTGGGCGGCGGTAAAGGCGATTACTTTAGAGGAGGGGTCGCGTCTGAAGAGGACGTTAAAGTTGTGAAAATCCCTTCCGCCCGCGCCCATTATTATAATATTTTTTTTCTTCATGGCGCGAAACGCCTTATGTCTCGGATTTGAGCGCTTTTTCGAATATGCCGAGGGCGGCGTCCATTTCCCTTGTCGTTATCGTGAGAGGCGGTATGAAGCGGAGCACGTTTTTATGCAGTCCGCATTCGACGACTATGAGCCCGTTTTTTTCGCAACGCTTCATTATCCTTTTAAGGAGCGCGCTGTCGGGTTTTTTGTCCTTTTTCACGAATTCAATGCCTATCATCAAGCCGAGCCCTCTTACGTCCCCGATTGAAGGGAATTTTCCCCGCAACACGCGAAGTCTTTTCAGGGCGTAATCGCCGAGCCTTTTCGCGTTCTCCGCGAGGCCTTGTTTTTCCATCACGTCTATCGTGGCTATCGCGGCGGCGCATGAAACGGGGTTTCCGCCGAAGGTGGTGCCGTGCGCGCCGGGAGGCCACTTCTTCATTATGTCTTTTCTTCCTATCACCGCGCTTAAGGGAAATCCCGATGCTATGCCCTTTCCGACGGCCATGACGTCCGGGACCGCGCCGAAGTGTTCCGAGGCGAACCATTTTCCGGTTCTTCCGAATCCGCTTTGTACCTCGTCGGCGACGAATAATATGCCGTGGCGTTTCGTGAGTTCCCTTAGTTTTTTAACGTAACGTACCGGGGGCACGACGTAACCGCCTTCGCCGAGCACGGGCTCCATTACCACGCAGGCCACCTCTTCCGGGCTTACGAGGTGTTCGAGCGCGCTTTCAAGAACCTTGAAACATTCGATTGAGCAGGACTCCGGGTTTTGCCCCACGGGGCACCTGTAGCAGTAAGGATACGGGACGTGGTACACGGACGGCAGAAGCGGGTGGTAGCGGCGTCTGTATTTGACGTTGGAAGACGTGAGGGAGAGGGCTCCGAGAGTCCTTCCGTGGAATCCCCCGGTAAAGGCTATTATCGCGGGCCTTTTTGTGACGAAGCGGCAGAGTTTAATCGCCCCTTCGATTGCCTCGGCGCCGCTATTGGAAAAGAAAAACATGTCAAGGCCTTCGGGCGTCTTTTCTTTGAGCCGAAGGGCGAGGGTAACTATTGAATCGTACCGGAATATGCATCCCGAATGGATGAATCTTTCCGTCTGCTCCTTCGCGGCCTTTACAACAGACGGGTGGTTATGGCCGATGTTCACGGTCGCGAGGCCGGAGGAAAAATCCATGTAGCGTTTTCCGTCCGCGCCATGGACGTAAACCCCGAGCGCTTTTTTCGCTATGATGTTGGTATGGAGGACGAGGGCCGGGGCGAGAAGCCCCTTAGCCCTTTCGATTGTCTTGTCTTTCATGCGTTTGAGGTCCTTTCGCGCCGCGAGGCGTCGACGCAGGCGCGCTTGGTCAGTCCAGTCCGATGAGTTCCGGCTCGCAAAGAAGGGAATCGTACGGCGCGAGTCTTCCGCATTTTTTGCAGACGTATTCGAGGGAATTGAGCATGGGTTTGCACACGTGCCTCAGATTCGTCGTTTCCCTTTTGCAGAAGTCGCACCTTATGGAGCCTGCCTCTTTATTGGGATGGCAGAGATGCCCCCTTCCG
>DASRUI010000050.1:0-21163 GCA_035655515.1 Thermodesulfobacteriota bacterium
CGGTTTTTCTTTTGCTTACTTTTCTTTTTTCCTAAAAAGAAAAGTAAGTGGTGCCGAAGGGGGGACTCGAACCCCCACGGGTCGCCCCGCCACCCCCTCAAGATGGTGTGTCTGCCATTCCACCACTTCGGCATGTTGAAAGAAGAAACCTACTTGGCCGGCGGTTCCGTTGTCGTTGCCTCGTTCGTTGCCGGCTTTTCCGGAGCGGCGTCCTGCGCCGAGGGTTTTTCCGGAGCCGTCTGCACCGACTCAACGTCGCTCATTATCGAATCGACCTTTTTCCCGCCCGACAGGTACGTGAGATAAAGGGAGGTGCACATGAATATGACGGCCGAGGCGATAGTGAGTTTTCCGAGGAAAGTCTGCGGACCGGCGCCGCCGAAAAGCGTTTGGCTCGAGCTTCCGCCGAACGTCGAGCCGGCGCTCGCGCCCTTGCCGAACTGAAGAAGCACGGTAATGATCAGGAATACGCTTACGACCACGTGTATAAGTAGTATCAGAGTATACATAGACTACATATTAAAAAGTATTTTAAACGGAAAAGCAAGCAAAAAATCAAGGCCTGCCGGCTATTGTGCGTTTTTTTGATAACCGATGGCCGCCTGCGGATAACCGATTTTCATTCTATTCCCGTGCGCAGGCCGGTTTTGATTGATGTGAAGGCTCAGTCGCGCTTGGTATGAGTTCCACCTTCAAGGTCAGGAGATTAAAGATGCCGGAGACAACCTTGAGTTCGCCTTTCGCGACCATTTGTTTCACGATGTCGCTTTTTTGCCGCAGTTCGGTTGCCGAAGACAGGGCGTTCTCGATTGCCGCGTCGTCGCAGAGACGCGCGTCGTTCCCGCCTTTTTCCCGCGCCCTTTCGACGCTCGGCGCGATTTTTCCAAGGATTTCCGCCATGTGCGCGCTTCCGATCGCGTCGGGGTACCCATGCAAAGCATGGGTCGCCGCGGCTTGCACCGCGCCGCAGTTTTGGTGTCCGAGGACCATGACAAGGGGCGTGCCGAACTGCTCGAGCGCGTACTCGATAGAGCCTATGACCACGCCGTCCGTTACGTTGCCGGCGACCCTTATGACGAAGAGTTCCCCGATTTCCCTGTCGAAAACGTACTGGGGGGCTATGCGGGAATCCGAGCAGCAAAGTATTATGGCCAAGGGGTTTTGTCCGCTCAAGAGTTCTTTCTTGCGTCTCTCGCACATCCCGAGTCGCGCCCTTACGGTACGGTTGTCGGCGAAGTTGGCGTTGCCTTGCATGAGCATATTTAACGCTTCGTCGGGAGTCAATGCGGGATTCCACTGTGCCATGGCGCGCCTCTTTCCCCGGGAAAAACAATAAGGTTAAAAAGAACCCTGTATCTTTATTCCGGCTTCTTGAACTTGACTATCCTCGCGAACTCTTCGGCGAGGAGGCTCGCGCCTCCGACGAGCGCTCCGTCTATGTTGGGCTCGGCCATGAGCGAATCTATGTTCGACGCCTTGACCGAGCCCCCGTATATAATCCTTACGTCCTGGGCTGATTCCCTGCCGAACATTTCGTAGAGGGTGTTCCTGACGGCGTTGTGCACCTCTTCGGCCTCGTCCGATGTGGCGGTCTTTCCCGTGCCTATGGCCCATATCGGCTCGTAGGCGATAACCGCGTCTTTTACCGAGCCCGGGCCGAGCCCTTTTAAGGCGGCGATAAGTTGAGTCTTTACCGCGTCGAGGGTCTTTTGGCCTTCCCTCTCGGACAGGGTCTCGCCCACGCAGATTATGGGTTTAAGTCCCGAGCGAATGGCCGCGACCACTTTTTTATTCACCCACTCGTCTATTTCGTGAAAGTATTGCCTTCTTTCGGAGTGTCCTATTATGACGTACGAGCATCCCACGTCCTTCAGCATGTCGGCCGACGTTTCTCCGGTGAAGGCGCCGCTTTTTTCCCAGAACATGTTTTGAGCGGCAAGTTTTATGCGGCTTCCCGCGAGGAGAAAATGAAGGTGGTGGAGAGAGGTGTTCGGAGGGGCTATCACGACTTCGACTTCGGATACGTCCTTAAGGAGTTCCCGAAGGCTCATAACGAGCCCTACCGCCCCGGAGGTCGTGGTGTTCATCTTCCAGTTTCCCGCGATGAGCGGCTTGGTCATGGCGTCCTATCTTGAGGTTTTTTTGGGTTTTGGCGGCCTTCTTTTAAGAGCCGTTATGCCCGGAAGGTCGTTTCCTTTCAAGAGGTCCAGAAATGCCCCTCCGCCCGTCGATATGTAGCTCATCTTGGCGAACTCTCCCGCCCTGTGAACCGCTACGTCCGTGTCTCCGCCTCCGACGATCGTCATGGCGTAGGTGTTGGCTATGGCGCTCACCATGGCGAAGGTTCCCCTGCTGAAGGCGTCCATTTCGAAGACCCCCATCGGGCCGTTCCAGATGACGGTCTTGGCGTTTTGTATGGCCTCGGAAAAAAGAGTGACGGTAGCGGGGCCGATATCGAGGGCCATCCAGTTTTTCGGTATCTCCTGATACGTGACGACCTTGGTTTCGGCCGACTGGCTGAACTTGTCGGCCACCACGAAGTCCACCGGCAGATAGAGCTTTATGTCCCTGTGGCGCGCTTTTTCAATGACTTTTCTGGCCTCTTCAAGGGCATTCGGCTCGAAGAACGATTTTCCGACCTCGTAATCGAGGGCCTTGAAAAACGTCAGGGCCATGCCGCCGCCGATTATGAGTTTGTCCACCTTTTCGCAGAGGGTGGAGAGTATCCCCACCTTGTCCGAGACCTTCTTGCCGCCGACTATGGCGATAAGGGGACGCACCGGGTTTTCGAACGCCCTCGTGAAATAGGTGAGTTCTTTTTTCATGAGGAAGCCGGCGCCGCAAAGCGGAACGTGCGCCGTTACCGCGACGTTGGAGGCGTGGGCCCTGTGGGCGGTGGCGAAGGCGTCGTTTACGTAAACGTCGGCGAGTTCGGCGAGTTTTTTACCGAAGGACGCGTCGTTTTTCTCCTCTTCGGAATGGAAGCGGAGGTTTTCGAGAAGCAATACCTCTCCGGGCATCATCCCGTCGACTATCTTCTTTACCTCGGGCCCGACGCAGTCAGGGGCGAGTTTCACGTCTTTTTCAAGGAGCCGCGAGAGCCTCTTCGCGACCGGGGCGAGGCTCATGGAAGGGTCGCGCTTTCCTTTGGGCCGTCCGAGGTGAGAGGCGAGTATGACCCTCGCGCCTTCGTCAAGGGCGTAGTTTATGGTGGGAAGCACGCTTCTTATGCGCGTGTCGTCGGTTATGTTGCCGCCTTCGTCAAGCGGGACGTTGAAGTCCGCCCTGACGAGCACCCTCTTTCTTTTTATGTCGAGTTCGTCGAGATATAGAAGGCCCTTATCCATCATGCCTATAAACCCCTTGAGAACATGTAGAGTATCAAGTCCCTCATCCTCGAAGAGAAGCCCCATTCGTTGTCGTACCACGCGAAGACCTTCACGAGGTTCGGCGAGATGACCTTGGTCGAAAGGGCGTCCACGATGGACGAGTGGGTGTTGCCGCTGAAGTCAATCGAGACGCATTCGTCGGCGCAGTATTCGAGTATGCCCTTTAATTCGCCTTCGGAGGCCTTTTTGAGAGAGGCGTTGACGCTTTCGACCGTGGCTTCTTTTTCGACCTCGGCCACGAGGTCCACGAGCGATACCGTCGCGACCGGCACCCTTATAGATATGCCGTCGAGTTTTCCGTTGAGTTCGGGAAGCACTAAACCGACGGCCTTTGCCGCGCCGGTTGTCGTGGGTATCATGGAAAGGGCGGCCGCCCGCGCTCTCCTTAAGTCCTTGTGCGGCAGGTCGAGGATGTTCTGGTCGTTGGTGTAGGCGTGCACGGTCGTCATGAGGCCTTTTTTTATGACGAAGTTTCGGTGAAGCACCTTGGCTATCGGCGCGAGGCAGTTCGTGGTGCAGGAGGCGTTCGAGATGATGTGGTGTTTTTTCGGGTCGTAGAGGGTATGATTGACCCCCATGCAGAGGGTCAAGTCCTCTTCCTTGGCCGGAGCCGATATTATGACCTTCTTCGCGCCCGCGTCGAGGTGCCCCTTCGCCTTGTCCCTCGCCGTGAAAAGGCCGGTGCATTCGAGCGCTATGTCCACGCCGAGTTCCTTCCAAGGGAGTTTCGAGGGGTCGCGCTCGGCCGTTACCTTGATCTTTTTTCCGTTGACCGTTATGCCGTCCGTCCCGTGTTCGACAGAGCCGTCGAATCTGCCGTATATGGAATCGTATTTAAGAAGGTGGGCGAGGGTCTTGGTGTCCGTGACGTCGTTTATGGCGACGAAGTCTATCTCTTTACTGTTAACCGAGGCGCGAAGCACGTTCCTGCCGATTCTGCCGAAGCCGTTTATTGCGACCTTTACTCCCATTTTTCAAAAACCTCCGAAGGTTTTTATACTTATCCGAAGCCATGAGTTGCGTATTTTTTGTAGCTCAGGGCTTTAGCCCTGATATAAGCATATTTCTTTTTATATCAGCCCTTTAAGTTCCTTAAGGGGGAGTTGTCCGGGAGCGGTTTTACGGTCAATCGAGCCGTAGGTTACGAGAGACCCTGCCAAAGGAAAGAATACCCTCGAGTTTACGCCCTTTTTCCCCATTCCTATCACGATGGAGTTTTTTTCTTTAAGGAGAACCGAAAGAAGGGTTCTCAAGTCCGCCCTTTTTTTTACGAACGCCGCTATCTTTACTATCGAGGCCCCGGCTTTTTTGGCCTTCCTCGCAATGCAAAGAAGGGTCTTTTCGTCCGGGGTCATCTTGAAATTATGATAAGACACGATTATTTTTTTTCGGAATCTTTTCGCGATACGGGTTACTTCCTTGATTATGCCGCTTCCTCCGAGTTCCACGTCAACGAAGTCCGAAAAAGGCGTAAGTTCGCGGAAAAGCGCGAGCCTTTCTTTTTCATCGATAAAAAACCTTCCGCCTTCTTTCGCGCTTCTTACGGTAAGTATTGCCGGAAGGCCCTCCTTTTTCGCCTCGATAAAGAGTTTTTTTATTTTAACGGCGTCTCTTTTTCGAAAGGTGTCAACCCGTATTTCGACCATGTCCGCGCCGAGGGCTTTGGCCTTTTTTATTTTACGCTTCTCCGGCGAGCCTGCCACTACGGCGCAGACCGCGGGAAACGCGGCAAAGGATTTGCCCCTTTGGTTCATAGGCCTTTTTCCACGGGCCTTTCAGCCGGATTTTATTTTTTGATTATTATATGAATACTTGAATATGCCCGAAAAGTCAAGGGAAAACAGGTTGGTTGGTATCCTTTTGACATGACCCCGCTACTCTGATATATTCAAAATCGCAAGTAATTCCAACAGAGCCGCCCCTGTGCTTTACGGACAGAGGCGGTCTTTAGCGGGCGCGGTGCGCCCGCAGATGCCCTATGCCGCGAGGCACAGGGGTGGTCTCTGTTGGAGCCACTTGCACATCTGCGGGCTTTTTTTATTGCCCGTTGCGAAAAAATCCGGCAGGAGGCGCGGTATGAATGAAGATGAGGGGAGGCCGTCAGGCACGAAAGACATCGTCGAGTATATAGACGAAATAAACGAAATACGCGCGAAGGTTATGCCGCTCGTAAAATTCTTGAGCATCGCCGTTGCCGCGAATAAAGATTCCTGTTGCGTGCTGACGAGCAAGGAGACCGGCAGTATCGTCCGTCTGCTTTGCGACATGCTCGGCGATTTGTTCGTTGCCGTCGACGGAATAAAAAGTAGTCATGGAGACGGTTTGCGCCCGGAATAACGATTAGGTGTCGTCTTGTTTTTTCGCTCTCATATTATTTTATTTTCGCGTTTATAGGCATCGTTTAAGCCGTCTATCGCGTCAAAGAGGTTGTCGAAGAGGTCCCTCAGAAGCCAGCCGAGGTTCCCGAGTTCTTCTTTCGTAAGCACCTCTCCCGCGTTAGGGTTTATCTCCGAGGCGTGGCTCATAAGGACGAGAACCGGAAAAATCTTTCCTTTTAATTCCGCGATTATGTCGAGGTGTTCGCTCATTTTCCTTGCGGCGCGGTACGGGTTTGCGTTATCGCACATAAGATGCCTCCGTTTTTTTGTTTTAAAACTCCATAGTTGACTAATCGGTTCAAAAACATTACACTTGGTAAATCGTGCCTTTCGCATCGACTATAAGAAGAAGTTGTTTATCAACAAAATAATGCGGCACATGATATTTTTTTATCCGTAGAGGTAATAATTGGTTTACGTAAAAGACCTCATCTTGGCTAAAAGGGTAATTATTGGTTTTATATTTACACATACGGCTAAATATGTCAAGAGAATTTAATCTTATGGCTAATAATATCGGCAACAGGATAAAAACGGCGCGCAAGAGGGCCGGCATTACGCAAGGAGAGCTTGCCAAAAGGGTGGGAGTGTCGCTTCAGACTCTCAATAAGTATGAAAGAGGGCACAGAACCCCTGACGCAGGGCTTCTCGGCGCGATAGCCAAAGAACTCTGTTGCGATCCGGGGTGGCTTTTGTCAGGCGAAGATAAAATATACGCGCCGCCCGAGCCGTCAGGCGAGAAATTTATTTTGGCCGAGGATATGCTCGAATGGGAGACGCTCGAGAAGGCCTCGTCGTCGGAGGGAAGTTCGCCGGACGAACTCGTATCCGTTAATATTTACTCTCTCGATATTCTCCGCGATCCGAAAGACAAATCCTTGAAAGTTCCGCTCGGAGCGGTTTTCATGCCTGCCGCTTACGCCGTTGCCGGGCCGGTTGCCTTCAGGATGCGGGGAGAGGGCATGAGTCCCACGATAAAAGACGGGGCAATTTTAGGCGTGGATTATAAAACCAAGGACATCATCGAAGGAAAGACTTACGCGGTTAAATTACCCGACGGGGATGCGGTTGTGAGGAGGCTCTTTCGCGGCGCGGGGAAGATAATTCTAAAGCCCGACAATCCGATATTCCCGGAGATGGCAATGGACGCGCTACTTTTTAGGGAAAAGGGGCTTGTGGCGGGCAGGGTGGCGTGGGTGGTTCAGGAACTGGATTAGGCGGGTGCGGATCAAAAATGCCGCGTTGCGCGTGGGCGCCTCACGGATATGCGTCCTGCCCTCGGAACGACAAAGCATGTATTTATATTCCGAATTCATTAGAGTAGTTTTTTGTCATTGTTTTTATCTTGTCATTCCCGAGGCATTAATCGGGAATCCAGAGTCTTTTTGTTTTAAAGACAAAGATATGGATTCCCGCTCAAAACACTGCGGGAATGACAGAAGGGGTTAGACCGTCCGCAGGAATGCGAGACTTTGCCTGTATCTGGCGCGAATGACAAAAAGGGACTGACAGGCGGGAATGATAAATAAAAAAAAGAGGGAGAGGCGTTTTGCGCCCCCGCCGTCGCGTAGATTGCAGATACGATTCATCGTTCCCACGCTCCGGCGCGGGAACGCGTCTTGAGACGCTCCGGCGTCCCGTGTATCATCACCCGGTTTTCTCGCTGTCTCTGATTTTATGCAACCCTGCGCCTCTTCAACCTTCGCAGAAGGCCTTCAGGAGCTTCGCCCTCGTGGGGTGGCGTAGCCTTCTTATTGCCTTTGCCTCGATCTGTCTGACCCTCTCTCTCGTTACTCCCAAGACCTTGCCGACCTCTTCGAGCGTATAGTCCTGGCGTTCTCCTATGCCGAAGCGCATCTTCAAGACCTTCTTTTCCCTCTCCGAGAGGCTCTCCAACGCGAGGCTCGTCTGTGACGAAAGGTCTCTTTCTATGGCGTTATCCGAAGGCGAGGGGGATTTTTCGTCCTCTATGAAATCCCCGAGAGAGCTCTCCTCGTCGTCGCCTATCGGAGTTTCGAGCGAGAGTGTTTGCTTCATGAGCCTTAAGATGCGGCGCACCTTGGATATCGGTATGTCCATCCTTTCGGCTATCTCTTCGGGGTCGGGCTCCCTGCCGAGTTCTTTAAGGAGTTGGCGCGAGGTCTGGAGAAGCCTGTTTATCGTTTCAATCATGTGGACGGGTATGCGTATGGTCCTTCCGTGGTCCGCGATGGAGCGAGTTATGGCCTGCCGTATCCACCATGTCGCGTAGGTGGAGAACTTGTAGCCCTTTTTGTAATCGAACTTGTCCACGGCCTTCATGAGGCCTATGTTGCCCTCCTGTATGAGGTCCGAGAACTTGAGGCCCAAATTCACGTATCTTTTCGCGATGCTCACGACGAGCCTCAGGTTGGCCTCGATGAGTTTCTGCTTGGCGTCCCACATGTCGTAGTCGTAGACTTTTGTTTGGCGCGAGAGTTCGCGGAGCGCAAGCCGCTTCATGCCGAGACGCCTCATGACGCGCCTTATCCTCAATTTGGCGCGCTCGGACTTTTTCGGGCCTCTTTTGGCTTCCTCCCTCTCGATGAGGTGGTCGAGCCGGACTATCCTTTTCGTTATCCTCGACATCACGTTCTGGCCGAGGTTCAAGTCTTTCAAGACCTTGAAAGCGTTTTCGGGTTTTCTTTTCCTTATCTTGTCTATGGTGTCGAGCACGTCTCCGGTGTATTCTTCGTCGAACTGGCCTTCTTCGGCCTCTTCGAGGAGTTTCCTTATGGACGCCTTGTCGTCCCTTATCCTGTCCGCTATCCGCAAGACTTCCCTTAAGGCGAAGGGGCTCGTAAGGGTAAGGCGCCTGAGTTCGGTTCTGGCCTCCTCGATTCTTTTCGCGAGCACTATCTCTTCTTCTCTTTTAAGAAGGGATACCGCCCCCATCTCCCTCATGTATATTCTTACCGGGTCTTCGACTTTTTCGACGTCGAGGGTTTCTTCTTTCACTTCGGCTATTTCTTCTTCCTTGCGGGTAACGTCGTCGGCCGTATCCACGACCTCTATGCCGAGTTCCCCTAAGGTTTCGAGGAGGCTATCCATCTCCTCGACGGAAAAATTCTCGTCGGAAAAGGCGTCGTTTATCTCGTCGTAAGTGAGAAAACCCTTTTCTTTCCCCGTAGTTACGAGGGCGCTCAGGTCGCCGCTCGTTCCCGCGCCATGCGCGACTGTCTTTGTGTTGGTTGTTATCTTTGTATTGGTTGCCATCGAGGTATCCTTATGGAGGCTAAAGTTTTTAAATAAATACTATACCACATAAAACCTTGCAGCGTCAAGGGGGTTGGTTTTTTAATTTTCAGCGGGCGAGGCGTTGTTTTCATTTTGTTTGGGCTTGACACGGGGCATTTCGGGTCTATGCTCGATTTTATATGGTGACGGGGCCGTGAAATTTTATCCGGTCAAAAATACGTGGTAACAACCAAGACAAAAAAAGGAGGTTATCCATGAAAAGGCGACTAATCTTGGGAACGTTGGTGTTTTTTCTCGTATTCGCGTCAGGCACGATTCCGGCGCGGGCCGGGATGGCGGACAATCTCCTTCCCATGGACAAGGCGGAGGCAATGAAGAAAATGCTCATGGAGATGCCTCCCGACACGTTTAAGGCTTCGGTCGAGAGGGGGGAAAAACTCTTTAGCGACACTACGCTCGGGAAAAACTCCACCGGCATGAATTGCGCGACCTGCCATCCGGCGGGAGGAACTATCGGAGGCGTTGTCGAGATGGAATGGAAGGGAACGGCGATGAAGGCGTTGATACCGACCCTTAAGGGCGCGGCCGCCACATTCCCCAAGGCCATAGGCCCGATGAAGCTCGTCTCCGGCGTGGCCGGGCAGAACAACATGTGTATAATGATGTTTCTCAAGGGCACTCCGCTCGATTTGAACACTCAGGCGGCCGTTGACCTCGAGGCTTACGTGTATTCCCTGAGCAAGGGAGCGAAGTTGACGCCCGGCAAGGCGAAGAAGGAGATGAAGAAATAAGGTTGGGCCGTTAGTTCCGTTCGTCCTTCGTCCGCTCCGCCTGAGGCGGACGGAGGCTCGGGATGAACGGCTTGCGGCGGCAAGACGGAACGATTGCGCAGGGCAGGCCGCGCCAACCGCAAGAGCCTGAAGGAATATTGAAAGTACCTTTACTCACTCCGGCTGTTGCTGTGTCATGCAGTGTATCGTCCCGCCGCCGTAAATGACGTCGGAGCAGTCTATGCCGACGACCCTTCGTTTCGGGAAAAGGCCGGTTAATATATCCAATGCGCTTCCGTCGTTAGGGTCGTTGAAAATAGGGACAAGCACCGCCTTGTTGCCGACGTAAAAGTTGGCGTAGGAAGCCGGCATTTTTTCTCCGTTTTCATGGTTGACGCGCGGCATCGGGAGTTTGACGACGTTAAAGGGTTTTCCGTTTTGATTAACCGCGTTTCGCAGGGTTTCATAATTCGCCTTGAGGATATGATAGTTTCCGTCAAGCGGGGAGTCTTCGTAAGCGCAGACTATGGTATCAACGGAAACGAAACGCGCCAATTCGTCTATATGGCCGTCCGTGTGGTCGTTTATCAGCCCCTCCTCCAGCCAGACGGTTTTTTGAATCCCGAGATATTCGCGCAGAAATTCCTCCACGCCGCGCCTCGTCATGCCGGGATTCCGATTTTTGTTTAAAAGGCATTGCGCCGTGGTAAGGCAGACGCCCGAGCCGTTTACGTCAATCGCCCCGCCCTCCATGACAATCCGCGGCGAGAGCATTTCAATGCCGGTCCACGCGCTGATTTTACGCGGGAGGGCGCCGTCTTTCAGCAGTTCCGGGAATTTGCCGCCCCACGCGTTAAACAGCCATTTTACGGCGAATGTTTTCCCGCTTTTATCCTTTATAAACGTCGGCCCCGTGTCCCGGAGCCAGACGTCGGCATAATCGGCAATGTGGAAATTTATATGCTCCATGTCGGCTCCGGCGGCTTGAAGCATACCCGTTGCCTTTAGCAGCGCGTCCTCGTCAAGAACCAGCAACTCCACCTTTTCGCTTTCGTGGATTGCCTTGATTATCTCCACGAATATTCCTTCTACTTTTCGAATCCTGTTCGGGAAGGTTATTTCGTCATGCGGCCATGCAAGCCAGAGAGCGCGGTGTGTTTCCCATTCGGCGGGCATGAAGAAACGAGGTTTCGCGGACTGCGTCATTATTTTTCCGTCAGGCGATACGTATCGGGTCTGCGGTTTTTGAAAAAGCCCCAGCCCTCGCGGATGCTCAGGTTGCGGGATAAGTTGACTTTTACGACGAGCGCCTGCTCTTTTGTCGTTGAGGCGCGCCCGATGACTTTGCCGAATGAATCGCAAACAAAGGATTGCCCCCAAAAACGCAGTTTATCTTCCCTGCCCACACGGTTTACTGCGGCCACGGCAACGCTGTTGGCAATGGCATGGCCGCGCATTACGGTCTCCCACGCGCCGTGCCAGTCGCCGTCTTTGCTCTTATGGCCTACGATGCCGCCGATGGCCGTGGGATAGAAAATAATCTCCGCCCCGGCAAGGGCGGCCATGCGGGCGGCTTCGGGGAACCACTGGTCGTAGCAGATAAGCGCCGACAGGCGGCAGAATTTGGTTTTATGGATTTTGTAATCACCGGAGCCTTGTTCAAAGTAATTTTTTTCGTAGAAAAACCGGTCTTGAGGGATATGGATTTTATGATAGGTCGGCAGGAGTTTCCCCTTTTCGTTTATAACCGCTGCGCAATTGTAATAGCGTCCGTTTTTCTTTTCAAAGACCGGCGCTATGATGACAACGCCCAATTCCTTCGCCAGTACGGAAAGCGCGTTTGTAACGGCGCCCGGCACGGCCTCGGCATATTTATCCTTATCCGCCTTTTTGTATTGCGGAAAATAAATTGTTTGGAAAAGTTCCTGCAGGCAGACGATCTGAGCGCCTTTTTTGGCGGCCCAGGCAATCATTTTGACGGTCTTCTCCAGATTGGCCTGCCGGTCTTGCGCGACCTTCGTCTGAATTAACCCGATTGTTATAATTTTTTGCTTCATGGAAAGATTTAATTGATTTGATTGTATATTCTTTTAATTATATTGGCAATAAAAATATCGCCGGCGCGCTCAACCTTCATAATTGCCAACCCGGCGCATCTGTGCTAACATTTCACCATAAAAATCGTGAGGTTTGAAGCCGCGGCAAGGATATAGCCGCAACGCGCCTTTAAAGGTTTGAAAGGGGTCTTTATCAGATGGTTAAAAAGATTTTTATCGCGGGTTTTTTTCTGGCCGTCGCTTTAGCGGTTTTTTTCGTGTTTTTTTGGAACAAGGACTCAAGCCCTGAATACAGGACGGAAAAGGCGGCAAAGGGCGACATCGTCGCCTCGATTACCGCGACCGGCGTGGTTAACGCGGTTACCACCGTGCTTGTCGGCACTCAGGTCTCGGGCACGATAAAGGAGATATACGCGGACTTCAATTCGCCCGTTAAAAAAGGAGAGGTCATAGCGAGGATAGACCAGGGCATATTCAGGGCTCAGGTCGAGCAGGCGAGGGCGAACCTTCTCGCGGCAAAGGCGAACCTCGAAAAATCCAAAGCCGGGGTTAAAGACGCGAAAAGGACGTTTGAAAGGAATCTCGAACTCTTTAGGCGCGACTTGATAGCCAGAAGCGACGTCGAGACCTCGGAAACAAATCAGGAGACCGCCGTCGCGCAGGTAAGCGCCTCGGAGGCCGAGGTGGCAAGGACACGGGCCGCGTTGAAATTAGCCGAAACAAACCTCGCTTACACGGAGATAGTCTCTCCCGTTCAGGGAGTCGTGGTTTCGAGAAACGTGGACGTGGGACAGACGGTTGCCGCGAGTTTTCAAACCCCCACGCTTTTTACCATTGCCGAGGACCTTACCAAGATGCAGGTCAATTCGAGCGTTGCGGAGGCTGACATAGGAAGGATAAGGCAAGGCATGCACGTAGAGTTCACCGTGGACGCCTATACGGACAAGGTCTTTAAGGGCGAGGTGTTCGAGATAAGGATAGCGCCGATTGTGGTGCAAAACGTGGTTACCTACGACGTGATGGTCAAGGTATCCAACCCGGAGCTTAATTTGAAGCCCGGCATGACGGCCAACGTAACCATAATCCATTCCGAGAAAAAAGGCGTTTTAAGGGTTCCGAACGCGGCCTTGCGGTTTAATCCGGATAACGGAGCGCAGCGCGGCCAAAAGGCCGGCGGCGCCGGCGTGTGGGTTTCGGATAACGGCGTTTTGAAAAGGGTCAAGCTCGTAACGGGCATAAGCGACGGAAGCTTTACCGAGGTCATCGAAGGCGACCTTAAAGAGGGGCAGGATGTCGTAATCGAATCCCTTAGCGATAAGAATAAAGGGCAACCGCGCACCGGCCCGAGGTTTTTCTGATATGGCGCTTATAGAAACCGAAGGACTGAGCAAGACCTACGCCTTGGGCGAGGTGGCGGTGAACGCCCTCAAGTCCGTTTCCCTGAAAATCGAGAAAGGCGAGTTCATCGCCATAATGGGTCCTTCGGGTTCCGGCAAATCCACCTTCATGAACGTCATAGGGTGTCTTGACCGTCCGACCGAAGGGAGGTATCTCCTTGACGGCGCGGACGTTTCAAAACTTACGCGGGACGAGCTGGCTTCGATAAGAAATAAAAAAATAGGGTTTGTGTTTCAGGGCTTTAACCTCCTCGCGAGGACCTCGGCAATGGAAAACGTCGAATTGCCGCTTCTCTATAATAACGTCGCGGTTAGCGAGAGAAAGAGGCTTGCGGCAGAGGCCCTCGATAAGGTGGGGCTGACGGAGCGGGCGGCGCATCATCCGAACCAACTCTCCGGAGGCCAGCAACAGAGGGTCGCCATAGCGAGGGCGCTCGTGAACAGAGCCCAGATAATACTCGCCGACGAGCCTACCGGCAACCTCGACACCAAAACGAGCGCCGAGATAATGGGGCTCTTCGTAAGGCTCAACAAAGAATCAGGCATAACAATAATACTCGTGACGCACGAGCATGACATAGCCGCTTACGCGAGGCGCGTGGTGAAGTTTCTGGACGGCTCGGTTTCCTTCGACAGTTCGGCAGGCTCACTGCTTAGGACAGGCTCCAGCGACGCATTGGTTTAAGCGCTCATGATAAACGCGGTCTCCACGATAAAGATAGCCCTCGCGGCGATAAAGGTAAACAAGATGCGCTCCGGCCTTACGATGCTCGGCATCATAATAGGCGTCGGAGCCGTGATAACTATGCTCGCGGTCGGCACGGGCGCGAGTCGCATGATAGCCGAGCAGATAGCGAGCATAGGAAGCAATCTTCTCATTATTTTGCCCGGCGCGAGCACCACGAGCGGCATGAGGATGGGAGCGGGAACCCAGCCGACCCTTTCAATGGCCGACGCCGAGGCCGTGCGCGAGGAGGTGGCGGAGGTGGAGGAGGTCGCTCCGATACTGGGCGGAACGGCGCAGGTCGTTTACGGCAACCAGAACTGGTTAACGAACGTTTCGGGGACCACGCCCGGATTTTTCTTTATCAGGGACTGGGGCGTCGAATCGGGCCGTCTTTTCACCGAGGAAGACGTCAGAAGCGCCACAAAGGTATGCGTACTCGGGCAGACTGTGGCGTATAACCTCTTCGGCGGCATTCCTCCGGTCGGTCAGTCGGTTCGGATAAAGAACGTGCCTTTCATCGTCATAGGGGTGCTTGAAGCAAAAGGCCAGTCTCCCATGGGCTCGGACCAGGACGACACAATCCTCATACCCGTCACCACGGCCCAGAAAAAGCTCTTCGGCGCCGCCTTCCCGGGCATGGTGAGGATTATCTCGGTCAAGGCCGGAAGCGCCGAAGATTTACCCGGCGCGGAGAAGAAGATAACCGAACTCATCCGTCAGAGGCACCGCATAGGGGCCAAACAGGAGGACGATTTTACGGTAAGGAACATTACCCAGATGATGCAGGCCGCGGAGCAATCAACCAAAGTCATGACGCTTCTTCTGGGCGCGGTCGCGTCCGTGTCCTTGCTTGTGGGCGGCATAGGGATAATGAACATCATGCTCGTCTCGGTTACCGAAAGGACGAGGGAGATAGGACTCAGGATGGCGGTCGGGGCAAAGACATGGGACATAAGGTTGCAGTTCATAATAGAGGCCGTGATACTGTCTCTCATAGGAGGCGCCTTCGGCATCGTTGCCGGAGTAGGGGGCTCGATTCTTGTTTCAAATTTAGCGGGATGGAATACGGCCGTGTCGGTGTTTTCGGTTTTGCTGGCCTTCAGTTTCTCCGCGATTGTCGGGGTCTTTTTCGGGTTTTATCCAGCTTATAAGGCCTCTTTCCTCGACCCCATAGAGGCGCTCCGGCGCGAATGAGGAAACCACATTTTCTGTTATTCCCGTCCGCTCCGCCCGAGGCGGACGAAGTCGAAGGGGTGAGGGGTAGGCAGGGATGAGATTTTCAGACCGGAGGAACGTGAAACAATGAAAAAAAATTATCGGCTGATACTGCCTCTTATTTTAATATTTGCCGCCTCCTATGTCTTTGCGGGCGAAAGGGCTCCTATCGCCGAGGGTGAAACGCCGGTTCCCCCTTTTGGGGGGATTCTTGACGCTGAAACTTGCGTAAAGATAGCCCTTGAGGCGCATCCGTCGGTCGCTTTTGCCGGGCATAACGTGGCGGCGGCGCGGAGCAGGGTCTCTCAGGCAGAGTCCGATTATTATCCGGAGGTCGAGGTTTCCTCGGGCTATTCGCGCGTTGATATTGCCTCAAGCGCGGGGACAGACCCTCGCAACGAATATTCCAACGCGGTGAGCCTCAGGCAAAACATCTACGACTTTGGCCGGACGTCCGAAGAGATAAAGGTAAGGAAGCGGAATCTCGGCTCTTTGAGTTTTGACCTCGAGGACGCGAGAAATAAGACGGCGTTTAACGTAAGACAGGCCTATTACAAGGTTTTACTGGCGATAAAAAACAAGATTGTTCAGGAAGAGACGGTCAAGCAGTTCAAGCAGCGCCTTGAGCAGGCAAAGGGTTTTTTTGAGCTCGGCAAAAAGCCCAAATTCGACGTTACGAGGGCTTCAGTGGCTCTTAGCGACGCAGGAGTGAACCTCATAAAGGCCGAGAACGCCCTTAGGATAGCGCGTGTGAATCTTAAAAACGCCATGGGAATCACGGAGGCTCCTGATTTCGAGATAAAGGACGACCTTGAGTTTAAAAGATACGTTATTACAATGGAGGAGGCAGTGGAAAAAGCTGTCGCGGGAAGGCCCGACCTTAAATCAGCCTTTGAAAAAAAGCAATCAACCGCGGAGGGAGTGGAACTCGCGAAAAAGAATTATTATCCGGTGTTGTCGGGCAACGCCTCTTATAATTTTTCGGGCGAGTCCTATCCCCTTGACGAGGGATGGAACGTTGGCGCTGTCGTAACAGTGCCTGTTTTCACGGGTTTTTTGACGAAACATCAGGCCGAAGAGGCGAGAGGCAAGTTAGGCGCGGCAAAGGCCGATGAGGAACTTTTAAGGCAACTTGTCATATTCGAGACGAAGCAGGCGTATTTCAATCTCATCGAGGCAGGAGAGAGGGTGCCTGCCTCGGAGCTTACCGTAAAACAGGCCTTGGAAAATCTTGAACTCGCTAACGCGAGATACTCGACAGGCGTCGGAAACCCGATAGAGGTTACGGACGCGACAATAACCTACTCCAACGCGAGGCTCGGCTTTTTCCAATCCCTCGCCGATTATAAGACAGCGGAGGCCAATCTCAAGTTCGTGACGGGGGAGAGGTAGAGGGGAAGGTTGGGTTCTCTTAAGGTGTCCAAGAACCCGGTTGAGAGAAAAAGGGAGCTTCCGGGGAGTGGAAGATTGATTTACATTCTACATTATGCTAAAATATCTGCGCAGGCACGGGTGTACGGTAAATTATAAGTAACTTGACCACTAGAATAAAAAATTTAAAGGAAAAGTTGTCATGGACTATAACATTACGCCACGAGTGGATGCCACTCAAGAATTCATAGAAATTGCAAATGATTTTGCCAATCCATTAGATATAGTTAGAGAGGCAATAAGTAATTCGTATGACGCAAAAGCCACCAAAATATTTATTTCCTTTGAAGCAATTACTCAATCCGGTGAACGTATGTTAAAAATATCCATTAATGATAACGGCGAAGGAATGGATAACGACGGGCTACAAAGCTTTTTTGATTTGGGTAATTCTTTGAGACGCGATGACATACAGGCGATAGGTGACAAGGGACACGGAACCAAAGTTTACTTCAACAGTAAAAGAGTTGAAGTATCCACGAAGAATAATCAAATAAAATTATGTGCGGTTATGGATGAGCCATTTATAAAATTACACAGAAGAGAATTACCGGCAGTTGTTGTGAAGAAATCAGAAAATGATAGCAAGGAGACAGGCACTGAAATAACTATTTACGGCTACAACAACAATAGAAGCGAAAAATTCACTCATGAAATTATCAAGGACCATGTAATGTGGTTTTCAAAACACGGGGCATTTGACAACATTTTTAACCCTGACAAACACACGAATGTTATTCTGTTTTTAAAAGGACTTGGATGCGATAATTACGAAGAGATTCCTTTTGGGCATCACTTTCCGGAAGATAGCAAGTCGGTAAATAAACTATTTGACGAACACTTAACAAAGGCACCAGACTATTATTGTAAACGTATTAAAAAAGAAGGTCGGTTAAGAAATTACCCGGAAATTAAATATAATGCTATTTTCTGTCTCGAAGGCAAGTATGTAAAATATGGCTATAATTCCATGATAAGACGTCATGGCTATACTGCTCCATCAGGTGCTTATCAAATACAAGAGCGATATGGGCTATGGCTTTGTAAAGATTTTATTCCGATTCAAAGAAAAAACGAGTGGATAACATTTAAAGGCGCTGAATATACTAAGTTCCATGCTTTTTTCAATTGCCAAAACTTTAAACTTACAGCAAACAGAGGATCAGTAGAAAATACCCCGTCAGAAATTCTCAGCGATATTGAAGAAGTAATTAAGAAAGAATATGAGGAAATTATAAATAGCGATGATTGGCGGAGCATGGAATGGCTTGAAGAGGAGGCTTCTGCCTTTCAGACAATCGAAAACGAGAAAAGCCAATTCGAGTGGCGCAAGAAAAAGATAAACAAAGCTAATGTGGCAAATTATAAAGGAATTACACTTGTAGAACCGGAACGCGAAAGCGGCGTGTTTTCATTATTCCTAATTTTATCGAACATCGAAAAAGATATGTTCCCATTCCAAATCATCGACTATGATACTCATGAAGGGTTGGATGTTATTGCAAAGAGCAACAAGGCAACACCGGTGGCCTCCTCAACACTGTATTATGTTGAATTTAAAAGAAATTTGACAAACTCTTTCAATCATTCTTTTGAAAATTTATTTAGCATCGTTTGCTGGGATACAGAAATAAAGCACGATGGAATAATTGCGGATATAAAAAATATAGAGAGGAAATTGCAGATTATTCAGCCTTCGAATGAAAAGGACTATACAAAATATTTTCTCGACGATCCAAGCAAAGCTCATAAAATTGAAGTATTTGTTCTTAAATATTATCTTAAAGAGAAATACGGGATTGACTTTAAGCCACGAACAAAAGATGCCGTTGTCTAATTGCTGTTAATATTATATTAATTAGTCGTATCATCCACGCCTCATCCTTTCTTCTATCACCCGCAGTAGTAAATCTGTGGTGGTAGATCGAGGAATAAATCGAGGGATACGTCCCCTGTTTTCCTACCCTTTCAAATCCAGAACGCTTATTCCGCTCGCTTTTGCCGCCCCGATATTGCCAATGCCTTTTAGGTATGCTACGATTGCCTTATGAAAATCAGGTATCATGAAGCGTCTCCTACTGACTCGTATTTATGAACAAGGAGGGAGTGAATATGGAAACAGTAAAACAAGAGGTCAGCAACCTTCTTAA
The DNA here is from genome assembly GCA_035655515.1 of Thermodesulfobacteriota bacterium. Lineage (GTDB taxonomy): Bacteria > Desulfobacterota > GWC2-55-46 > GWC2-55-46 > DRQE01 > JBBTLC01. The sequence continues at coordinate 18,731 of DASRUI010000050.1, forward strand.
GCGTTTGCCGGACGATTGTTCGTTGGAGGACGTCCAGTATCATCTTTATGTTCTTCAGAAGATTGAACGCGGGTTGAAGGATGCGGCAGAGGAACGGGTTTGCACGCAAGAAGATGTTGAGAAGCGGATGTCAAAGTGGCTCGGAAAGTAACATGGTCTTATGAAGCCGCGGACGACCTCGACGCTCTTGGCGAGTATATAGCAAAGGATTCTTCTTTTTATGCCGCGGCGTTTACCACTGAGATTCTTGACGCGAGTCGTGCTCTTGGCGAGTTTTCAGAAAGAGGACGCATTGTTCCAGAGCTTGATAATCCAAAAATCCGCGAACTTCTTATAAGAGATTATCGTCTTATCTACAGCATAGAACAATCCGGTGTCGTAATCTTGGCCCTTGTTCACGGGTCGAGAGATTTAAGAACCCTATGGGAAAAGGAAAATTAAATGGAGGGATACCTTCCCTGTTTTTTCACCCCTGCTTCAAATCCAAAACGCTTATTCCGCTCGCGACTTTTTCGGCTATCTTAAAGAATGCCTGAGTCTGAGGCGAATCGGGATAGGCCTCGACAATGGGCTTCCCCGCGTCTCCTGTTTCCCTTATTTGGGAGTCAATCGGTATTTTCCCCAAAAACGTTATGCAGTAGCGTTCCCCGGTTTTTTCTCCTCCTCCGCTGCTGAAGATGTCGGTTGTTTTGCCGCAGTGAGGGCACGTGAAAAAGCTCATGTTCTCGACTATGCCGAGTATGGGCACCGATACTTCGTTAAACATCTTTATGGCGCGCCTCGCGTCTATCAAGGCCACGTCCTGAGGGGTAGTTACGATGACCGCCCCCGTGAGGGGAATCGTTTGCACAAGGGTCAGTTGCGCGTCGCCCGTTCCGGGAGGAAGGTCTATCACGAGATAATCCAACTCACCCCACTCGACTCCCCTTAAAAACTGCTGGACGAGTTGCATGACAAGAGGCCCCCTCCATATAAGAGGCGTTTCCTCGTCAAGCATGAACCCGACGCTCATGAGTTTGACCCCGTAGTTCTTTAGGGGCACGAGTTTTTTATCCGGCGTGGTCTGGAGTTCTTTGTGTATGCCCATCATCATGGGGATGCTCGGGCCGTAGAGGTCTATGTCAAGAAGTCCGACCTTTGAGCCGCTTTTCGCAAGCGCGAGGGCGAGGTTCACGGCAACGGTCGATTTTCCGACCCCTCCTTTGCCGCTCGCGATTGCGATGGTGTTCTTGACGAGAGGGATCGGTTCTTTTTGCGGAAGTTTTCTTGCCTGAGGCACCTCTGCCGTGGTTTCGATCGTAACCTTGCCAATGCCGGGGATCTTTTCGACCGCCGCCTTTGCCGAGTCTTGGAGTTCTTTTTTAAGAGGGCAGGCGTGGGTGGTCAAGACAAGGGTAAAGGTTACCTCGATGCCCTCGATGCGGACGTTGCGTATCATGTTAAGGGTAACGAGGTCTTTGCCTAATTCGGGGTCCATGACGTTTTTAAGCGCGTCGAGGACGATTGATTGGGTGAGGTTAGCCAAGATGGTCTCCTTTTATCCGTAGGACAGGCGGGACGCCTGTCCTACCAAGTGGTGGGACAGGGCTTTTATCCGTGGGACAGGTGACCCGCCTGTCGGATTTTCTTTCCGCATAAAGACGAGATTGCTTCACTTCGTTCGCAATGACAATAAAAAATGCGTTTGGATATTTCTACTTTGCCGGGTTAAGGGCTTGGAGAAGCGCGTCGAGGTCAACATTATCTCTTTTCGCGGCGGCCTCTATGCTCGCGGCGCCGCCGCAACAGGAGTCTATGTTGAAGCGCGTAAAGACCGTGATGGTTTTGGGCTCTTCCCTTATTACGTCGTTAACAATCCTGTCTTTTGTTATTGCCATTTTATCAGCCTTGGGAGGCGATTTCGTTGAGTTCCTTGACTATCACGTCCGGGTCCACTCCGTGCATGCCGCTTCCGAAGAGTATGTCTTCCGTCTTGGCTCCGGGGCAGGTAAAGCAGCCCATTCCGAAGTATTTTTTAAAGACCTGTTCCGTGGCGGGGAATTTTTCCAGAACCTCGCCTATGCTCATGTTTTTGGTTATCAATTGCTCGCTCATCTGTTTTCTCCTTTGCTTTTTTACTTCTTTGCCGGCGCGGGCGCCGCCTTCACGGTCTTAAACATGTTTAAAACGAAAATAAACGCCGAGAATCCCGATACGAGCGCGAACACGTGAAGCGCTGCGAATCCGGCCCCGTAGCCGAGAAAAACCCATCCCGCCACCATTCCGATAAGTCCTATATTGGCCGTCCAGAGTTGAATGACCGAGAGTTTGTCGCTCCAGAGCGGCGCGCCGCTAAAGCGCGGCAGTATGTGGTAGCCTACGCCGTAAACCATCATGGTTATCCAGCCTAAGAGGTTTAGGTGCGTGTGTATGGGCATTATGGGATAGATAGGG
>DASRUI010000051.1:0-23758 GCA_035655515.1 Thermodesulfobacteriota bacterium
CTCATTGTATTTTTCGTTATTTCTTTTGTAAATGTCGTTTTGTCCGCAGAGGAGCCTTTGCCCGAGAGGCGGCCGGAGAAGAACAGATACAACAGATACAAATACGACGAGAGAAGACATCCTCAACTCAAATACGACGAATACGGACAGATAGACCCTTCGCCCGACAGAATCGCTATAGAGCATCTTCCGAGGGACGGTTTTGGTTTTGTTGATTGGTCGACGGCGCTGAAGGACGGTTTCATTGTGCCCAGAGACAGCGTTATGGCCGATGGCGAAGAGGTTACCGTTGTTTATTCGGACCGCATAGTCATTAAGCCGCGCAAGGATTTTATGCCGGATGTCATTTTTCCTCACGGCGCGCATAATCTATGGCTCAATTGCAGTAATTGCCATCCCGATATATTCGCTATGAAGACAGGCGCATCCGGCATGTCCATGACCGGCATATGGAAGGGCGAGTTCTGCGGGCGCTGCCACGACAGAGTTGCCTTTCCGATAAGAAATTGTTTCAGATGCCATTCCGGCCCGAAAAAGTGGTAGGTTGTTTTTCGACGTAACAGCCTTGCGGATACCGGCGTTGCTTCTCGGTTCGTCGTTGCGGCGTATGTAAAGATACGCCGCACTACTCTCCCGACCCGCGCCGCTTGGCGCGGGTGCCCCCTGCTTTATTTTGACGCTCCGGGAGGTGAAAGTTTTTCTTAAGGGTTGTAAATTTTTCAGAATTCTGATATTCTGAAATCAGCAATATGAAGGCGAAAGGGCGGGTTGAAAAATGCAAGACGTTAAACCGATAATCGCCGAGATAAAATCGCGCGGTCAATTGACCATTCCCAAGAAGATAAGGGAGAGGAGCCATCTCGAAGAAGGGCAGGCCGTCTCGATAATATCGGTCGGAGATTCCGTCATAGTAACTCCCAGAAGACTTACCCTCGACGAGGCGAGAGTCCGGATAGGCAGGATGCTTAAAGAATCCGGCCTTTCCGCTGAAGAGGTGTTGAAGGGGCTCAAGGAAGAAAGAGAAACGGTTTATAAAGAGACCTATGGCAAGAAGAGCCGTTAGGGTCTTTCTCGATTCGAACGTGATTCTTTCCGGCCTTATTTCAAATAAAGGCGCGCCGCGCGTCATCCTTGACATATTGAGTCTGGGGCTTCCGTTTCTTGCGGCCATGACAGGGCGGTACAACATAATCGAGATCGAGCGCAATCTGGCCAAAAAACTGCCTAAAGCGCTGCCCGTATATAAAGAATATCTTCCACGGATAAATCTCGAGATTGTTCCTTTGCCGAAAACGCTCGAGATGAAAAATATTTACGGAAGCGTCGCGGATAAGGACGTTCCGGTCATTGTCTCGGCCGTCAATGGAAAGGCGGACTTTCTTGTGACCGGGGACAAGAAAGACTTTGCGAAACTTAAGGAGAAAAAGACCTGTCCGTTCAAGATAGTTAGCCCTTCGGAGTTTGTTGACGTAATACTGCCGGAGGTGTTTAAGGAGATTGAGGGGTAGGGGACGCAAGGACGGTGCAGGAGTGGCAGGGGGAATGACTTGTTTTTATTTTCGTAGCGCCTCCATTTAGGGTTGCGTCTTTGAGCAAGGCTAAAGCCTTGCCCTACGTTTAGAGATTGCTTAACGTTGCCTCGATGTCCGATTTGTAATTGCCGGAGATTAGGCGGTATAATTTTGTTCGTGGATTTTGAAGGTCGGGTGGAAATGAAAGAAATGAAACTACTTTTTCCAAAATGCCCCGTGTGCGGAGGGGAAGTTGCCTTGAAAGTCGTGGAAAAACTTTTAAGGGGCGGTAAAAACACGGCCTTAATCAAGGTCAAGGCCGAGGTTTGTCTGCATTGCGGCGAGCGGTTGTATTCTCCCGATACCGTAAGAAAGTTCGAGGAGGTCAGAAGGAAACTTGAGGAGGAAAAAGTGAAAGGGCTTAAAGTCATGGGCAAGAGTTTCAAGGTGGCGTAGGGGGGAAACTATACTGTTGGGTTTGTTCTTATGTGTTTCAATAAATTTAAGTGTAATGGAGGGGAAGATGAAGTTACGACTTAAAAGGATACAGTATAGTAAGTTAAATCCCAAACAAAAAGAGATCTATAATTTCCAAAGGCTGTCCGCTATTCTTGCAGAATTTGGCTACATGACGTATAGGTTGGGTGATGATTGGCAAGGGGCAGATTTTATTGCTCAGCATGTTGACGGTAAAACTTTCATTAAGGTGCAACTCAAGGGTAGGCTACATCTTAGCGAGAAGTATTGCGGCAAGGATCTGTGCACAGCGTTTCCTAATGATAATTATAATGAATGGTATTTGTTTCCACATGATAAATTACTAAAAAAGTTCCACAACAAAGCACGTACGAAAGGAACGAAATTATGGAAAGGAAGATCATTTCCGAAATTGACTAAGGATGCAAAAGAGTTGCTCAAGCCATACCTAATCCCTAATTTAATATGATGTTAGTCCAAATTTATAAAAACCAAGGCATCATATATGCCCCCTAAACCCCCTCAAACTTTTTCTCAAATCCTTGATTCTCTTCTTAAGCCCCTTACCTTTGCCTCCAAGGACAACTTCGCCCATCTTCATACCGTCAAGGGCATGGAGCATCTTGTGGAGTCTCTTTGCAAGGATGCCGCTTTTATTCCGGATTCCCGCTCAAAACACTGTCCGCATAAATGCGAGACCTCGCCTGCGGCGGGCGGGAATGACAAAATGAGGCAGACCATTGACGTTTCAGGCAAGAAGGCTTTTGACGAGATGGTTTTGATTTTCAAGGGTTTTGACGGGCTTTCGGACGAGGCGAAGAAAGAGCGGATAAAAAGGGCTATTGAGGTTATAGAAGGGATTAAATTGTCCCCCTCACCCCTGCCCTCCCCCACAAGGGGGGAGGGGGACAATGCATCTAAAAGGAGAGAGGGAGATATTGCCCACTCACCCCAACCCTCTCCCCATCCGCCTCAGGCGGGGGGAGAGGGAGTTATTGCGCCTTCGCTTCAATCCTCAATCCCTCCTGACCTCCCTTTGAAAAAGGGAGGAATCGCTCCCCGAATGGGAGAGGGTAAACTAACCCCCTCTGAATTGGCAAAAAACCTCGAAAAACTCAAAACCCCCTTACAGTACATAAAAGGCATTGGCCCGAAATTAGGCGAGAGGCTCGCGAAAAAGGGGCTCTCCACTGTCGAGGATATTCTCTACTATCTTCCCATCCGCTACGAAGACAGGCGCAACATGAAAAAAATCGCCGAACTCTCCCACGGACAAAACGAGGTGGCGACAGGGGAGGTCATGGCCTCGGGCGAGGCCTTCTACGGAAGAAGAAAACTCTTTGAGGCGGTCGTAACCGACGGCACGGGGTATCTTAAACTCAAGTGGTTTAATTACCGCTCCTCTTACATGAAGGAGCGATACAAGCAGGGGAAAAGGCTCGTTGCCTACGGCCAGGTGTCCGCGTTCGGAAGCCAAAAGGAGATGATTCATCCTGACGTGGAGTTCATGGAGGCGGACGATGATTCCGCCAATCTTAAAGGCATAATGCCGGTCTATTCGCATATAGACAGCATGCACCAGAAGACCATAAGAAAACTCGCCATGGGTATTGTCGAGGATTACGCCAAGTTCGCCGTAAGCGGCGCGCCCGAAGACGTTGTTGCGAGGCGCGGGTTTATGGGGTTAGGGGAGGCTTTTTTGAACGCGCACGGGTTGATTCCCCCTCACCCCAACCCTCTCCCGCGAGGGGAGAGGGAGAGGGTAAGTTCCGAAGGGGAGAGGGAACAAAAAAAATCCCTCACCCCGACCCTCCCCCATCCGCCTCAGGCGGAGGGGAGGGAGGTAATCCCCCCCGCCCCCCCTTTGGAAAAGGAGGGAGAGAAAAAGGGAACTTTGGGAAAAGGGGAAGAAAGCGCCTCCGCCCTCGCCAAAAAAAGCCTCGTGTTCGACGAACTCTTTTCCCTTGAACTCGGCCTTGCTTTGAGAAGAAAGGAAATAAAAAAAGAGGGCGGGATCGTGATAGAGCAGAAAGTCAACGGGCTTGAAAAGAAACTCCTCGCGCTCCTGCCCTTTGAGCTTACTCAGGCGCAAAAGAGGACTTTGGTTGAGATAAAAAAAGACCTGTCGTCAGGCTCTCCCATGAACCGCCTCATACAAGGGGACGTGGGCTCCGGGAAGACAGTCGTAAGTTTTATCGCCGCGCTTATTGCAATCGAATCAGGTTATCAGGCCGCGATAATGGCGCCTACCGAGATACTTGCCGAGCAACATTATCTCACGACTCATAAGTATGCGGAATCATTAGGGATAAAAGTAACCATTCTTACGGGCGGAATCAAATCTCAGGCCAAAAAAAAGGCGCTCGAAGCGATTGGAAAAGGCGATGTGGATTTGGTGATAGGCACTCACGCCCTCATACAAAAAGGCGTGGAGTTCAAAAGGCTCGGTCTTGCCGTAGTTGACGAGCAACACCGATTCGGGGTCGTGCAGAGGGTGGAACTCAAGAAAAAGGGCGCGAAAACCCTCTCTCCCCACATACTCGTAATGACCGCCACTCCCATTCCGAGGACTCTTTCCATGACCGTGTTCGGAGATCTGGACGTCTCGATAATAGACGAACTCCCGAAGGGCAGAAAGCCGGTCTTGACCAAACTCCTTCGGGAAAAGGACAGGCAGGCAGCCTATAATATGATAGAGGCGGAAATTAACTCCGGCGCTCAGGCATACATCGTTTATCCTCTTGTCGAAACCCACGAGGAACTTTCTTTAAAGGACGCCACCACAATGAAAGAGCGCCTTGAAAAGGAGGTCTTCGTTAAATATAAGGTAGGGCTTATCCACGGCAGGATGAAAAGCGATGAGAAGGAATCAATCATGCGGGCGTTCAAGGAAAAATCCATTGACATACTAGTCTCGACCACCGTCATAGAGGTTGGGGTTGACGTGCCGAACGCCTCGATAATACTCATAGAGCATGCCGAGAGGTTCGGCCTCGCGCAACTCCACCAGTTGAGGGGCCGCGTGGGTCGAGGAGAGCGGCCTTCCATTTGCCTTCTTTTGGCGCAGTACGCGGCTAACGAGGACACATGGAAGAGGCTTAAGGTTCTGGAAAGGACCATGGACGGATTTCAAATAGCGGAGGAGGATTTGAAGATACGGGGGCCCGGGGATTTTATAGGGACGCGACAGTCCGGCATGCCGGAATTCAGGACAATAGACATGCTCTCCGACATGTCGCTCTTGAAGGCCGCGAGGGAGGAGGCGATGGGGTTTCTCGAAAAAGACCCCGGCCTTGCCTCGGCTGAGGGGCTTAAGATAAAGTCCGTGCTCATGGCGAGGTGGAAGGGAAGGCTTGAGCTTGCGGAGATAGGGTGAAATTAATGTAACGCGGCCCTTTAGGGCTGATTATAAAGAAATGCGCTACTGTCTATCAGGGCTAAAGCCCCGAGTTACGAAAGACAACGATGTTTTATGGAGTTCTTTCTCAATTCGCCTGTTGCCAATTTCGAAATTGTCGTGTAGAATTCAGTAATACGAGAAAAAACGTCCGTCCGCCTTTATGACGGGCGTTATCGCGGAATAGTTCGGCAAATAATAAAGACAAATGAGGAGGTAGCGAGATGAAGAGGTATGCGTTGGTTTTTATGGCGCTGGTTTTCGGGGCTATTTCTCTTGCCGGATGCGCCGGAAAAGAGAAAGAGGCCAAGTTCGTGCCATTTCAGGACATCAAGGCCCCTGAGTGGGTCAAAAAAGGAAGCGGCGCTTTCGAAGACAAAAAGGGCGACGTGTTCTACGGCGTGGGCTCGGCGCAGGGCATAAAGAACTTTCCGCTCCTTCGCGTTACGGCGGACGACCGCGCGAGGAACGAAGTGGCGAAGGTGTTCGAGTTCTATACCGCCTCGCTTACCAAGGACTACATTGCCTCAACCACCGTCGGAGACATGAAAGTCACGGCCGAAGAGCAGCACGTCGAGGCCGTGATAAAGACCGTAACGGCCACGACCCTTTCCGGAGTCGAGATAGTGGAGCACTGGCAGAATCCGGCGACGGGCGAGTTTTTCTCCCTCGCCAAGCTCGATTTGAAGGCCTTCGAGGATTTGACCCGGAAATCCGGTGAACTCAACGAAAACGTCAAGAACTACGTCCGCGACAACGCCAAACGCCTCCACGACGAACTCGGACAAGAGGAAGAGAAAAAGCGCGCCGAAAAGAAACCTGAAAGCCCCGAAAACGGCGAACAGGAAAAATAAACTCCGTTACCCGCGCGTTGCGAGGGCAAGTTGAAATAGCGGGCGCGGTTTTCCACGGCGGCTGTGCCGGTCTTTACGATTCGATTGGAATATGGTGTTTGGCAACGTTCGGTAATTTCGAAACGTAGGGTAAGGCTTTTGTAGGGGCACGATGCATCGTGCCCCTACGGTAAGAACGCAACCCCCCGCTTAAGATTGCGGGGGCAGGCTCTAAAGGGTTGCCTTGCAAAAAGAAAACGGAAAGGGAAATACGCGGGAGATTTTCGTATGAGAAGATTAACGTTATTTTTCGTTCTTTTCATGGCGGTCGTGAGCGGGTTTGCCTTCGCGTCGGAAGGGCTTGAGCTCATAACCGTGGAAGAGGCCGCCTCGAAAGACATGCCAAATCCCGTGTACTTCGAAATAATGAGGACAGAGGGCGGCCCATTGATAGAGGTCTTGAGCCCCGAGGCGGGTAAATCCTATAAATCGCCCATAAACATAAGGGTTAAGTTCGTGCCCTCGGGCGGCTTTGACATAGACCTCTCAACGTTTAAGGTCGAGTACATGAAGTTCATAGCCATAGACCTGACATCGCGCGTCAAGGACTACGTTTCCAAAGAAGGCATAGACGTTCCCGACGCGAAACTCCCCTTAGGCGTTCACACGATACGCATGAGCGTCGGGGACGCGAACGGGGCCGTTACGAGACGGATTTTCACGGTGGAAGTCATTTAAACTTCCGAAGACGGAGGGTGTTTTATGCGTAAGACTTTTTCCGCGTTCACGGCGCTTGTCGTTGTTTTTTCCGTTGCTTCTTATGCCGCGGATTTTCCTGCCAAGAAAATCTACGAGACTTATTCGCCAGCGGTCGTCGTGATACGCGCCTCCGGCGAAAAAGGCGGAGGCATGATAGGGGCGGGTTCTTTGATATCCGCCGACGGCCTTATCGTTACCAACGCCCACGTCGTGATGGACAAGGATAAGACTACTCTCTATCCGAAGATAAAGGTGTATCTCCGCCCCGACAGGGTGACGGGTTCAATCGAAAGAGATTTATCCAAGGGCTACGGCGCCGAGGTGGTGAGCTACTCGGTGGAGCTCGACCTTGCGCTTCTTAAGATGAGCGGCGTTTTGCCGCGGCTTAATGTCATAGAGTTCGCGAACCCGGAAGAGATATTGGTCGGCGAGGAGGTTGTCGCCATAGGGCATCCGGAGCAGGGAGGCTTTTGGTCTCTCACGTACGGGAGGATAAGCGGCGAGATAGGGGATTTTCAGGGCGTAGAGGGAAAAGACGTTTTTCAGACCGATACGAGCGTCAACAGGGGCAACTCGGGCGGCCCGCTCCTTGACAGGCGCGGCTATATGGTGGCGATAAATTCCAACATAGCGAGGCTCGGCGACGATGGGCTTCCGATAACGGGCGTGAATTTTTCGATTAAGTCTTCCGTGGCCAAGGATTGGATGAAGCGGAAGGGGCGGGTCGTGAAATACGGCACGAGGCCGTTGACAGAGGAGGCCGCGGCGCCGGAAGAGCCGGACGAAAAGGCCGTTAAAGAGCCGGAGCCGGTAAAGACCGAGCCTGAGAAGAAACCCGAAAGAATCGTTCCCGAGGAGAAGAAAGACGAATTAGTCACCCCTCCGCGTCCTTACGATTACGACGAGCTTTTGAAGGCCGAGGAAGAACTCGAAGACATTATGAAGGACATAAAAGGCAAGATAAAAAAGCAATAGCAGGGCGGATGACCTGCAGGACAGGAGTTCCGCCCGTCTTTGACACGATAACCGATAAAACGGAGGTGTGAGTCATGAGGAATGTTTTTTTCGTTGTAACGATGGTTCTTTCGCTCGCGTTTTACGGATGCGCGGCGACAAAGGTAGAGAGGATTAAGTCCGAAGAGACCGTTGATTTGAGCGGAGGTTGGAACGATTCCGATTCCCGCATGGTCGCCGATAAGATGATAGGCCAGTCCCTCGGAGAGCCGTGGCTCAAGAAGTTCAAGTCCGAGCACAGGGGCAAGGCCCCCGTCGTCATAGTCGGAGCCATAGCCAACCTTAGCCACGAGCACATAAGCGTCGGGACGTTCGTTAAGAATATGGAGCGGGCCCTCATAAATTCCGGCGAGGTGGAGTTCGTGGCGAGCAGTTCCGAGAGGGGCGAGGTGAGGGAAGAGCGCAAGGATCAGGCCACCCATTCCTCGGAAGAGACGGCGAAGGGCGAGGGAGAGGAGACCGGGGCTGACTTCATGATGAAGGGCTCCATCAACAGCATCCTCGACAAGTTGGAGGGGAAATCAGTGGTTTATTATCAGGTGAATCTGGAGCTCATTGACATAAGGACGCACAAGAAGGTTTGGATCGGCGAGGAAAAGATAAAGAAGTTCGTGACGAGAAGCCGTTTCGGGCTTTGATGCGGGGAAGAGCGGTTCTTCGGCATGCAAAGTAGGGCAAGGCCATAAATTGCTCAACTGCCTTATTCCCTCCCCCTCCGCCTGAGGCGGATGGGGGAGGGCGGGGCGGGGGCGGCCTTGCTCAAAGACGCAACCCTTAAGGGAGGCGCTACGAAAACAAAACTGAAGGCGGCTTTTCGGCATGACGGATAAAAGTGTTTTTTGGCGGGTGGTTTTTCTTGCTCTCGTTTTGTCGGCCTCGGGTTGCGCGATCGGCTACAATAAATTCAACGAGACGCTCGGCGGCTATGTCAGGCAAAGAGATTGCGCGGCCGCGGCCTCCCACATAGGCGATTCGGAAAAGTCTCGTCTTCCGAACTCGAACGAGAGGCTTCTTTTCTTTCTCGACGCAGGAATGGCCGAGATGCTTTGCGGCAGACATGAGGAGAGTAACCGCCACTTTCGCGAGGCCGAGAGGATAGCCGAGGAACTCTGGACAAGGAGCGTTACGAGAGAGGTCGGCTCAATTGTAGTAAACGACTATATGCTTCCTTATGGCGGGGAGGATTTCGAACGTTCGCTCATAAATCTTTTTTCCGCGATAAATTACTTCATGCTCGGCAAGACCGAGGACGCGCTCGTTGAAATCAGAAGGCTCGACACGCTCCTTACGGGGCTTAACAACAAGTACGATGCCAAAAGCGTTTACAAAGAGGACGCCCTCGCGAGGTATATGAGCGGGCTTATATACGAGTCCTCGGGGCAAACGGACGACGCTTTCATAGACTACCATAAAGCGGTTCGCGTTTACGGCGATTACAGAAAACACTACGGCACGCGGACGCCGGCTTTCTTAAAAGAGGATTTCGCGAGGCTCGCCGAGGCCTCCGGCAGGACGGAAGAGGCGAAGCGAGACCTTCCCGATTTCGAAAGGGTCAAGCCGCTTAAGCAAAAAGACGCGAAAAAACTCGGAAGAGCGGTATTCATACATTTTAACGGAGAGGCCCCGCGCAAGACGGAGGATGTGGTGTTTTTGCCCACTGAGGCGGGCCCGATCGCAATGGCATTTCCGAGATACGTCTCGAGGGAACCGTCTTGCGGCGGAGCGGCGGTAGTTTTCGAGTCAGGCGCTGCGCGTTTAAGCGCGAACGCGGAACTCGCGGAGGATATAGGCGCCATAGCGATAAAAAACCTTGACGACAGGAAGGCGCGGGTCGTGGCCAAGGAACTTCTAAGGGTCGCGGCCAGGCAGGTCATCATCCATCAGATCGCTCAGGGCATGGACGGGTCGAGGAACGAACAGCTCGCGGTCAAGACGCTTTTGAACGTCATCGGCGCGGTGGTCGAAAGGGCGGATACGAGGTCATGGACTTCGCTTCCCTCCGGGATATACCTTTCAAGGACGTATCTTCAAGAGGGAACCTATAAGGTTTCGGTAAAAACGTGCTACGCGGTTGAAACGCTTTACGATTCTTTCACCATAAAACAGGGAGAAACAAAATTCATAATCTACGGGTCGATGCAATGACGGGTCTCAATTCATGTAAATGTGTTTTCATTGCGTTGTTTTTTCTCGCGGCCGGATGCGGTGTGGTTAAAGAGCCGCAAAAAGCGGGGCGAGTTGCGATAAAATATCCGGAGGCCGACTACCTGACGGCGACCGGAACGGCGGGGAGCGAGGAAGGAGCGCGCAACGCCGCCCTTACGGAACTCTCGCGCATATTCGAATCGAGGATAAAGAGCGATACGCTGGACAGGGTAAAGTATGTCTCCGAGGGCGGCAACGAGAAATTCAAGGCCGAGATAGAGTCCGTGTTGAGTGTCGCGACAGCCGTTGATCTGGAAGGCGTCCGCATAGGAAACGAGTGGTACGACGAGACTAAAAAGACCCATTACGCGATAGCAACGCTTGAAAAGGCGCAGGCAAGGGATAAGTGGCAAAAGGACATAGGGAATGTTGACGCGGAGGTGCAGGCGGAACTTAATTCGGCCGAATCGCAGGAAAGCCCGCTTTTTAAACTAAAGTCTTTCAACAAAGCAAGGGCTTTGTGGGTAAAACGCGAGGTACTGGCAAGCAGGCTCCGCGTCATAGGCTCGCAGGCGAAGGCGTCATCGTACGACATGAAAAAGGTTTTGGATTCCACGGCGGCCATAAAGGGCGGAATGCTCATATATGTCGGGATAAGCGGAAACGGCTCGATTGACGCCGCGGACACGATATCGGCGGCCCTTTCGGGGAAAGGGTACGGGTTAAGCCCGACCCGGAGCGAAGCCGGCGCGGTGGTGGAAGGCGACGCGGAAATATCCTCCGTTGACGTGAGCAACCCGCCGTGGAAGTACGCGAGGGCAAGCGTTTCGATTTCCATGAAGGACGCGAAGAGCGGCCTTGTCGCCGCCGAAGTGAAGACCGAGAAAAGGGCAGGGCACTTGAGCTACGTTGAGGCCGGTCATAAGGCCATGAAGGAGGCTTCTTTAAAGGCCTCCGAAACGCTCCTTGAGTTTTTCGAGCAAGGGCCGCACCCTTGAGCCTCGATTTTTTGTTTGCCTCTTTAACTTCCCCTCCTTACCAAGGAGGGTCCGCCTCAGGCGGAGGGGGAGGTTGTCTTGTACTGTTTTTTTACCCCACCACTTCCCGTTGCATTGCGCTTCGCGCGGCAACGGGAGCCCAGCCCCTTAGAAGGGGGAGGAGAAAATAACCATTATATCATCGTTCCCACGCTGGAGCGTGGGAACGATAAAGTAGGGCAGGGCTTTAGCCCTGCTGTAAAGGCCGTAAAGACGCAACCCTAAAGGGTTGCCCTACGAAAACAAAACCGAAGAAACCGCCGCCATTTTTCTTATGGCATGAAAAAGTCAAAAAAGGTTTGACAAATCCCTCCCGCGATTGTAAATTAACTGACTCTCGTACAATATAAAAGAGGAGAAGGATGTCATGGCGATAATAGCGCCGTTTAAAGGATTTTTATACAATAAGGAAAGAATCAAAGACCTCTCCGGGGTCATGGCCCCGCCCTACGACGTAATATCGCCGGAATTTCAGGATGAGCTTTACAAGAGGCATCCCCAAAACATAATAAAATTAATTCTCGGGAAGACCAATCCCGGCGACAAGGCCGGAAGCGACCGCTATTCGAGGGCCGCGGCGGATTTTAGCGAATGGCAAAAACAAGGAGTGCTTTCAAGGGACCAAAGGCCCGCCCTTTACGCCTATTTTCAGAGCTACGCTCCCAAAGGCGGAAAAGAGACCGCGAGGAAGGGATTCATAGGGGCCGTAAGATTGGAGGAACTCGGCAAGGGCTCGATACACCCCCATGAAAAAACCCTTTCGGGGCCGAAGGCCGACAGGCTCAGCCTCATGAAGGCCTGCAACGCCAACTTCAGTTGCATCTTCGCCATCTATCCCGAAGGCAAGGACGCGCCGCATCGGGGTACCCGCTCGGAGAGCGGGTCGGACGCGGGCGCGCGGAAGGAAAAGACCGTTAATCACCTTCTCGATTCCGCGATTAAGGGAGAGCCCGTAATAGACGTTACGGGAGACGACGGAGTGAGGAACAGGGTCTGGAGGATAGACGACCCGGCTTCCGTAAAAAAGATAACGGAGGCCATGAAGGAAAAACCCCTTTTCATAGCCGACGGGCATCACAGGTACGAGACCGCGCTCAACTATAAGAAGTTCATGCTCGAGCAAACGAAAAATCCGACGGGCGAAGAGCCGTTCAACTACGTGATGATGTATTTCACGAGCATGAATGACGACGGGCTTGAGATATGGCCGACCCACAGGGTCGTGCACGGCATTAAAGGGTTCGCCGCCGCCGCGTTTATAGAGAAGTGCGGGGAGTATTTCGCGGTCGAGGATTTTCCGCGCGCGAAGAAGGACGAGTTCCTGAAGAAGTTGTCCGATAATTCCCGCGAGAAGACGCGTTTCGGCGTCGCAATAAGGGGAGAGGACGCGTACAGGGTCATCTCGCTTAAAGACAAATCCGTGATGGATTCTCTTTTCGGCGACGCCATAGCCGAAGAGCATAAGACCCTCGACGTCAGCATTTTGCATTTTTTAATCCTTAACAGGATATTGGGTATTTCGCAGGAATCTCAGGAAAAGCAGGAAAACCTTATTTACGTGAAGGACACGGCAGGGGCTCTTAAGGCCGTCGAAGAAGGCTCCAATCAACTCGTCTTTCTCATGAACCCGACCAAGGTCGAGGACGTGCAAAGGGTCTCGGAGGCCGGGCTTCTCATGCCGCAGAAATCAACCTACTTTTACCCGAAACTTCTTTCCGGCCTCGTCATAAATCCCCTTTGGGATTAAATCAATGCCCGGCAAAAGAAAATCCGTTTCAATCGAGCGGCCGCCACGGAAGACCCTTGAGAAAATCGGCGCGTACGAATTCCGTCAGGCGGGGCAGAGGCTTACGGAAGACTCCGTCCTTCTCGCGGATTTCGTTCTTCCCTTGAAAAAAGAAGACGTCGTCATGGATCTCGGCACGGGAAGCGGCGTAATGCCGCTTATTTTTTGTCTTAAGAGCGGGGTCAAAAAAATCGTGGGCGCGGAGATAAACGAAAAAACCGCGAAGTCCGCTCGTGAAAATATAGGCGTAAACGGCCTTGCCGGGAGGGTCGAGATAATGAATCGCGACTGGAGAACCCTTAAGGAGGTTTTTCCGGCCGGTTTTTTCAGCGTTATCGTCTCCAATCCTCCTTACGTCAAGAAAGGCTCCGGCAGGATAAGCCCTTCTTCCGAAAGGGCGTTAGCGAGGCACGAGTCGGCCGGGACTTTAAGAGACCTTGTCGGGATTTCCGGATACCTTCTTTCAAAAAAAGGAAGGCTCTTTTACGTTTACCCGGTGAGGAGGCTTCGGGAACTTCTTGCCGAGTTCGATTGCTTTGGCATAAAACCGGTTAGGATTTCCTTTGTGCACGCTTCAATGGGCAAAGAGGCGGATGTGTTTTTGATAGAGGCCGGGTTTGACGGAGAGTTAAGGGTAGAGGGGCCTCGTTTCAGGAAGTAGTAATCGGTTATCAGTTGCCGGTTTGTCATTGCGAGGGCGGGGTGCCCATGCGAAGCATGGGTCGTCCCGAAGCAATCTCATCTTTACAATCACGAGATTGCTTCACGGAGCCTGCCCTGAGCGAAGCCGAAGGGTTCGCAATGACAAACTTATACCCGTCCACCGATTAACCGTTTCCGTGTCTCTTCGAGTTTTCCATCGCCTTTTTTAACGTCTTTCTGAGTTCCGGGTCTTTTATCCCCGAAGCAACCTTCTCGATAAAGAGTTTTTCCCCTTGGCCGAGTTCCCTCTTCGGACGTTCGTTCTTCACGGAGTTTTCCGTTGCTTTGACGTTCCCGGGCTTGAAAATTATCTCCGTAACCGCGTCCTTGCCGAGGACTTCGCCTATCTTTTTCAGTATCTCCCTTTTGTGGAAACTGAGTTCGTTCATCCACGCGGAACTCGAAACAGTCACGCAGAGGGTTTTATTGCGAAGCCGCGCGGGGGACGTTTTTCGCGAAAGGGAATCCCCTATTACGCGTCGCCAGTGTTTTTTTATTTCGTGCTCCATGAGGAGCGTTCCGAGTCCGAGACCCGGGAAGGCGCCTCCGATGATGGCGTTCAGCCGAATCGGCTCGCGGGAGGGTTTTCTTTTCATGCCGTGTCTGCGCATGTTATTGCCGCGTTTTGTCGAATCTTCCGCCGAGGAACTGCCCCGCGATAGCGCCGATTACTATGACGGGAATTACCCTGTAATCCAGCCCTGCGTACTTCCTCAACACGAAAACGAACGGAATGGGGACGTGTATGTAGACGAACCACATAATGGATAGTCTTTTTTCTTTCGACCTAAGATACCCGAATGGCAGGTTGATTATCAGGGCGAAGAATGTTACGAGAAGGACGGACGGCAATATTTTTTCCATGGTTTTTCCGGTATATGATAACAGAAAGACGCTTTGGGTGTCAATTAAAACGCTCTATTCCGTTTTATTTTCGTAGGGTAGACCTTCAGAGCCTGCCCCCGTCCGTCCGCCAATCAGTAAGGCGGACGGACGGGGGTCTGCGTTTTTACCGTAGGGGCACGATGCATCGTGCCCCTACGAAATCCTTGCCCTGCGATATTTGAATTTATCTCGTGTCCGCCTGAGGCGGACGTACCGCAAAGGTTTATTAATTCATCCGCCTCAGGCGGATTGTCCGCAGGACCTTGAAATATAAGATAATCGTGTTATACTCACAAAAGATTGACCTCTCGGGATTAATTCCACTATATGTAAACAATTTTTCAATTTCATTTTTGCTCTGTCGCGGTGAAGGAGATTTTTTGCCGTCTTTGTTCCGTATATGGCAACGGGTGGTTTTTTGCTTTAAATATAGCCGGAGTGCGCGCCATGGTCTTTAAGTTTTCTCATAAGCTTTTATTCCTCGTTACTTTTTTCATGGCGCTCGGCATGGGGCTGACGCTCTATTACGCCATTCATCAGGAAAAGCAACTCGCGGACAGGATAATGGCGGACGATGTCGAGCGTTTGGGTTATGTGGCTTTCGACGCGCTCTATACCTCGATGAGGCTCGGAGGGGGAAGAAAAGAGAACAGGGCGGTAATGGAAAGGTTAAGGAAAATAAAAAGCATAAAGGAGGTCAGGACCATTCACGGAGCGCCGGTAAGCGCCCAGTTCGGCTCGGAAGAAGATGAAATGCCGGCGGACAAGTTCGATGAAATGGCGCTGTCCGGCGTGAAGGTCAATACCGCGTACACGGAAGACGGCGGCAGGGTGGCGCGGCTCGTTATGCCGTTTTTCGTGAAAGAGGAGTGCACGAGGTGCCACAGGGCTAAGGTCGGAGAGGTGAACGGCGCGGTATCGATAAAGATATCTCTTAAGGATTACGATGCCGCGAGAGCCGAAGCAACAAGAAACGTCGTTCTGGCTGGCGCCGCCATACTCGCTTTCACGCTGGCGCTTAGCTGGATATTTCTCATGCGGGTGACTGTCCGTCCCATAACCGAACTCCAGAAGGCCGCAAAGATAATAGGCGAGGGCAACCTCGAGCACAGGATTACCATAAAGGACGGCTTCGAGATAAACGAACTCGTAAGGGAATTCAACTTCATGGCGCAGAAGCTCGGGGACAGGACAGAAGAGATGAAACTCATGAACAAGAGGCTTATCGGGCTTTCCGTTACCGACGACCTGACGCAGGTTTTCAATTACCGTTATTTTTACGCGCGCCTTAACGAGGAGGTGCACCGTTCCATAAGGAGCAGGGCCGTGTTTTCCCTCGTCCTCATGGACATAGATGATTTCAAAAAGTATAACGACACGTACGGCCACAGGCAGGGCGACATGATACTCGCGAGGCTCGCCAGCCTTCTGAAGGCGACCCTCAGGAATACCGACATCCTCGCCAGATACGGAGGAGAGGAGTTTGCGGCGATACTTCCGAATACGGAAAAGGACAACGCCGTTCTTATGGCCGGGAGATTAAGAAAGGCAGTGGAGGAAGCGGAATTGATGTCTATTGACGGAGCGCCGCTCGGCAGGATTACGGTAAGCGCCGGAGTGGCCGCCTTTTTGGTTGACGCCAAAGACGGCGAGGAATTGGTGAAGAAGGCCGACGCGGCTTGCTACGTTGCCAAGGAAAAAGGAAAGAATCGGGTCGAGAGGGCTTAGGGAAGTGTTGACGGGAATGTTTTTTATCTTGTCATTCCCGAGGTATTAATCGGGAATCCAGAGTCTTTTTTGTTTTAAAGACAATTACAAAGAACTGGATTCCCGCTCAAAAGCTTGTCCCCGCAATCTTAAGCGGGGAACCAGTTCTTTTTATAAATATTTTTCCTGGATTCCCGCTCAAAAGACCGCGGGAATGACAAGAGGGGCAGACCGCGGGAATGACAAAAAATGGCGTACTGTAAGACTTTTCCCTCTCCCCCTTGGGGAGAGGGCAGAGCCTGTCCTGAGCCTCCGCCTGAGGCGGACGAAGGAGTGAGGGGGACGAAGAGCCGTGAAAAATAACAAGTACTCCAACATGAGCAAGGATGAACTAATGGGCGAGGTCAAAAGCCTTTCTCAAGAAATTGAAAGCCTTAAGCGGAATCCGGCTTCGCGGTTCGGGGCGGAAGAGGCCGCAAATTCGGGCGAGAGCATTTTCTTGAAAATCGCCGCCTCCACTCTGGACGCCATAATAATGATGGATTCCGAAGGCAATGTTTCTTTCTGGAATAACGCGGCCGAGAGGATGTTCGGTTATCCGGTTAAGGAAGCAATGGGAAGACCCGTTTACAGTCTTATCATTCCCGAGCAGATGCGTGAGGCGCACATCAAGGGTCTTGAAAACTTCAAAAAGACCGGAAGCGGTAAGGTTATCGGGAAATTGATAGAGGTCGAGGCGATAAGGAAAAACAGCGAAGTCTTCCCGGTCGAACTTTCCCTTTCGGCAATCAAAACCAATGAGGGCTGGAACGCGGTCGGGGTCGTGAGGGACATAAGCGAGAGAAAAGCGCTCGAAGAAAAATTAAGGACTAAATTAGACGAACTCGAACGCATGAACAACCTGATGGTAGGACGGGAACTCAAGATGGAGGAACTCCGCAAAGAGGTAAGACGGCTTCGCGCCGCAGGCGGGAAAACCTGTCCTGAGCTTGCCGAAGGAGCGGGAAAGAATCTCCCTGCTTCAAAGGAGTCGCGGTGAAGACATCAATGTCAAAAAGCGTAAGAGGGAATAGACGCGGCGGTCTTAAGGGTTTCGGGAAGGAGTTCGCGAAGGCTAATGAAAGGGAAGTCGAACTCGAGGAAACCCGGCGGGCCATGCTCTATCTTTTGGAGGACGTGAGCGAAACCACTATCGAGATGGCGAGGGCCAAGAAGGAGTGGGAAGCAACCTTTGACGCGATAAACGAGCCCATATTCATCCACGATAAGGACATGCGCATAATCAGGTGCAACAGGGCTTACAAAGAGGCGGCCGGCCTTAAGTTCAAGGAGATAATAGGCAGGCCTTATTACGACGTATTTCCCAAAACAGGCGCGCCGCTAAAGTCGTGCGTCAACACGTTGGCCGATAACGAGCCGCGGAGCGAGGAGATAGCTATATCAGGAACCGGACGCGTATTCAGAGCCAGATTTTATTCCGGTCTTGAGGCGGCCGGCAGAGATTTATGCTCCATACACGTTATGGAGGACATAACCGCCGAAAAAGAGGCCGCGCAATCGGAACAGGCGCTTTATGATTTCACGAAAGAGATTACGTTCAACATGGATTTTGATTTCAGGCTCAGGAAGATTTGCGAGGTCTTGACAAAGACGGGCTATAGAATGGCGTGGGTAGGGATTCTCAAGGAGGATACGAAAGAAGTAATTCCCTTTACGCACGCCGGGTTCGAGGACGGTTATCTCGCGGATATAAAGATAAAGTACGACGATTCCGAGTTAGGCCAAGGGCCGAGCGGAAGGGCGGTTAAAAACAAAAAGCCCGAGATACAGAACGACATCTTGAACGATCCCCGTTACGCTCCGTGGAGGGATAACGCCGTAAAAAGGGGATACAAATCGAGCGCGGCGTTTCCGGTGGTAAAGGACGGTAAATGCCTCGCGGTTATTAACGTTTATTCGGATAAGGAGAGGTTTTCGGACGCGGAGGTGATGCACCTCGAAACCTTTGCCAATCAGTGCGCCGTCTATATCATGAATTCCATGCTCTTTTCCGACGTAAAGGCCTCGGAAGAGAAATTGAGGAGCGAACTTGAAATCACCGGAGGCCTTCTTTCCATAGCCGACGCGGTAAGCGGCAAGACGGACATGAATAAGATGATGCAGGACGTTACGGAGAGGTGCAGGAGCATCATGCGCTCCGATATCTGCCTTTCCTATCTTTGGGATAAGAAGGAAAAGACCTATCGTCCTTCTCAGTGCGCCGGGCTTTTGACCGAATTTGTGCCTATTTTTAAAACCGAGGCCCTTTCGCCAAAAACCGGCTTCGTCGAAGACGCCGTAAAAGGAGAGACTGTTTTTCATTCGCCGCCTGCCAATAAACTCGACGGCTCGATTTTGCCATTTCTCCGGGACGTCGAGACGTTGGCCGTGATGCCTCTTGCCGGCAGGTCCGGCCCTCTCGGCCTCATAATAGGCGTTTACGCGGTGAAGGACGGAGGACGGAAGCGGGGATTCACGGAGCGGGCCAAGACGCTTATGAAAGGTATTTCGCAAGAGGTTTCGACCTCGCTTGAGGAGGCGCGGCTTTACAAGGAGAGCGTCGATAGGAGCCTTGAACTCTCGGCGAGGATAGAGACCATAAGCGCGATGCGCGAGATAGACAGGGCGCTTCTTTCCACCCTCGACTCCAAGGAGATTCTCGAGGTGGCGGCGCGCATGGTAACGAGGCTCGTCTCGTGCGACAGGGTGACTGTGGCGCTCGTTGACATGGAGCAAGGAGGGTTTGTTTACGAGGCGGGTTTCGGCATGTCTTTCCTCAAGAAAGGCGCGGTCGCGAGATTTGAGGACACGAGCGCGACGGAGGTCGTAAAGACACTCAGGCCTCAATACACCTCCAACCTTGCCGACGCGGAAGACCTTTTGCCCCTTGAGGCGTCTTTTGTCAGGGAGGGATTCCGCTCTCAGATAAGGATGCCTCTTGTTTTGAAGGACGGCATTACCGGGATTTTGACGATAGGAAGCAAACGCGTGGCGGCCTTCGGCCCAAAAGACCTTTCCAACATGGAAAGCATAGCCAATCAGATATCAGTGGCGCTCGAGAACGCGAGGCTCTTGAAAGACTTGGACGACCTCTTCATAGGCACCATAAGGAGCCTTTCCGAGGCCATTGACGCGAAGAGCAAATGGACCTCCGGACATTCAAAGCGCGTAACAGGTATCGCGGTTTCAATTGGAAAAGAGATGGGTATGGACGAGCCGTCGCTCAAGAGGCTTAAACTCGCGGGGTTTCTTCACGATCTCGGCAAGATCGGCACCTACGAGGCCATACTCGATAAGCCCGGCAAACTTACCGAGGAGGAGCAGGCAGTGATGCGCGAGCATCCCGGAAAAGGGGCCGATATACTTAAGCACATAAAGCAGTTCAAGGACATTTTGCCGGCCATAAGGAACCATCACGAATATTACGACGGCACGGGATACCCGGACGGGCTTAAAGGTGAGGCCATAGCGCTTTTCGCGAGGATACTCAGCGTGGCCGACACCGTGGACGCGATGGCCGCGGACAGGCCTTACAGGAAAGGAAGGGACGCGTCGTTCATAACGGAGGAGCTTAAGAGGTGTTCCGGCACGCAGTTCGATCCGGCCATGGTGGAGGCTTTTTTGAGGCTCGGGAATAAAACACCCTGAGCGTATCAGGGCTAAAGCCCTGAGCTACAAAAAAACAAAGACCTTGTTCGGCAAAACCGGCGGAGCGTAAAGCGGTTTTCCCCCTTTTGCCCGCCGTAGGCGAGGTCTCGCATCTATGCGGACAAAGGGGGGTTAGGGGGGATTGGGGGATTGATGAGGCTTAGGCTTTCCTACAGGATAAACCTCTACATAGCGTGCATCCTTGTTACGGGCGCGGCGGTGCTCACGTTCCATGATTATATCTTCCGCGAGATGGTGCTTGAGGAAACAGGAATCAAAGAGGCGGAGCGTTTGAGCAAGGTCGTGTTCGGCGAACTTTACCACGCCATGCAAACGTCCGAGCGGAGGGAAAGCAACAGGGACGTGATTGAGAGATTCAAGAAGGTAAGCAGCGTGAAAGACATAAAGATAATCCACGGGCCGGCCATAGACGCCCAGTTCGGAACCGAGGAGGACGAAACGGCCTCGGACGAAGACGAAAGAAGGGCCATAGGCGGCGTCGCCGTGGCGATGGAGGAGGCCGGGTTCATAAGGTACATAATGCCGGTTTTCATAAAGGAGGAGTGCAGGAGATGCCACGTCGCGAAGGAAGGAGAGGTGGCCGGGGCGGTGGCCGTGACTCTTTCCACTTCGCGGTTTCATGAGATAGCGACCTTAAAGACAAAATACTTCATCGCCCTGAACGCGCTTATACTTTTGCTGACGGCCTCGGCGATATTCTATATCTTGCGCGTAAGGATTATCTCCCCGCTCGGAAGGCTTAAGAAGGGGGCGGACGCCATAAGTTCCGGAGACCTGAACCACCGCGTCGCCATAAAGAGCGGGGACGAACTCGAAGACGTCGGGTCGGCCTTCGACAGGATGGCTTCGAGTCTTTCGGCCACAACCGGCGGGCTCATGGAATTGAACGAGAAGTATTCCAAACTTATCGAGAATTCGCCGAACGCCATAGTGCTTTACGACGCGCAAACCAAAAAAATCTCGGACGTGAATTCCATGGCCGAGGCCGTTACGGGCTACGCTCGAGCCGAGCTTCTTTCCATGCGGCCCGACGACATGCATCTTCCCGAGAATCTCGCGAGATACGAGGCGTTCAGGGAAAGGTGGATATTGGACGGAAAGGGATATTTTTTCGAGACTCAGGTAAAGAAAAAAGACGGTTCACTCGCCTGGGTCGATATATCCGCCGCCGTCATGGACCTCGGCGGAAAACCTTTCGTGCAGGAGATATGGAAGGACCTTTCGGAGAGGCGCACCTTCGCGAACGCCTTAAGGGATTATGCCGAAGGCCTCGAAAAGAAGGTGAAGGAGAGGACCGCGGAACTCAACAGTTCTCTCGAAACGCTGGAGAAGTATAAAAATGAACTCGAAAAGGCCTACGCTAAATTGAAGGACTCGGAGAAGGGTCTCGTGGAGAGCGCGAAGTTGGCGTCTTTGGGAGAAATGGGCGCCGGCATAGCGCATGAACTCAACAGCCCCCTCGCGGGCATACTTTCCATAACCGAGGTTTTGATAAACCGCTCGGCGGAAAACGACCCGAACAAAAGGCTTCTCGAAAAAATGAAGGACGCCGCGGTAAGGTCAAAGGACATAATAAGCGATATGCTCACCTACGCGAGGCCTGCCGCGAGTTTGATGTCAGAGACGGCTATTAACGACGTCGTCAAGTCAACCCTTTCTCTTTTTACGTCGGAACTTAAAAAAATCTCAATCGAGATAAGGGAGGATTACTCGAAATCGCTTCCGCTTATTACCGGCAACAAGGGGCAATTGATGTCGGTATTCCTGAATATCCTCAAGAACGCGAGGGACGCGATAGGGGAAAAGGGGGCCATCACCATAAAGACGGGCGTCGAGAGGGCGTACGGTTACGGCATTGACGCGGTCGTGGTCGAGATATCCGATACAGGCTCGGGCATACCCTTCGAGGCGAGGGACATGGTATTCGACCCGTTTTTCACGACCAAGGAAAAAGGCGGAGGGCTTAATATAGGGTTGGGGCTCTCCATCGCCAAAAGCATAGTGACTCTTCATAACGGAAGCATAGGGTTCGTAAGCGAGCCCGGCAAAGGGACAACGTTCAAGGTTTCGTTTCCGGCTTTTAAAAACCAAAGCCTTGAGTAGCTCATCCCTTTAGGGCTGAGGAGTGACGGTATATATGCCATCGTGTCTCAGGGCTAAAGCCCTGAGCTGCGAAAAACGTTTGAAAAGAGGAGGGACGTATGCAGGAGGTCGCGAACCGGCAATTAAAGGAAAGTCGGAAAAAGATTTTCTCCCGCTTCGAAAGGAATAGAGACATTCTTATCGTGGACGACGAGGAGAGTATCGGGGTTGGGATGAGCGAGACATTGAAAGACGCCGGCTATAATGTCCGGTACGTCACAAGCGGCGCCGAGGCGATAGAGGCCGTGAGAAAGAAGCCCTACGGGCTGGTCTTCATGGACATTGTCATGCCGGGCGTAAACGGGCTTGACGCCTTCAGGAAAATAAAGCAGTTCAGAGGAGGGGATACGAAGGTGGTCTTGTTTACCGGCTTTTTCAGGGACGCCGAGAATATTATCTTCGAAGGCGTAAAGGAGGGAATGATAGACGAATTCCTGAGAAAGCCGTTTTTTGCAGAAGAGATTGTCAATACCGCGAGAAAATACGTTTAATAATAAGCGGTTACGGGATTACCGTGATGCGCCCCGATGCCTTTGGATACGGAGCGCTCCGTATTGAAACATCGGAGCGCTATACGTAAAGGAATTTTCGATTATATTATTTCGCCGTATCACGCATCACGTTCACGTATAACGTCTTTTCATCGTACCGCAAGGACAATAAACCTTGACACATCGCACTATTTTTTATAATATTAAAGATGTGCGCGGAAAATATTAA
Organism: Thermodesulfobacteriota bacterium; assembly: GCA_035655515.1. Taxonomy (GTDB): domain Bacteria; phylum Desulfobacterota; class GWC2-55-46; order GWC2-55-46; family DRQE01; genus JBBTLC01. Next base: position 22,824 of record DASRUI010000051.1, read on the forward strand.
TGCGCGTATAATCCATAACTTAGAACGATTTCAGGGAAAGAGCATCTCATGGCGGATAGACTTGGGGAATTATTAATAAGGGAAAAACTCATAACCTCGGAGCAGTTGAACGAGGCCCTTTCGACGCAGAAAAGAGAAGGCGGTAAACTGGGTTTAAACCTCACCAAACTCGGTTATCTGACCGAGAAAGACCTCACGACTTTTCTTTCCAAGCAGTACGGCATACCTACGATAGATCTTTACACCCACGAGATAGACCCGGAAGTCTCGAAACTCATACCCGAGGACGTTTCAAAGAAGTACCAGGTTCTTCCGGTGAGCAGGACCGGCTCGACGCTCGTCGTGGCCATGGCGGACCCGTCCAACATATTCGCGATAGACGACATCAAGTTTCTTACCGGGTATAACGTCGAGTCGGTGGTCGCCTCGGAGGCGGCCATAAAGGCGGCGCTGGAGAAGGCGTACGCGGCCCCGGAGGTCGAGATGGCCGTTGACGACGTTCTGACGGAGTTCGACGAGACCGAGATGGAGGTAATGAAGGAAGAAGACGAGGTCGATATCGGAGACCTCAAGAAGGCCGTCGAGGACGCGCCCGTGGTAAAGCTCGTGAACTACATTTTGACCGAGGCGATAAAAAAGAAGGCGAGCGACATACACATAGAGCCGTATGAAAAGGCCTTCAGGGTGAGGTACAGGGTGGACGGGGTTTTGCATGAATTCATGAAGCCGCCGATGAAACTCAGAAACGCCATAGTGTCGAGGATTAAGATCATAAGCAGTCTCGATATAGCCGAAAGAAGGCTCCCGCAGGACGGAAGGATTAAGCTTAAACTCGGCAAAGACAAGGAGATGGATTACAGGGTTTCCGTCCTTCCGACGCTTTTCGGCGAAAAGGTTTGCATGAGGCTTCTCGATAAAAGCAACCTCCAGCTCGA
>DASRUI010000052.1:0-12018 GCA_035655515.1 Thermodesulfobacteriota bacterium
TATGTTTCGCGGAAGATTCGAGCATACGATAGACGCGAAGGGCAGGCTCAGCATCCCGGTAAAATTCAGGGACGTTCTTTCCGAAACCTACGACACGCGCCTCGTCGTGACGACCTATGACGGATGCCTCATGGCGTATCCCTTTAAAGAGTGGCAGGTGCTCGAAGAGCGCATAGCCGGGCTTTCGGAATTCAAGAAAGACGCGAGGGCGTTTTTGAGGTTTTTTTATTCGAGCGCCGCGGACTGCCCCATAGACAGGCTCGGAAGGATACTCGTTCCCCAGTCGCTCCGCGCCTACGCCAAATTAGAAAAAGAAGTGATGCTCGTCGGGGCCTTTAAGCAGTTCGAGATATGGAGCAAGCCCATGTGGCAGGCGGCCGAATCCGCCGCCTCGCGCGACGACATAGGCAATATGTTAGAGCGGCTGGGCATCTGAGGTGAAGTTTAGCCACGTGTCCGTGATGCCGCTTGAGGCGTTGCGCTATCTTGATTGCGAAAGAGGCGGGGTTTATGTTGACGGCACCGTGGGCGGCGCGGGACATTCGGTAAGGATACTCGAAGCGTCGTTTCCTTCCGGAAGGCTCGTTGCGATGGACGTTGACGAGGACGCGATCGAAGAGGCGAAAAGGGTTTTGCGCCCGTACGGAGAGAAGGCAATCGTAGTAAGGGAAAATTACGGCAACATAAAGACTGTTCTGGAAGGGCTCGGCATAAAAGAGGTGAGCGGCATATTGCTCGACCTCGGAGTTTCTTCCCATCAGTTCGAGGTGGACGGGCGGGGGTTCAGTTTCATGAGGGACGCGCGGCTCGACATGAGGATGGATACGAGGCAGACTTTTTCGGCGTTCGAACTCATAAACGAGTATGCCGCGGAAGACCTTAAAAGGATATTTCGCGAGTACGGCGAAGAAAGATTCGCCGGCCCCATAGCCAGGGCCATAGTGAGAGAGAGGGCAGTGAAGCCCATAGAGACGACCGACGAACTTTCCCGCTTGGTGTCCGGCTTTTATACGAGACGTCCCCGGAGGATACATCCTGCCACAAGGGTCTTTCAGGCCGTGAGGATGGAAGTGAACGACGAACTCGCTCATCTCCGTAGAGCTCTCGAGGGAGGCATGGAGGTTCTTCGAAGCAACGGGAGGTTCGTCGTCATATCCTTCCATTCGCTCGAAGACAGGATGGTGAAACTCGCTTTCAAGCGCTATTCGTCCGGGTGCGAGTGCCCGAGTGATTTTCCGCAGTGCGTTTGCGGAAAAGAACCTCTCGCGAGGATTCTGACGAAGAAGGCCGTCAGGCCGTCTCCCGAAGAGACCTCCTCGAATCCGAGGTCGAGGAGCGCGAAGTTGAGGGCGTTGGAAAAGATTTGATTTGCAGTTGATAGGGGACTGTCCCGGATTTACGGACTTCGCTTGGCGGAGTCGTAGAATCGGGACTGTCCCCGGAATTAGAGGTTTTTATATATGAGGGCTAACGTAAGAGGCTCGTTCGGCGCCGATGCGTTGAGAGGGCAAAACATAAAGGTAAGGAGAAACCTGAAAGACTTGCGTTTCTTCTTCAACGCGGCGCTCGCGGTTGTTGTTTTCGCCGGAGTCGTTTTCGTTTATCTGTCTTCGAGGCTCATGGTGGTGAAACTCGGCTACGAGATATCGAAGATGAACGAGGCCAAGGCCGCGGAGTCCGACAGGAACAGGCGTCTGCGGTTCGAGCTTACGAGGCTTAAGTCGCCTTCGAATCTCGAGAGGATAGTGAAAGAGGAGACAGGGCTCGATTATCCGGGCAAACATCAGATAATGCGAGTGAAATGACGACGAGCGGCAGATGGATTAACATAAGGATCGCGGCGGTAATCGGCGCGTTCGCGGTTTTTTTCGGCGTGGTTTGGGCGAAGGCCTTCCACCTTCAGGTGGTGAAGCGGGAGAGCCTCTCGAGGATGGCGAGAAACCAGCACGAGCGGGTCGTAAAAGTGCCGTCCAAAAGGGGGGGCATCTTCGACAGAAACGGCAAGGAACTCGCCGTAAGCATAGAGGTGGATTCGGTTTTCGCGAGGCCGTCCGAAGTCGAGAATTCGACTCGCGCGTCGTCGGCCATATCCAAGGTTCTTTCGGTCGAGCCTGCGGCGCTGAAAAGAAGCCTCGATTCGCAAAAGCGTTTCATATGGATAAAAAGGCAGGTTGACCTCGCGAACGACAAGAGGGAGGCCATAAACGGGGTGAAGGGGGCGGGCACGGTAAAAGAGATGCGGAGATTTTATCCCAACCGCGCTTTAGCCGCGAACCTCGTCGGTTTCGTGGGCATTGATTCGAACGGCCTTGAAGGCGTCGAGCGCCATTACGACGACTATCTCAAAGGCGAGACCGTTACCGTGATGGCCGAAAGGGACGCGGGCGGGAGGCTTCTTCTTTACGAAGACGTGGAGAACGGAACAAACGGCATGGACGCCGTTTTGACCATAGACAAGAATATTCAGTATTTCGCGGAAAGGGCCCTCGCGAAGGCCGTTGCCAAGTTTCACGCAAGGGCCGGAGTCGCGCTCGTCATGGACCCGATTACAGGGGAAGTTCTGGCGATGGCGAATTCTCCGTCTTTCGACCCGAACGACGTCAAAAGATTCTCGCCTCACGATTGGAGAAACAGGACGGTAACCGACGCGTTCGAACCCGGCTCGACGATAAAGCCGTTTCTGCTTGCCGCCGCGCTTGAGGAAGGTGTCGTTAAACTCAACGATTCTTTCTTTTGCGAAAACGGCAAATACAGGGTTGCCGACAGGGTTTTTCACGACAAGAAGAAATACGGAAACCTTTCGGCAAGGGAGATAATCAAGTACTCGAGCAACATAGGCGCGGCAAAGATAGGCGAGAGGCTCGGGCCGAAGCGTTATTACAGGCGCTTAAACGATTTCGGCTTCGGCGCGAAGACAGGCATAGACCTGCCGGGCGAGGCCACGGGCATCCTGAGGCATTATAAAGGCTGGTCCGGCGTTTCACTCCAGACCATGTCTTTCGGTCAGGGTCTTTCCACGACCGCCCTTCAGATCGCCACCGCCATGTCAGCCGTGGCTAACGGCGGCTTTATCGTAAAACCCTACGTCGTAAAAAGCATAAAAGACAGTAACGGCGCCGTGGTAAAAGAGTTCAATCCTTCGGTCGTGAGAAGGGTCATATCCGAGGAGACCGCCGGAAAGGTTACCGAGACCCTCATTAGCGTCACCGAAAAGGGCGGCACCGGAGAGCTTGCCGCGCTTGGAACGGAATTCAAGGTCGCCGGAAAGACCGGCACGGCGCAAAAGCCCGACTTTAAGGCCGGCGGGTACGAAAAGAATAAATACGTGGTCTCGTTCACCGGTTTTGTTCCGGCCGATAATCCAAGACTTACGATATTCGTTTCGCTTGACGAACCGGACGGCGATATCACCGGCGGCTTTGCCGCGGCTCCTGTTTTCAGGGAGATAGCCTTTGAGAGCCTTTCCTACATGGGGGTTTTTCCGGCCGGCGCGTTCACGGAAAGAGAGCCTTTCCTTAAAGGCAAGTCCGTTGAATTAAAGACGGCAAAGGCTCCCCTGAGCAAAGCCGAAGGGCCTGCCCTGAGCAAAGCCGAAGGGGCTCCCCTCCTCGGAGCCGAAGGGTTTGAAGAAGAATCCCTGTTTTTTAACGCCCGCGGCGTCGCGGTTATGCCCGACTTCAGAGGCAAGACCATGAGAGAGGTCATTACGGCGGCATCCAAGAGGGACATAGAGGTGGATTTCAGGGGCAGCGGAACAGCGGTGTCTCAGAGGCCTCTTCCCGGAACGGCTATCCCGAAGAATAAGACGGCGGTAGTCGTATTTCAGTGACGGATAGTTTTGGCGTGCGGCTCAGCCCTTTAGGGCTGAAACAAAAGAGAGTGGATGCATTATCGTTTATCAGGGCCGAAGCCCCGAGTTGCGAAGAGGACGCATGAGGCTTAGAGAACTCATAAAAGGCGCGGGTTATATAATTCCCGAGGGGGTTGATGCCGAGGTTTCCGGCGTTACGGCCGATTCGCGGAAGGTTTCTCAGGGAACCGTTTTCGTCGCGGTAAAGGGCGGCAAAAGCGACGGAGCCGGGTTCGCGTTTGAAGCAGTCCGTAACGGCGCCGTCGCGATAGTGTCGGAAAAGGTTACCCCCCGACCCACGCCGCTTGGCGTGGGTGCCCCGAAAGGGGGGTCGGGGGGGATTGAGCAAACGCGGGACGCCGGCGTTCCCGTGATAATAGTCCACGACGCGAGAGAGGCCGTCGGCAGGCTTTCAAGCGTATTTTTCGATGTTCCGTCCGAGAAACTCACGATGGCCGGGGTTACGGGCACGAACGGCAAAACCACGGTCACCTACCTTATCGAGTCCATATTCAGGGCCGCGCAGTACAGGCCGGGCCTCATAGGAACCGTAAGTTACAGGCACGGCGCGAAAACCATCGAGGCGAAGTACACGACCCCCGAGGCCGAAGACCTGCAAAGGCTTTTAAGCGACATGCTCTTAAGCGGCGTAACGCATTGCGTCATGGAGGTTTCGTCCCATTCGATAGAGCAGGAACGTATTTCCGGATGCCGTTATGATGCTCGGGTGTTTACGAATCTTACGCCCGAACATCTCGATTATCACGGCACGATGGAAGCGTATTTCGAGGCCAAGAAAAAATTCTTCGGCGCCGACTACGCTAAGCCCGGCGCCGCGTCCGTCGTGAACATTGACGATAAGTTCGGCGCCATGCTTCGCAAAGAGGTAAAGAACGCCATCGGCTATTCGATAGAGAAAAAGACCGACATATATCCCAGGGAATATTCCGTCACCTCCGGCGGCATCAAGGCCGTGTTGGTCACCCCAAAGGGCGACGTTTACGTGAATTCTCCTTTTATAGGGGAGTATAACCTTCAAAACATAATGGCCGCGGCCGGCGCCGGAGCGGCTCTGGACATATCGCCGGAGGCCATAGAAAACGGAATCAACTCGCTTAAGGCAGTGCCCGGAAGATTGGAGAGCGTCAATCCCGGAGGAGACATCACGGCCTACGTTGATTACGCTCATACGCCCGACGCGCTGGAAAGGGTCTTAAAGGTGTTTAACGGCCTTCCGCGAGCCGGCCGCATAATAACGGTTTTCGGGTGTGGCGGAAACAGGGACAGGTCCAAAAGGCCGGTAATGGGAGAGATAGCGGCAAGGTTGTCTCACCTCACGATAGTCACGTCCGACAACCCGAGAAACGAAGACCCTCTTGAGATAATAAAGGAAATAGAGTCAGGCATAAAAGGCATAAAGAAATACACCGGCAACGAGAAGGTGAGCGAGAAGGGTTATATGGCGGTGCCCGACAGGGGCGAGGCCATATCGAAGGCGGTCGAGGCGGCTGAAAAAGGGGATACGATACTCGTCGCCGGCAAGGGGCACGAGGACTACCAGATAATAGGAGACAAGAGGCTTCACTTCGACGACAGGGAGGCGTTACGCAACATCCTGAAGGTCGTCCGGCCTTTGAAGTAACGTATGGAGTTGGCGATTAAAGATCTGATTATTGCCACGGGAGGAAGGCTTTTAAGGGGTTCCGGGGAGTCGGTAATAAGAAGTGTTTCCATTGATTCGAGAAGCGTAAAGAAGGGGGATTTTTTCTTCGCCATCAAAGGCGAGAGGTTCGACGGCCACGATTTTCTGAAAGAAGTTTACGCAAGCGGCGCCGCCGGAGCCATAGTGGAAGAAAGGCGAGCATCGGGGGTATTGGCCGGCGCAGGGGAAGAATTTATCGTCATAGCCGTGCCCGATACCTTAAAGGCGTTGGGAGACGCGGCAGGTTTTTGGAGGAAGGCGACAAAGGTTTTGCTTATCGCGATCAGCGGCAGTTCGGGCAAGACAACGACCAAGGACATGGCCGCCGCGATACTGGAAAAAAAGATGAGCGTGCTCAAGACGCGGGGAAACATGAATAATCTTATAGGGCTTCCTCTTACGCTTTTTTCCGTAGAGAAGACGCACCTTGCGGTCGTGGCCGAGCTCGGCGTAAGCGTTGAGGGAGAGATGAGCCGCCTCGCCTCCATAGCGAGGCCGGACGCGGCGGTCATAACCAACATAGGAAGGGCGCACCTCGAGGGTTTTAAGGATATGGAAGGGGTGGCAACCGAAAAATTGAAACTCTTCGAGGCGATAAAGGCGGACGGAACGATAGCGATAAACATGGACGACCCGATACTGTCCGTGGCCGCGAAAAGATACGCGGCGAGGAAGATTACGTTCGGCCGGGCCGAAGGAACGGACGTGAGGATAAAAGAGGTCGCGGCGCGGGGCCTCGGAGTCCGGGTCGACTACGAGGTATGGGGAAAGACCCTTACAATCGACTTTGATTCTCCGTCCGTCGTAAACGCGTGGAACGGGGCCGCGGCCATAAGCGCGACGCTTCCTTTTGGCGCCACCCCCGACGATATAAAAGAGGGGCTTGGCGATTTTCGTCAGCCCTCCGGCAGGATGAAGGTCTTGAGCATAGGGACGTGGACCGTCATAGACGACACCTATAACGCAAATCCCGATTCAGTGGCCGTTGCTTTAAAGAGTTTATCCCTCATGAAAGGGCGGAGGGTCGCGGTTCTGGGCGAAATGTTCGAACTCGGCGCGGGGAAGGGCGCGCTCCATAAAGAAGCTGGCGCGGAGGCGGCGAGGCTCGGCATAGACGTGGTCGTGGCAATAGGGAAGAGCGGCGCCTTTACCAAAGAAGGCGCGTTGGAGCAGGGCATGAAGGAAAAGGACGTCCATTTTTTCGAAACCAACGCCGGGGCAATGGAAAAGCTTCGGTTCATATTAAAGGACAAGGACGTGGCGCTCGTAAAAGGTTCGAGGTCGGCCAGGACCGAAGAGATAACGGAAGGGCTCGCGGCTCTCGTAAAGAATAAGAAAGGGTAAAAGATGTTTTATCATTTACTGTACCCGCTGGCGAAGTATCACATGATATTCAACGTATTCCAGTATATAACGTTCAGGACCATCTACGCCGCGGTTACGGCGCTTGTCGTGAGTTTTGTCGTCGGGCCGTATATCATAAAAAAACTCAAGGTCTTGCAGATATCCGAGGTCATAAGGAAAGACGGCCCCGCGTCGCACCACGTGAAGGCCGGCACCCCCACCATGGGCGGAACGATAATACTCGTCTCCATAATGGTATCGGCGCTTCTCTGGGCGAACTTCAACAACAACTACGTGTGGCTCACGATATTCGTGATTCTTTCCCTCGGGGCGATTGGTTTCGTCGACGATTACAGGAAGGTGATATTGAAAGACAAGCGCGGGTTGCCGGGGCGGTGGAAATTCTTCTGGCAGGCAATGATAGGCATAGCCGCGGCCGTGTTTCTTTACACGAGCGATTTCGACACCGTAATAGCGATTCCGTTTTTTAAAGGCGCGAGGCTCGACATGGGACTCTTATACATACCCTTCGTCGCTTTTATCATAATCGGAAGTTCCAACGCGGTCAATCTTACCGACGGGCTTGACGGGCTCGCCATAGGGCCGATGGTCATAGCGGCGGGCACCTACATGCTCTTCGCGTACTTCGCGGGACACGTGAAGATAGCGGCCTATCTCCAGATACCTTACGTCGCCGGGGCGGGAGAGTTGACCGTCATAGCGGCGGCCATGGTCGGGGCTTCCTTGGGGTTTTTATGGTTCAACACCTATCCGGCGCAGGTATTCATGGGAGACATCGGCTCTCTCTCCTTGGGCGGCGGGCTGGGCATCCTCGCGGTCGTCACGAAAAACGAGATGGTCTTGATACTCGTCGGAGGCATATTCGTCATGGAGGCGCTTTCGGTCATATTTCAGGTCGCTTCTTATAAGCTTCGCGGCAAGAGGGTTTTCGCCATGGCCCCGATACATCACCACTTCGAGTTGAAGGGGTGGCCGGAGCCGAGGATAATCGTGAGGTTCTGGATAATAGCCATAATGCTTTCGCTCATAGCCATAAGCACGCTTAAATTGAGATGACGAGGGGACTGTCCCGGATTTACGGACTTCGCTTGGCGGAGTCGTAGAATCGGGACTGTCCCCGGAACTCAAAGGGAAAAAATGATAGCGGCGGCCGCGAAAACCAAATTTTCGTTTCTTGAGGGCAAAAAAATCCTTGTCGTGGGGCTCGGGATAACGGGCGTTTCCGCGTCCATGTTCCTTAAAAAGAAAGGCGCCTTCGTGGTCGCGACCGATTTGAAAAAGGAAGGCGAGATACGGGGCGCGGCGGAGCTTAAAAAGGCCTTGATAAAGGTCGAGGCCGGAGGGCACAGGAAAGAGAGTTTTATTTCTTCCGACATGATAGTCGTAAGCCCGGGCGTTCCGAGCCGAATGGCGTTTTTAATTGAGGCCAGAGAAAAAGGGGTCGAGGTAATAAGCGACATAGAGCTTTTTTCCCGCCTCGCGGACGTTCCGGTCTTCGCGATTACCGGGACCAACGGAAAATCCACCACCACGGAGCTTCTCGCCCGGGTCTTTAGAAACGCCGGCAAAAGGCCCTTTACCGGAGGCAATATCGGAGTGCCGGTGACGGACTTTTTCAACGGCGGAAATGGTTTTGACTCGGCGGTTCTGGAGATAAGCAGTTTTCATCTCGAAAACATATCGTCCTTCAAGCCCAAGGCCGCCGTGCTCTTAAACATCACGGAAGACCACCTCTACCGCTACGACGGATTCGACGACTACGTGAGGACGAAGATGAGGATATTCGAAAATCAGGACGCGACGGACGTCGCCATAGTAAACGCCGGAGACCCGGTCGTGGCAACGGCCGTGGGAAAGGGCGGGATAAAAAGCAGGATTATCCCTTTTTCGACCAAAGAGGTCCTTAAAGAGGGGCTTTACCGCAAGGACGGAGCGGTAGTGTGGAAAAGGCAAGGCAGGGAAGACGTTTACGACTTGAGGGGCATGCGTCTTGGCGGCACGCATAACACGGAGAACGTCATGGCGGTCATAGCCGCCTCGACGGAGGCCGGCATTCCGAAGGACGTGATACTTAAAACCGTGACGGAATTCAGGGGGCTTCCCCACAGGATGGAATTCGTTGCGGAGATAAAGGGCGTAACCTACGTTAACGACTCCAAGGCGACGAACGTCGGCTCTCTTTATAAGGCGTTGGAGGGTTTTCCGGCGGGCGGAAACAAGGTCGTGGTCATAGCGGGCGGCAGGGATAAGGGCGGGGATTACGGCGTATTGAAGGAAATCATGGAAGGCAGGGTAAAGCTCGTCATAGTCATAGGCGAGGCAAAGGATAAGCTCGCCGCCTCTCTTTCAAGCGTCTGCGAGATTATAAGGGCGGAGTCTCTCTCGGACGCCGTCGAGATATCGGCGAAGCGCGCCTTAACCGGCGATACCGTGCTCCTGAGTCCGGCGTGTTCGAGTTTTGACATGTTCAAGAGCTTCGAGGACAGGGGCGAGACGTTCCGGAGACTCGTAGGGGAATTGGAGCGGGAGTCCGTTCGATGATATTCGGCAACAGCAAAGATAAATTACTCATAATCTCGACGCTCGGTCTCGTGGCGTTCGGCGCCGTCATGGTCTATTCGACGAGTTACGTCGTAGCCATGAGGAAATTCGGGAGCGGGTTTTATTTCGTCGAGAAGCAGATTATTTTCGCGGTAATCGGCCTCATTGCGTTTTTGGCGGCATCGAGGATACCGTACGAGTTTTACAAGAAACTCACCTACCCTCTCTTGATACTCTCCGCCGTGTTTTTGGTCATGCTCATGATACCGGGCATGGGGCACAGCGCCGGAGGCGCGAAGAGGTGGCTGAAGTTGCCGGGCTTCACGTTCCAGCCCTCGGAGTTCGCGAAGTTCGCGGTGGTGGTATTCATGGCGTATTCGCTCGAGGCGAAAAAAGACGTGATAAAGGATTTCTCCATGGGTTTTTTGCCGAATATCCTGATACCCGGAGTCATAATCGCGCTCATAATGAGGGAGCCGGATTTCGGCACGGCGGTAACGCTCGGGTTTTTGGTTTTCATAATGAACTTCATAGCCGGAGTGAGGCTCCGCTATCTGGGCGGGCTCGCGCTTCTGGCGTTGCCGGTTTTTTACGTCGTTGTCACGAATTTTTCCTACATGATGAAGAGGCTTCTGATATTTCTCGACCCGTGGGCGGACCCGGACGGCGCGGGGTTTCAGATAGTGCAGTCTTTCATAGCGTTCGGTTCCGGCGGAATCTGGGGGGTGGGGCTCGGCGACGGTCTGCAAAAACTCATGTATCTGCCGGAGGCGCACACGGACTTCATATTCTCGATAATAGGGGAGGAATTCGGCCTCGTCGGGGTGAGCGTCATGGTCGCGCTTTATATCGCGTATCTTATTTGCGGCGTGAAGATAGCGTCCTCGGCCAAGGACCTTTTCGGAAAATATCTGGCCCTTGGGCTTACCTTCATGGTGAGCCTTCAGGCCCTCATAAACATGGCGGTCGTTTTGGGGATACTTCCGCCGAAGGGTCTTCCGCTCCCGTTCATCAGTTACGGCGGAACGTCCCTCATAGTCAGCATGTTTTCTTCGGGGGTGCTTTTGAACATATGCATAAAGGGGAACGAGGGTTGAGGATAATAATCGCCGGCGGCGGCACGGGGGGGCATCTTTTCCCGGCCCTCGCCCTTGCCGAGGAGATTAAGGCCATGGACGCCTCTACAGAGATAATATTCGTGGGCACAAGGCGCGGGCTGGAGGCGAAACTGGTTCCGGCGCGGGGTTACAGGCTCGAGTTTCTGGACGTCCTCGGACTTAAGAAGAAGACGAAGATGGAGAAGGCGAGGGCGTTCGTAAAGGCGATTAGCGCGACCTTCGAGGCCTTGAAGATGGTGAGGAGGCTTAGGCCCGACGGGGTCATGGGTTCGGGGGGTTATTCGTCGGGCCCGGCGGTATTGGCCGCGGGGCTTTTGGGGATAAAGACGGCGATACTCGAGCAGAACGCGCTTCCGGGGCTTACGAACAGGCTCCTCGGCAAAATCGCCGGCCGCATATACATAGCGTTTGAAGAGGCGGGGAGGTTTTTTCCGCCCGCGAGGACGGTTCTCAGCGGAAACCCGGTAAGAAAAGACATCCTCGGCATAAAGGACGACATAGTCGGGAAGAAGACGAAGTTTTCGCTCCTTGTTTTCGGCGGCAGTCAGGGGGCGACGGCCATAAACGCGGCGTTTCTCGACACGGCCGAGTATCTGACGGACATCTGGGACGGGCTTCGCGTCATACATCAGACCGGCAGAGACGGATTCGAGAAGACGGGCGAGGCGTATAAGAGGAAGGGCATAAACGTGGAGCTTCACGACTTCATAGACGACATGGCGCTCGCCTACGCCGGGTGCGACCTCGTTATTTGCAGGGCCGGCGCCACGAGCATAGCCGAGATAACAGCCCTTGGCATACCGGCCATACTCATACCGTACCCCTTTTCCGCGGACGGGCATCAGGAGATTAACGCCGCCTCGCTCGTCAAAAAAGGCGCGGCAATCATGATAAGGCAGGACGAGCTTACCGGAAACGTCCTCGGAGGCGTCATAAGGAGGCTTTTCACTAATCCGGTTGAGCTCAGAAATATGCGCGAGGGCATGAAAAAAATCGGGAAACCCGACGCCTCGAAGGCGATAGCGCTCGATTATATCGGATTTCTCGCGAAGAAAAGGAAGTAGGGGCACGATGCCCTGCTTCGCCGAGGCGAGCATCGTGCCCCTACCGCCCTTGATGTAACATCGGGGGCGGGGAACCCATCCGAAGGATGGGTCGTGGGAGGGATTTGCTGACGTGTATAGGGGAAAGATTAAAAAGGTTCACTTCGTCGGCATCGGCGGAAGCGGCATGAGCGGCATAGCCGAGGTGCTCATAAACATGGGCTACGTCGTGTCCGGAAGCGACATGAAGGAGAATGACGCGGTGAAAAGGCTTAAGGGCCTCGGAGCAACGGTATTTACCGGGCACATGAAAGAGAACGTTCTTGGAGCGGACTGCGTGGTTTATTCCTCCGCCGTCAAGAGGGATAACCCGGAGATTCAAGAGGCGAGACTTCTCCA
>DASRUI010000053.1:0-17320 GCA_035655515.1 Thermodesulfobacteriota bacterium
GCATATGCACCTCACAAGTCTCTGGGCAAGCACGCAGTTGAGGGAAGACACGAAGTTATACGGCTCTATGCCCATGTGTATGAACCTGCCTATGACGTCTATGACGTTATTGGCGTGAACGGTCGTAAACACGAGATGCCCCGTAAGGGCCGCCTGTATGGCTATCTGCGCGGTTTCGGAGTCGCGTATTTCTCCGACCAGTATCTTATCCGGGTCGTGCCTCAGTATCGAGCGGAGCCCTCTGGCGAAGGTAAGCCCTTTTTTTTCGTTCACCGGTATCTGTATGACGCCTTTGAGTTCGTATTCGACCGGGTCTTCGATTGTGATAATCTTGTCTTCTCCCGTGTTTATCTCCGATACGGCGGCATAAAGGGTTGTCGTCTTGCCGCTGCCGGTCGGCCCTGTGACGAGCACCATGCCGTAAGGCTCTCTTATGAGTTTTCTAAGGCGCGCCACCTCGCCCTCGTTAAAGCCGAGGAGGTCGAGGCGGAGGCTCAAGAACTCTTTGGTTATGTGTTCCTTATCGAGGATGCGTATTACCGCGTCCTCTCCGTGTATGCTCGGTATGATGGATACCCTGAAGTCTATGGTCTTATTCTTGAGCTTTATCCGAAACCTTCCGTCCTGCGGTATCCTTCTCTCGGATATGTCGAGTTCGCTCATGACCTTTACCCTCGAGATTATGTTCGCCTGAGAGTTCTTGTCGACCGGGCCCATTATCTTATGAAGCACCCCGTCGAGGCGGTACTTGACTACGAGTCCCTCGAAGGTTGATTCGAGATGTATGTCGCTCGCCCTCTTGGACAGGGCGTCGTATATGGTGGTGTCGACGAGTTTTACGACCGGGCTTGCGTCCTGCGAAATCTTCTCTATCGAAAGAACCTCTTCGCCGTTCTCATCGCTCACCCGCAAGGCCTCGACGTTAAACCCCTCGGCCGCATCCCTGAGTATCTTCCGGGCGCCGCTTCCCCTTGAAAGAACCTTTTCCACCTCTGCGAGCGGCGCGACCGCGAGGCGGCTCTTTTTGCCGCTTTTCATTTTTACGAGCCTCTCTATGTCGTCCAAGGCCAGTATATCCGTCGGGTCGGCGGTAACTATGAGGCTTACGCCCTCGCCGCGAAGAGGCACGACCTTGGCCTTGTGGAGTATCTCGTAAGGAATGGACTCAAAGAGGTCTTCGTCAACTTCGAATTCCTTAATCTCCACCACTTCGAGCCCGTATTGTTCGGCGAGCGCTTCGGCGAGCTGCCTTTCGGTTATCAGGCCGAGCCTTACGCAGACGCCTCCGACCCTGCGTTTTTCCTTGCGGCCGGCATCGAGGGCGGTTTTCAAAAACTCCGCGGAGAGGTACCCTTTGGATATCAGTATTTCTCCTATCTTGCCCTTTCCCGAAGACTTCATGGCCTCTATAACCTCTCCCCCAACTGGAATATAGGAAGATAAAGAAGTATCACTATGGTTCCTATGATAAGCCCCATTATGACCATAAGGGCCGGCTCTATGAGGTTAGTCATAATCCTCAACCTGTGGTCAACCTCGTCGTCGAGATACGCCGACGCATCCGCGAGTATTTCGGGGAGGCTCGCGCTTTTCTCTCCGACCCCGAACATCCTGAGAATAACGTCGGGCATAAGCCCTACATCGTTCATGGCCGAGGTTACGGTGGCGCCTTCCTTCGCCTTCTTTATCACCGTATCGAGTTTGTCTTCAAGCACGGCGTTATCCAGCACGCCCTTCGACATCTCGAGGGCGTAAACGAGATTAACCCCGGACTTGAGCACCATTGAGAGGGTGCGCGAAAACTTGGATATCGCGTAACTCCTGTAAAGTTCGGAAAAAGGCGGAACCCTGAGCTTTATTCCGTCAAGCCGCCGTCTGCCGCTGTCGGTCCTGAAATAAGCGCGCGCGCCGAAGGCCGCGAGCGCCGCGAGCGGCAAAAACACAAGAGCGTACCTTTTCACGAAAACCGAAAATCCTATGAGAAGCCTGCTCGCGAGGGGCAGTTCCTGTTTGCTCGAGATGTATATCTGCGAAAAGGTCGGAATCACGTAAACCATGAGAAATATTATGACGCATAAACTCGCCAGCGTGAGTATCGCCGGATAGGTCAGCGAGGACACGACCTTCTTCCTCAATTCCTCCATCCTCTTCTGGTATTCCACGAAAGAACTTATGGACGGCACGAGGTCCCCCGTCTTTTCGCCCGCCCTTACCGAGGCTATGTAAAGAGTGGAGAACGCGTCGCTCCGCGCCTCCATGGCGTCCGACAACGACTTTCCTCCCCTCACCCCTTCGACCGTGTCCTTTATCACTCCGTCAAGCGCGGGACTCTTCACGCGAAGGGCTTCGAGCGCGTCTATAACCGGAAGCCCGGCCTTCAAGAGCGAAATCAGCCCCTTGTTAAAAACCAGAAAATCGTTTCTCTTAACCTTTCTTTTGCCGCCTATAAAGAAACCACTCCGGCCGAAGGGCTTTGCCTCAAGAAGGCAAAGCCCTTCCTTTTCCATCGCGGATAAAACGTCTTCCCGCGAAGAGACGTCGAGTTCCCTTTGGATTATCTTCCCTTCCTGCGTAGCGGCCTTAACCCTGTAAAGAGGCATGAGCGATAATCCCCTTATTTCTTCGACGCCGGCTTGTTTTTGCTCGCGGCTTCGTCCTTTTGCGGGTTATAGACGAACTCCCACTCGCTGTACTTGGACTTGCCGTTAAAATCCTCGAAATCGGACGGAAAATTCTCCTTCTTCAAGGGCTCGGCCTCCGATAAACTCCTGACCCCTTTTATCGCGCCGTCCGGGGCCTTTATCGCCTCCCAGTCCGGCTTGCCTGTCATCGGGTCTTCGTATATCCTCCGCAAGTGCCGCTTGACCCCCGGAAAACGAGGGTCCTTAATAAGTTGATTCATCTCGCGCGGAAAAACCCTCGCGCCCGGGGACGAATAATAATAACTCTTTATCGCGTCCCTCATCTGGCCGCCCCTGAAGATTAATTCCTCCTCCCGCTCCCTTTTCACGACGCTGCTCCAGACTTCCGCGGTGACGGAAAGCGTTATGCCTATGACCGCCACCATGAAAAGCGCGGCGAGATACGTGAACCCGTCCTCTTTCCGAAAACTCCGTATTATGCCGTTGCGCCGCATCTACCACTCGTTATACGGTATTCCGTTTCGTCCGGCAATATCGCTCCCCGACCTCACGTCGTAAACGCCGCTTCCCTCGTCGGGCGGTATTTCCTCCCACGCCTCGGCTGAATTCGTGAAGGGGTCCACAGGCACGAACCTGATATATTTTTTATCGGCCAAATCGAAGATGCTGTCCGGGTATTTGCCGGTATCGGAATAATATTTATCTATGGCGTCCCTCATCATATGCAGGTCTTCCAACAAAGCGGCCTCTCGCGCCTTCACGAGTGAATTCTGATACGCGGGCACGGCTATGCTCGCGAGTATCGCTATCAAGGTCAAGACAATCATCAGCTCTATGAGCGTGAAGCCGTTTCCCTCGCGATACGTCCTACCAACTGTCATAACGGGTTCCGTCCAAGGCAATTCCCTCGCTAAGCGAATACACGTCGAAAACGTCTTTCCCCTCCGAGGGGCTGTCAGGGTCGCTTTCGTAGCTTCTAAGCCCCCACGTCTCTTCGGGGGATATGAATGTGTCGGGATTCATCGGGTCTCTCGGGACGCGTCTTAAGAATCTAATGGTTTTTCTGTCCGGCGATGACGCGTCTTCGACGCCCTCGACGAGAGTTTCGAGGTCAGGCGGATATCCGCTTTCGTCAATGCTTTTCTTTATCTTTCCTTCGTTCCAAACCCTCTTGTACTCGTCTATGGCGAAACGTATTACGCGAAGATTCCTCCTGAGTTCAAGTTCCTTCTCGCGCTTCACCGTCATCTGTGAAAGAGGCACCACGACGGAGGCGAGTATGGCCAGTATGGTGACGGTTACCAAAACCTCTATAAGGGTAAGTCCGTTCTGATTCATGACGGAACGCATCTTCAGAAATCCCCCCTAAACCCTAACCCCCCTTTGGAAAAGGAGGGGGACCGCTTCCGGCGCTAAGGCGAAGGAGGCGGCATATCCGCCGGCTCTTCGATAAGTTCCGCAGGGACGTCCTCCATCTGTTCGCCGGGGGCGAAAGATTCAGGCGCGCCCGGAGGAGGCGGCGGAGGCGGAAAACCCGGAGGAGAAGGAGGAGGCGGAGGCGGAAAATCAGTCCTGCCGTCCCTCATCTGCGGCAATGCCGGCCTCTCGCGCGTATCAAGCCTCGGCGCCGAAACGTCGACAGCCTGTCCTAAAGAAGGAGAATCTTCCCTGCCCGACCATATGCGGGTTGTCTCTTCATCCGGCATGTCGAGCCTTCTTATTATGTGGGGCGTGATGGAAAGAAGTATGTCGGTCTTGACCTTGCTCTTGTCGGTGCTGGAGAAGATTTTGCCTATAATCGGAATATTGCCGAGCCCGGGAATCTTCAAGGTGGTGGTTCTTTCTTCGTCGTTTATGAGGCCGCCTATAATCTGAGTCTCGCCGTCGTTAAGACTCAAGAACGTCTCCGCGTTCCTCGTGCCTATCTGGTAAACGACGCTCCCGCTTGTCGTGGTGGTCTTTGTGCCGAGAGAGCTCACCTCGAGGCTTATCTTCAAATCTATCTCGTCATTGGGTTTTATCCTCGGCTCGACGTTTAACTTAAGCCCCACGTCCTGATACTGGACGTTCTCGGTCGTAACTCCGTTATTGACGGTGCTCGTTATTATCGGCACCCTCTCGCCTATGTGGATTTTGGCCTTCTCCTTATTTTTTACGCGTATCCTCGGATTGGCGAGTATGTCCGCGTCGAGGTCCTCCATCTTCATGTTGAGTATGGCCGAAGGAAGCGTCGCGAGGAGGTCTTTGGACGTAAGGTTAGCCAGATCTCCGAGAAGTATGCCCGCCGTAAAGGACGCGCCCGTAATCGGGTTAATGCCGCCCTGAGGAACGCTCAACGAGGCTTTAGCGGGGTCGAGGTTTATGCCGAGGTTTTGGGCCTTATTCCTGTTAATCTCCAATATGTCCACGGCAAGCACCACCTCCGAATCGGAACGGTCGGTGGCGTCGAGTATCTTCTGCGCGAGATCTATGACGTCGGGCTTGGCCCTTATGACTATGGCGTTAAGGTCCTCGTACACGTAGATGTCTCCGGCCTTCAACATCGTCCGAAGAAGATTCACGGCGTGCTTCGCCTCCATGTCGGTAAGGTAAAAAACCTTTATCATGAGTTCCTGATACTGTTTTTCTTTCTGGGGCGTTGACGGATAAACTACTATGGTATTTTCGCTCACGACCTTCTTGGAAAGGCCGGACGTCGAGAGAAGAAGGTCGAGGGCCTGCTTGAATGTGGCGTCATGAAGAGATATTCCGGATTTAACGTCTTTCACGTCGGCGTCAAAGACGAAGTTTATGCCCGAGAGCTTGGAGAGCCCCTCGAATATCCTCTTTACGCTCGCGTCCTTGAATTCAAGGGTTATGGGTTTTCCGCTCTTTATGTCGAGGCCGTAGCCGTCCATTACGACTTCCTCGTCCCTCTTGAGTTTCTCAATTTCCGCCTTGGCCGAAGAATTCAGCGGATTTAACTTTAACGACTGTTTGAAGGACTTCTGCGCCTCTTTCTTTTTATTGTCCCTGAGGAATTCCATGCCCTTATCGTATTGATATTCCGAATCCTTGAGATTCGCCGCCTTTTTTATCGCCTCGCCCGATTTTTTAAGGCCCGGGTCGAGCATAAGCGCGGTTCTGAACTCGGAAATAGCATTGTCATAATCAGCCTTGCCCAAATAGTCAACCCCCTTATCATAGTGGGTCGCGGCGGCCTCTCCCTTGGCCCTTAAGTATTTTATCCTGTACTCGACGTTATCGGGCTCGTTTTTCAACACCTCGCCGTACTTGACCGCGGCGTCGTCCCACGCGCCGCTTGCGGCAAATCTATCGCCCTCGCTCATGGCGACGCGCGTCTGCGCGCACCCGGAAATCGCGAAAAAAACAATCGCCGTGAATAACGCCGCGATATTTTTCGAAGCTCCCATAACGTCAAACTCCCTAATCGGCCGGCGCGGGCAATGAAATCCCCCTTTACGCCTTATGGATAATTAAATATAAATCATGTTTAATTATATGTCAACAAATTATAAGACCGGACCGTTCATGCCTCCGCCTTAGACGGACGGTCTTTAACTATCCGCTCCACCTCTTCCACCAGCGCGTCAGCGGCATCAATCTCCCTGACCTTCCGTAAAACCTTGCCGCCCGAGTATAAAAGAGCGACCCCGTCGCCTCCGGCAATCCCGACGTCCGCCTCCATGGCCTCGCCCGGGCCGTTCACAACGCAACCCATGACCGCGATTGTTATCGGTTCTTTTATGTGCGAAAGCCTTGTTTCGACCTCAAGGGCGAGCTTTTCGCAATTTATCTTTATCCTGCCGCAGGTCGGGCACGACACGACGCTCACGCCCCTCTGTCTCAGGCCCAAGGACTTAAGTATCTCCCACCCTGCCTTTACCTCCTCCGCCGGGTCGGCGGTAAGAGAAACGCGCAAGGTGTCTCCGAGACCTTCGGAAAAAAGAATCCCTAACCCCACCGAGGATTTTATCGTGCCTGAAAAAAGAGTCCCTGCCTCGGTTATGCCGACGTGAAAGGGATAATCCACCATTCCCGCGAGAAGCCTGTACGCGGCGATGGTTTTAAGAACGCTTGAGGCCTTGAGGGAAACCTTTATGGCGTCAAACCCCTCGTCTTCGAGAATGCGTATGTGCCGCATTGCGCTCTCCGCCATGGCCTCCGCGGTCGGATGCCCGTGCTTTTCGAGCAAATCCTTTTCAAGGGAGCCCGCGTTCACGCCTATCCTTATGCACGCGCCCTTTGACGAGGCCGCTTTTACGACCTCCCTTATCCTGACGGCGCTTCCGATATTTCCGGGATTAAGCCTCAACGCGTCCGCCCCCGAATCGAGGCTCTTAAGAGCGAGCTTCCAGTCAAAGTGTATGTCCGCTATGAGAGGGATTTTTATCGCCTTCTTGATTTTCGATATGGCGAGAGCCGACTCCTCGTCAGGCACGGCGACCCTTATTATCTCGCAACCCGCCTCCTCGAGGCGCTTTATCTGAGAGACAGTCGCGGAAACGTCAGCCGTATGAGTGTTCGCCATGGACTGGACGCTTACGGGAGAATCGCCTCCGACCGTTACATGACCTATCTTCAAAGGCCTTGTTTTTCTTCTTTTAATTTCCATCATTTCAATATACCACAGAAAGGCTTGAATCGAATAAAAAGGGGGGCTCTTTCGAGCCCCCTTTTTATCGTCCGTTGCCGTCATATGCCTTACTTAAAAACCCACAAGACGGGACACGGCGAGTGTTTAGTCACTTTATCCACAACGCTGCCGTAGAAGATCTTTCCAATCCGGGAATAGCGGTGTGTCGCCATGACTATGATGTCGGCCGCCCGCTCCGAGGCTTCCGCCACGATTTCATGCGCCGCGTCTCCGTCGCGCAGAACTGTTTCGACGTTTTTCACGTCGCTCAATTTCGCGGCCTTTTTATTCAGCAGCTCCCTGCCTTCTTCCATCCACTCATCGTGCAGCTTTTTCCACTCATCCGACTTTCCGACCACGTCCAACCCGCGGTACCATTTTTCAACGACATGCAACAATACAAGTTTTGCCTCCGAGACCTTGCTAATATGTACCGCATGGTCTATGGCCAAGCTCGAAAGTTCCGTGGCATCAATAGGGCAGATGATTGTCTTGTATCTCATCTATTCCTCCATTCGTCCCGCGATTATCCCCCTATTCAATCGGGAGACACGGGCTTAAATTTTTTATATCTAAAGAACGCCTTCGCTCTTCCTCTTTTCGCGTTCTTCCGGAGATAACGCCCTGCCGCCCGCGCCGACCCATGTGGTCGTCCATTTGCGGTATATCACGATATACATGATAAAGATGCCGCCGGCAATAACCGTCCAGAGGAGGAATCCGTAACTGAACGTGCCGAAGTACTGTTTCGACATGCCCATCGCGTTAGGTATGAGGCTTCCGCCGATGGCCCCTATCTCTCCTATGAGGCTCATGGCTATGGCCGTATTGCCGGGCCAGCGATGAGGCACTAACTGGAACGTGGAGCCGTTTCCGGCGCCGAGGCCGAAGAAAAGAATTATCATGATAAGCGTCATGACTATCACCGAGGGCATAGTGCTTGCCGCGATGGCGGCTAAAGCGACAAGCCCGCATATCACGACCATGACGTTAAGGCCGCCGAACCTGTCGGCGATATATCCTCCGACTACGCGCGAGACGCTCGCCATTACTATGATGACGGCCGAGTACATCCCCATCTGCGACTTTGCTATGCCGAACTGGTCGTGGAACAGGGTCGGCAGGAAGTTCGTAAACCCGATATACCCGCCGAAGGTAAGTATGTAGGAGATGTTGAATATCCACGCGTCCTTTTCAACGAGGACCTTCAAGTATCCGCCGAGGGTCTTCTTTTCGCGGTCCGGCGGTTCTTTCGCGAAAAAAAACATCAAAAACATCGGTATTGCCATCAATATAACGGCAAAACCGTAAACGCTCTGCCAGCCGTATTTTATCGCCAGAGGCGGCCCGAAAAGAACCGCTATCATGGCGCCGCTGTTGCCGGCGCCGGCTATTCCTATTGCAAGCCCTTTATATTTCGGCGGATACCAGCCGCCGCCCAAGGAAAGCGCCACTCCGAAACTTGCCCCGGCGATACCGAGCATGACGCCCATTATAAGCACTTCATTATAAGTATCGGCGAAGAAAAAGCCGTAAAGCAGGCCGCATACGATGGTTCCCATCTCCACCAACGCCGCCCATTTCCTCCCGATGTACTGCGCGAGAACCCCGAGGGGAAAACGCAAAAGCGCGCCGGATATAATCGGCACGGAAATCATAAAGCCCTTTTGCGCGGGGGTTAAACCGAATTGCTCGCTTATGAACGGAGACATGGCTCCGTTCAAGACCCATATCGCGAAACAGAAATCAAAATATAGAAGCGCTATTAAAAGCGTGGGCCAGTGGCCTGATTTCCAGAATCCTTTATCTTCCATAGAAAGACTCCACTCCTTATATTGCGAATTTTACCGAATCCTTCGGCCTTTCGGCCTCGTAAAAACGCGCCCCCACTTTCTCTTCGCAACCTCTCTTTGTCTTTCGTAGATCGGGACTTTAGCCCCGAGAAATGGCGCTAATGCCCCCTATCTTCACGAGCGCAAGATCTAAAGGGTCGAACCGCTATGGCAACGGCATACATCTAAATCATAATCTAAATCATGACGGATGACAAATTTTAATTGGAATAGGTCGTTATTTATCCGTAGATTAATAATGATAACACAAGACCTGAGACAAAGAAAAAGCCTCCCCTCCGAAAGGAGGGGAGGCTTTCCTGACCCTATGACCGTAAAGGCTTTCAACCAAAGAGCCAGAGAACGGGGCAAGGCGACTTTTTTGAAACCATGTCTATTCTGCTTCCCGAGAAGAGTCTCCCTAAGTGGGAGTATTTTTTTGTGGCCATCACTATGAGATCGACATTTTTTTGATTGGCGAGCGCCACTATCTCGTAGGCGACGTCCCCGTCCCCAAGGACGGTCTCTATGTGCTTTACCCCGGCGGCCTTCAGCCGCCCGGCAACCCCCTCGAGGACCTTTCTCCCGTCATCGAGCCATTTCTCGTGCAACGTAACCCACTCCGGGGAGTTTGTCACAAGGCCCTCCGAACGGTACCACTTCTCAACCACATACAGCAGTATAATCCTTGCGTTTGAAATCTTCGCAAGGTATTGAGCGGTATCTTCAACCTTATCCATCAGTTCCGTGCCGTCAAGCGGGCACAGTATATTCTTGAGTTCCATCGCCACCTCACTTTCTGATTGTACGATTAAGTATTAAGGCGTATCGTAGCTCTTCTCCTCGTGGTGAACCACCTTCCCTCCGGCGCCGACCCACGTGCTTTCCCACCGGCGCTTGACCACCAAATACATGAAGAATATCCCTATAGCCAGCACCCCCCACACTATGTATCCGTATTGGTAGCTGCCGAGGTGCTGTTTGGAGTAACCCATGACGTTCGGTATGAGGCCGCCGCCAAGCCCGCCCACCTCGCCGATGAGGCTCATGGCGATGGCTGTTGACCCGCCCCAGCGGAGAGGCACAAGCTGGAAGGTGGAGCCGTTGCCCGCGCCGAGCGCTAAGAAGAGGATGCAGAGCGCCGGTACCACGAGATAGAAGGGCGGCAGGGTAGCTACATAGAATGACATTACCGCGACTACGACGCATACCACTAACATGGCCTTGATGCCTCCGACCCGGTCAGCCACCCAGCCCCCGCCTATACGCGATATGCTGGCCATGATGGCGATAAACGCCGAGTATTTTCCCATCGTGGCAAGCGGGATGTCGTATTCAAAATGGAGGAAGGTGGGCAGGAAGTTCGTAAGCCCGATGTAACCTCCGAAGGTCAGGATGTAGGAGACGTTGAATACCCACGCGTCCTTCTCGCCAAAGACCTTCAGGTGGTGCGTGAACTTCTCCGTGATACGGTCAGGCGGCTCCTTAGCGAGGAAAAACATTACGAGCAGGGCAGGCAACATCAGTCCGGCGCCTGCAAAGTAGGCCATCCGCCAGCCGTAGGCAATGGCTATCGGCGGGGCGGCGAGCATGGCTATTATGGCCCCGCTGTTGCCTGCGCCCGCTATGCCTATTGCCAGGCCTTTATGCTCAGGCGGGAACCAGCCGCCGCCGAGGGACAGGGCGATGCCGAAACTCGCGCCCGCTAACCCGAGCAATACCCCCATAAAAAGTAGTTCATTGTAGCTATGAACAAAAAATGCGCCGTAGGACAACGCTATCATGATGGTTATCATCTCTATGCAGGCCGCCCACTTCCTGCCTATATACTGCGCGAAAATGCCTAATGGGACGCGCATAAAGGCTCCGGAAAGTATGGGAACCGAAACCAGGAAGCCCCGCTGCATCGGGCTCAGGCCGAATTCCTTGCTCAAGAACGGCCCGAGCGCCCCATCTAACACCCATATTGCGAAACAGAAATCGAAGTACAAAAACGACGCGAACAACGTTGGAGGATGCCCTGACTTTAAGAATGCCTTGAAGCCTGCCATTTTTACCTCTCCTTTCGCCTTATATTGATCAAACCTAACGATGCCATGCCTGTGTTAATCTTACTGCCGTAAAAAGGATATTAAGGCTCTTTTTTCCGTCCAGTGAAAAGTATTGCGGTTTTTACGCCGTCCTCCTTTCTGCCGCATAATTTCATACGAAACCACGGGCGACCAGAATTATTTTAAATTACCCCTTTTCCATGACAAATGTCAAGTAGTTTTTATTAAAAGTTTTTAATCTTTACGCTTTATAGGGGCATTTCGCGCCGTTGATTTTCTTTTCTTGACCAAAGGCCACGAAAACTGTTAATCATATAACCATGCTCATTGAACGAATAAACGCGAACCCCTGCGATGTCTTCCGCTCTTTAAGCAAATCGAGGCTCCCCTTTATAATATCCGGCGGCAAACTCCCGTGGCAAAGGAGGTTTTCGATAGCCGGAGCGGAACCGATTAAGACCATAAGGGTTGACCCGGATAAAACGATAACAATCGAGGAAGACGGAAAGGAAACCTTTGTTCAAGGATTTTTCCAAACCCTCGCGCTGATACTCTCGGAATACAAAACGGAAAAAGCAAACCCCTTGCCTTTTTCAGGAGGCCTCTTCGGATATTTTTCCTACGACCTTAAAGACATGATAGAAGAACTTAAGCCGCTCTCCGGCCGGAAGAACGCCGCGCTTCCCCCCTTAACAAGGGGGGATAAAGGGGGGTCGGATACGCCTCTCGCGCAAGCCGGCCTCTACGACGCGGTCTTTGTCCACGACCACGTTACCAATGAGAGTTGGATTGCCTCTTACGGCATTAAAAAAGGCTCTATTGAAAAACTCAAAGACCTCATAAAGAATCCGACGCCGATGCGCCGGAAACCCTTTAAAGGCGGCGCGTCCGCCTTAGGCGGATTGAAAATCGAATCCAACCTCTCGAAAGACGAATACTCGGCCATGATAAGAAAAGCCCTCGCCTACATAGCCTCGGGCGACATCTACCAGATAAACCTGTCGAGAAGGCTTGCCATACCGATTAAAAAAGCCCCGTTCGAAATCTACTCTTCCGTGACGACCCTCGCTCCGTCGCGCTTCCCGTGCTTTTTCGACTGCGAGGATTTCCAAATACTCTCCAACTCTCCGGAAAGATTTTTGCGGATTACGGGGCAAAAGGCCGAAACAGAGCCCATAAAGGGCACAAGGCCGCGCGGCGGGAATTCGGTTCATGACCAAGCAAAAATCGAGGAACTCGAAAAAAGCCCCAAGGAAAACGCGGAGCACGTCATGATAGTCGACCTCGAAAGAAACGACCTCGGGAGGATTTCCGCGCCCGATACCGTAAGGGTGGAAAGCTTCAAAAGGATAGAGACCTATCCGGCGCTCCACCACATGGTCTCGACAATATCGGGAACCCTTAAAAACGGCATAGGCCCTGTCGAAGCCTTGCAATTCATGTTCCCGGGCGGCTCGGTTACGGGCGCTCCGAAGATACGCGCCATGGAGATAATAGAAGAGTTAGAGCCGGCTAAACGCGGCCTCTATACCGGAGCCATCGGCTACATCGACCTTTGCGGGGACATGGACATGTCCATGTGCATAAGGACGGCCATAGCGAAAGACGGCTCGCTTTGCCTGAGCGTCGGGGGCGGCATAGTGGCCGACTCGGACCCGGAAGAGGAATACGTTGAAACGGAAATAAAAGCGGCTGATTTTCTTAAAGTCACCGGGGAAGAGGAGGCCGTGAAAGGCGCGTGAAAGGCATTGTCTGCTTAAACGGGAAGTTCGTCCCTTCCGATAAAGCGCGGATTTCGGTCTTTGACAAGGGGCTCCAATACGGCGACGGGGTATTCGAGACCATGAGGGCCTATCGCGGAAGGATTTTCCTTTTCGACGAGCACATGGAAAGGCTTGCGAACGGCGCGAGGATTCTCCGCATTACTCCGCCCAAAGCG
Source organism: Thermodesulfobacteriota bacterium (assembly GCA_035655515.1). Classification (GTDB taxonomy): domain Bacteria; phylum Desulfobacterota; class GWC2-55-46; order GWC2-55-46; family DRQE01; genus JBBTLC01. The sequence goes on from DASRUI010000053.1 coordinate 13,101, forward strand.
GAGTTCCTCGAGAAAAAGGCGTTGCGGGTTCTTAAAGAAAATAACCTCCTTTCAAGCGACGCGTACCTTAAGATAATGCTTACGGCCGGGCATAACGGAAAAAAACCGGCCTTGATAATCGTTTCGCGCAAGCTGGACGTCAAGGGAATATCGCTCACGCAAGAAAACGGCGTAACCGCGATAACACTTCGGGGCTGGACAAACCCCTTCGGCGCGATAAAAAGCCTGAGTTACATGAGAAGCGTTCTCGGCAAAATCGAGGCGGACAATCAAGGCGCCTTCGAGGCCATATTCACGAGTCCGGAAGGATACATACTCGAAGGCGCGTCCACAAACGTATTCCTGATAAAAAACGGATGCCTCAAAACTCCGAAAACCGGCAAATCAACGCCTGATGATTCGGCGATACTTCAAGGCGTTACGAGAAACGCCGTAATACGGCTCGCGAGGGATAAAGGCCTCCGCGTAAAAGAGACGCGGCTAAGCGTAAAAGACCTCGAGACCTGCGACGAGGCTTTTGTCACCAACTCCGTAACGGAGATAACTCCGCTCAAAAAAGTGGATTCGATAAATATCAAAACCGGCCCCGTAACCGCCCTCCTTCTCGCGGCTTACAAAAAACTCGCCCTGCGCCGCTTTACGTTGCCGGCGTAAGTCGCACGAGAAAAACGTTCGCGCCGTAAAGCGGCGCAGGGGCAAATTCCTTGCTTTTTCATATGTAATTATGTATATTTTATCAATGAGGCGCCCTAATCCCAAATCCCCGGAAAATTCAAATAAAGACGTATGCTTCAAGGAAACCGCGCAGAGACTGCAACAACTCAAGGTCTTCAGCGAAATCGGCAAGGCCGTAACGTCTTCCTTGAACACCAAAGAAATCCTCCATGTAGTGATGGAGCAGATAAGCAACCTCTTGCAACCCAAAAACTGGTCTCTCCTGCTTCTCGATAAGGAAAAGCAGGAACTTCGCTTCGAGATAGTCGTCGGCGACGGCGTCGAAAAGATAAAAGACCTGAGACTCAAGATGGACGAAGGCATCGCCGGATGGGTAGCAAAAGAAGGCAAGCCTCTGCTTGTCCCGGACGTAAGCAAAGACCCCCGTTTTTCCGCCAAGGCCGACAGCGTGTCCAACTTCAAGACAACGTCCATCATATGCGTGCCGCTCGTGACGAGGGGCAAAACCATGGGCGTCATAGAGCTCATAAACAAAGTCGAAGAAGGGCACTTCGGAGACGACGACCTTTTCCTTCTGACCACAATCGCGGATTACACGGCCATAGCCATAGACAACGCGCTCCTTTTCGACAAGGTGCAGGAACTTACCGTAACCGACGACCTTACGCGCCTCTACAACTCGCGCTTCATGCACCGCTACATGGACTACGAGGTGGAGAGGGCCAAAAGATTCGGCTGCGACCTCTCGATGCTGTTCATGGACCTCGACTTCTTCAAGAACGTCAACGACAAGCACGGTCACATCTGCGGAAGCAAGCTCTTGACGGAACTGGGACAGGTCATACTCCGTTGCATAAGAAGCGTTGACGTCGCCTGCCGTTACGGAGGCGACGAATTCGTGGTGCTCATGCCTGAGACCAGCAAGAATAACGCCTACACTGCCGCGGAAAAACTGCGGAAGAAGATAAAAGAAACCGTCTTCCTCAAGGACGAAGGGATAAACTGCAACGTAACGGTAAGCATCGGCGTGGCGTCCATTCCCGCCGACGGAAAAAACAAGATAGAACTCATACACATGGCCGACACGGCCATGTACAGGGTAAAGGCGATGTCAAGGGACGGCGTCGCGACAGCCGAAAGAGAATCAATATGAGAAAAACGGCATTAAAGGATAAAACATGCGGGTTGATCGCGAGCGCGTTCCTTGCGTTTGCCCTTTCGGGTTGCGCGTCGTACAAGACCCATACCGAAGGCCCCCCCATATACGAAGCGACGGTAAAAGAAATATTGCCGGGCGTCACGAAAAGAGACGAGGTAATCTCCACCTTCGGGCAACCCTCGTCGCTGACGACTGAGGCCGAAGGAATTGAAAAACTCCGCTATGTCTACACGGTAAAAAGAGTGCCCTCCTACCTCGGCGGAACAATCGAAGACACCTCGGACGCCATTGTGCGCGAAACCATCCTCGAAGTCATCGTTAAAAACGGCACTGTCCTTAACTACGATTTCAAATACAGCGAAAAATGACCGGCTGTTGAAAAAATCCGCCAACCACTGCTTACTGCCTGCCGGGGCAAGCGTTACCCGGGCAAACTCGAACTTGTTTCAGGGCCGCAAAAATCGCTCGCAGGGAAACTGGTAACTATTGAAAAAAGCGGCAAAAAGTGAGATAAACATCGTATGATTCAATCTCAATCTCTGTCAATATTAAAGACCGGCGCGAATGTTTTTTTGACCGGAGAACCCGGCTCAGGCAAGACTCATACGGTAAACGCCTACGCGGCGTATCTGCGCGAACGAAACATAGAGCCTGCGATCACCGCCTCGACCGGCATAGCCGCGACGCACATAGGCGGGATGACAATTCATTCATGGAGCGGCATAGGAATTAAAACCAAATTGGATAAAAACGAGCTTCATAAAATCGCCTCAAGCGCGCATATCTCGAAGCGCGTCCTGCGCGCCAGAGTTCTTATCATAGACGAAGTATCCATGCTCCCTCCGGAGACCCTGTCCATGGTTGACGCGGTTTGCCGCGAAGTCAAACGGAGTCCCGAGCCGTTCGGCGGCATTCAGGTCGTCCTGGTCGGCGATTTTTTCCAGTTGCCGCCGGTCGTAAAAAAAGACGCGAACGACGAGGCGCAAACCGCGTTAATCGAAAGACCCGCCGCCCGTTTCGCCTATGATTCTCCGGCTTGGGAAAAGGCGAATCCGGTTGTTTGCTATCTTACGGAACAGTACCGGCAGGATGACGATGATTTTCTTCTCCTCCTGTCGGCTATTCGACGCAACGCCTTCGACAATAATCACTTGAGCCGCCTCGAAACCAGAAAAACCGTCCAAATCAATGCCTCGCTCGGGTCGAACACGCCTAAACTCTTTTCGCGAAACGCCGACGTGGACCGCATGAACGACGAGATACTCGCCAAACTTCCGGGCGAGCCGCGCGCGTTCTCCATGACCTCGAAAGGCCCCGGCGCCCTCGTGGCCGCGCTCAAGAAGGGCTGCCTTTCGCCGGAGACGCTTTATCTTAAAGCAGGGGCAACGGTGATATTCACGAAAAATAGTCAGAAGGACGGATTCGTGAACGGCACGCTCGGCGCAATCGAGGGATTCGACGCGCAAAGCGGTTATCCTATCGTAAAAATACGCAACGGAAGACGGATTACGGTCGAGCCAATGGACTGGGCTTTGGAAGAAAACGGAGCGGCCCGCGCGCGCATCACCCAGATTCCGCTTCGCCTCGCGTGGGCGCTCACCGTGCATAAGAGTCAGGGAATGAGCTTGGACGAAGCAGTAATGGATTTAAGCGACGTCTTTGAATTCGGACAGGGTTACGTCGCTCTCTCTCGCGTGAGGCGTCTTTCGGGCCTGCATCTTCTCGGCTGGAACAAACGCGCGTTCCGGGTGCACCCGGAGGTGTTGACGCAGGACGCGGAATTCCGCGCGCAGTCTTCGCTCGCAACGGATACGTTAAGCAAAACGCCCGAAAACGAACTCGCGGCAACGCATGAGCAATTCATTCAAGCGTGCGGAGGAAACCCCGCGCGGAAAAATAATCGAGGCGCGCGGGGTATTTCCGCGCCGCAAGGCGTCGACGCAGGCGCGCCGCCGGGTTTCGAGGAGATAAGAAAAAAACATCCCAAGGCTTACCTGCCGTGGGACAAAGAACAGGATGAGAAATTGCGGGAACTGTTTGCGGAAGGTTTTCAAGTCGCCGGCCTCGCCAAAACATTCAACAGGACAAGCGGGGCAATAAGGTCGCGCCTTGCCAAATTGGGCCTTTGAACGACAACCCTGATACAGCCCTAAACAAAAACCGCCCCCGACCCATGCTTCGCATGGGTACCCCGACGCCGGGGCGGTTTTCAATTAAATTCTGGAGCGGGCGAAGGGAATCGAACCCTCGTCTAAAGCTTGGGAAGCTTTCATTCTACCATTGAACTACGCCCGCAAAAATATAATTAAATCAACTGGTTAACCATTAACGCTCAGGAACTCACACATGCAACTTCCTAACTATATCAGTTTCAAAATAATTCTCA
>DASRUI010000054.1:0-15726 GCA_035655515.1 Thermodesulfobacteriota bacterium
TTCTGTCATTCCCGCGGTCTTTTGAGCGGGAATCCATATTTTTATTTTTAAAATAAAAAAGACTCTGGATTCCCGATTGAAACCTCGGGAATGACAAAATAAAATAAACAAAAAAACCTTAAAGGTCTGCCCTACGAAAAGCTACACCGCCGTTTTCGGGAAAATAAGCCGTAGGGGCACGATGCATCGTGCCCCTACCCCCTCACCTCAATCCTCTCCCCTACGGGGAGAGGGAAAAAAAACGAACTGACGGGCATTCATTATAAACCCAACTTATAAGAAAGTATAGAGCTTTTTTGACCCTTCGCGAGTTTCCTTCCGCTCTCGACAACAAGCAATATAACATCCTTCGCGCCGTCATTGTCGAAGTCGCCTATCGCGAAGTCCGCGAGATACCCTTTGACGTCCTTTGTGGCCCACGCCTCGTCCAACGCCGCGCCGTCCCATGAAAGCCCTATGACCGAACTTTTATCGAAAACGCTCGTCCTCGCGGCCTTGGTTCCGAATATGCCCCCGGGAATGAGTTTCTTGAGCGCGATGGTTTTATTTTCACCGTCCGTAAGCACGTAAAACCTGTTTTTTATGGGCACGAACTTCCCTATGGCGTCAGCCGAGCCTTCAAGGTCTATGGCGTTAAGGGTCGTGCCGTAGGATTCCGTGCTCTGCCACGCCTTGTCCCACGCGTCGTCTTTTTTCTCGTATACCTTAAAATACCCGTTGTCGTCAATCAAAAGAAGCTCATCCGCGCCGTCGCCCGTAATATCAGCCATTTCAAAGCCGTAGAGGTTTACGCCGTCAGGAAGGATAAAGTCTTCTCCGCGCGAAAATCCCGCGCCTTCTTCCTTTAAAACAAAAACGGTCTTCCTGAACCCCCACTCCTTTCGAAACTCCTGACCTAAAAGAACCGGCTTCCCGTTGATTTCAATCGCCCTCGCGAAATGCTTCATCTCGCATGAGCCGAGACTCAACTCGCCTTTGACGTAGTTAATCCCGCAGGTTTCAGCCTGCTTGGTCGCGAGCCTCGACACGTAGAACGCGGTCTTTCCGTCCGCCCCGGACGAACGGACGAATCTCGTCATGGAAACGTTTTCGCCGCCTGAAGCGGAGGTGTCGAGCGTTCTCACCTTCTTCAACCCGTTATCGCCGAACTTATAGGCAATTACGCTCGTTTCGGCAAGCACGAACACCTCATTGACCCCGTCCCCGTCAGCGTCGAATATCTCCATCGCCTTTACGAACTCGTTCCCCGCGTCCGCCTTCCATGACACCTTCTTCACTCCGGAGGGGGCCTTCTTTACGATGAACCCTTCTTCCACGGCCTTTTCTTCCTTGCCCGGCAACGCCTCTTTTTTCTCTTCCGTCTTCGCGAACTTGCCCGTATAAACAAACGGGGCTTCCGCCTGAACCGGACCTCTCATCAAGGCAACCGCCCGCGAAGCCACGTCATCGGCAAGGCCCGTGAGGCTCCCGATGCCCTTGCCGCCGGAATAAACGCCTTCGATTTTGCCGGTTTTCGCGTTAAAAAGAAACGCGTCCAGACTCACGCTCTCCCCTATGACCGAGACGCTCCCGTAGAGTATGAAATCCGCCCCGGTTTTTCCGGACGCAACGGAAAGGCTTTCAATCACCGGATGCTCGCCGAGTTCAACGTATGCGCGACCCGCGCCGCTTGGCGCGGGTACCCCGGCGACGCCGGCGCTTAAAAGCTCGACCCCGTCCTTGCCTCCCAACCTCGAAGAAAGCATGTCCATTACGGCTCCCTTAAGGTATTCCTGCTCCTTGGGGGCGTTTATCTTTAAAGGCAAAACCATCACCTTCGTCGCGCCCGCGTCCGCGGAAAAGGCCTTAACGGGAAAACCTAAAACTATGGCCGCGGCAAGAAAAACAACGGAATATCCAATCAGGGCTTTCATATAGGCGCCTCTCTCTGTAAGGCGGGCAGTGCCCGCCGTTCTTATAAAAAGTAAACTGCAATTCTAAATCACTATCCCATGCGAAATCAAGAACTTTTACCGCATAGGTTCTCTTTTGTCATTGCGAGTCCGTCATTATTATTGGCGGACGAAGCAATCTCATAATTGTAAAAACGAGATTGCTTCGGGGTAAAACCCCCTCGCAATGACTGCTCACCGTTTCGCTTTGACCGATAAAATATCCTTCACCTCACTGAAAGCCTGTAGGGGCACGATGCATCGTGCCCCTACAACTCGCGTAATGCCGCACGACGGGCCGATAATATCTGGAAGATTCCCCTTAAGTAGGGGCACGATGCATCGTGCCCCTACAGCCGAAACCTCCTGCCTTGCCTCTCGCGTAATGCCGCACGACGGCGCGATAACGCGCGGGAGATTTTCATTCTGTAGGGGCACGATGCATCGTGCCCCTACAGAAGACGTTCCGAAAAACGCGGCGGCCTTTATGTTGCCCATGATTTTCCTGCCCGGCAACGCGGCCATTAAAACGTGAATCGGAGTTTCCGAATCAATGCTTACGCAATCTGCCCGTAAATCTTGAATCTCTTCCGCCAAACCCGTAACGTCCGAACAAAGGTGAACCATCGAATAACACCCCGCCTCGCGAAGCCCGTCGCAAACAGCGTTCAGATGGCGAAGCGAATACTCCCTGAAAAGCCCCTTGCCGAGCGTGAGCGCGGTCGAAAAATTATCCGATATAAAAACCGCGTCCGCTCCGTTTTGTTTAAGCGCGATTGCGTAGTCAAGGGTGTTTTTCGAAAGGAACTCAAGCAATCCGTGCGTTCCAAAAGGGTCTTTTGCCATTGATTTCAAAAGGGTCTTGCCGTCCAAAAGAGAGGCCGCGAGGCTTACCGGGCCGCAGACGTCCGCTATAAGAGGAGCATCCTTTACCTTGGAAGAAAGAATCCTTATCGTGTCGAGGCCGAGGCCAAGCGGCTCTTTTTTTTGACTAAGGCCTTTATAATCCGATACGTCATCGAGCGGATAGATGAACTCAAGAGGCTTTAAACCGGAAAAGACCTCGTCCGGTTCCCCGTTGTAAGAGCAAGATTCGAGCCTCATGAGAAACGGCATGCCCGCGTTTTCTATTCCCGCCTCTTTTCTCATGAATAAAGACAGCTCGGCGAGGGCATAAGGATCGTTCCTTAATTTTTCGAGCCTAAAGCCTCCTTGAGTCAAAGCCGCGGCAAGAGGCTCTGAGATAAGGGCGCCCGGAACGATAAAAGGCGGCCTGTCGCAAGGATTACCCGAAAGCGCGTTTAAAAACCTCTCCTTTTCGCTCACCCGGCTCAAGCGGTTACGCCCTTCTCTCCCTTTATGCCGAGGATATAATCAAAGGCCTTCAAAACGTCCTCTTCGCGCCCCTCTATCGAAAGCGCCACGGAACCCTCGGAGCCGTCAACCCCTCCTCCGGCTATGTGCGTTACCTTAAGGCCGGCGTCCGGAAACAAGAGCCCGATCGCGTCTATCTCGGTTACGACCCTCGCGTTCACCAAAGGCATCATGCCCACCGGGTCTCCGGTGGAATAACGGAATCTCCCCTGCCCGCAATGACGGCTTGCCTCGACCACCGAAGGGACAAGTTTTTCGAGCCCGACCGGAACTATGAGACGGCTTCCCCTCGCGTTGAGTATCCCCATGGCCGCGCCTATCGTGCCCCCGGTGTCGCTCGACATCAAAACCCCGGCGCACCCGCAAGCATCCACGGCGTTCGCGCCTTTTATGTAAACGTCGTCCGAGGTAAATCCTTTTACGGCGTCACCCGGATGCTCGTCAGTTAAAACCCCCCTTCTGATTACAATGGGCTTCACGCGCTTTTCCGGCTCGTTCGCGCCGAATTTGCCTCCCGTTATCCTCCCTGACGCGAACCAAAACTTATTCCGTTCTTTACCCGTCAACTCCTCGGCCACGAACGCGTTGGTGGTGCCGCCTATGATAATGATAACGCCGTCCTTCAACGCCTTTTTAACCTCGCCCATCTCCTTTACGGCCTTGCCTATGAGCCTCTTCGACTCCGAAGGCGTAAGGACCGCCGTTGCCCCGCACTCAAAACTCATATTATCGCCCTCCTTCTTCACTTCTTCCTTTCATCAAGCCCCGCCGAGGCGCTGAACACCTCTCCCAAACCGTTAAGGCCGAACGTAAAAAACACTATCTTCTCTTCAAGCCTTTCCGAATACTTCACCCGGACGCTCCAGCACTGGTGCTTATAATCGACGAAGTAGCCTTTCTCGATGTATTTGTCGTCCATGAAGGAATACCGGGCAAGTGCCCCGGCGTCCCACTTCTGCGTAATCGCTAAAATCGCGTTACCCTCGGCGTACCTCGTCAAGCCCCTCAGGAAGCGGTATGAGAGAGAAATATTGTCCCCTCTTTTGTCGCTGGCGGCTATGGCGCCGTCCAGATTTTCGACCCTGCTGTCGTATACGTCGTACGCGGCCTTCGAACTCGCCGAAAACCGCGCCGAGGGTTTGAAGATAACTTCGGCGTTCACGTCCGAAAACGGCCTCTTTCTCAAGGGGTCTATCCTGTCGTCCCCGTTCGCCTCGCGAAGATTGTACTTCTGAGAGACGTCCATGTAAAATATATCTTCCCTTACCTCTCCGTCGAGCAACTTTCCCGCAAGGGTCGTATTCAGCGAATACGAGATTTCGTTCTTCGCCGCAATCCTGTCGACCTCGTCGAATGAAGGAAGCCGCGTTTGACGCGTCGGCGGCACGTAATTATACGCCACCCCCGGACGCACGATGTGGCGGAACTTCTCGAAACCCCAAAAATCCGCGCCGAAGAACTTGACCAGACTCGTCGTGGCGGCCGTCTCGAACTCGTAGATGTATCTCTTTCTGAAGTCATCGCCGCCCGACGGGTCGTTTCGCGTTTCATACATCGTCCACCTCGGCATGAAAGACGGAGTAACGTCGAAAAGCCCGGCGTCAAGCGGGAGGGAAATCTGCGGCATCATATCGAGCCTCTGCCCCTCCGCGCCTTCCCGCCCCCCGCCGAAGCGGACGAAGTTGACGAAACCCGACTTGAGCGAAAGATAAATTGGGGTCGACGGCACGTTTTGGCTCGTCGCGGTGAAAAGCGCCTCGGGGAGCCTCTGCAAAACGCCGTCGTCGTTTTCCAAAAGCAAATTATCGAAGACCCTCGCCTGAACCGTAAGATTGTACTTGTCCCAACTCTTCGCCACGGAGAGTTTGCTTTCGAGGCTCTCGATGGACCTCTCCTTCGGGTCTTTGGCGAAGTCTATGAAATACTCGTCGTCGCTCACCAAATCTATGTCGGCCTTTATCGAGACGCCTTTGTCCAGGAATTCCATGTGCTCGTAATTAAGCCGCCACCTGTCGTCGGTCGCGGAGAGAGGCCTCGAGAGATTATCGTCGTCGCTCCTGAAACTCCGCACCCTGTCCATGTCGTTTTCCTTGAAGTGGTAGAAGTAAAACTCTCCGAAACTCGCCTTGGTCCGGAAATACCTGTACTCGAGCCCCTTGCCGAGGCCCCTTTTGCTTTCGATATCGAGGTAAAAGGTGGCGTCGCGCGAGTCCGAGATATTCCAGAAAAAGGCATTATCCACCTTCGTGCCGCGAAGCCTCGAAAAAGCGAACGCGGGAGTAAGAAAACCGGTCTGCCTCTTTGTCTTCACCGGCACCACTATGAACGGAGAATAAAGCACGGGAACGTCCTTTATGTAGAAAAACGAATGAACCCCGGTGAAGTATCCTTCCGCCGTAACCTTCGCGCCGTTCGCGGAAAAACTCCACGCCGGGCTTTCGTCGTTTTCGCAGTCGCACGACGTGATTTTGACGGCCGGGGATTCGAAGGTCTCCTTGCCGGTCTTTTTAATCTCGGCGCCGTAAACGTAGATGTTATTGTCGTTGAAATAAAGCTTCCCGTTAACGATGACCGCCGTTTCCTTGTCCATATCAATGTCAAGGGAATCCGCGACCATGTAATTACCGTCGCTTTTCGTAACCACGACGTTTCCCTCGGCGCGCGCCTTTCCCCCGGTCATGTCGAGAGAGGCCTTTTCGGCGGTAAGCGTCATGTCACCTTGGATTATGACGACGTCCCCTTCGGCCAGATAGGTCTTTTTAGCGTCGTCGTAGATTACGCTTTCGCCGCTTATCTCGATTGGAGCGTCTTTTCTGAACGCCACTCCGTCGAAGGCCAAGGCCGGACGAGTGAATGCCGAAAGGAAAATAACGGATAAGACCGAAAACAAAGACAGGTTATTTTTATTAAACAGGAACGCGCCCATAGGATAAAAAAGAGGAATATCGAATGGACATTAACACAGGGTGGGGGGTTTTACAAGACATAAGACGACGGGGTGGAGGGAAAAGGGGAATAAGCCTGTTCTGAGCAAAGTCAAAGGAAGGGGGATTTGGAAACATCTCTAAATCCCTCCGCGACCCATCCTTTGGATTGGCACCACGCCCTTTGTCCGTCCCGATGTTATATCGGGACGAGACCCCGCCTGTAGGCCGGGAAAAGGAAGGGGGAAAATATTAACCGTCCGCCCTGCGCCTGTCGAAGGACTGTCTAATGCACTCGAAATAAATTGGATGTGTCTCCTATAATAAGGCGCTAATAAGGCGCATAGACAATACCCATGGGGGTTATGTCTGTTCCGATACTCTTAAGCCGTTCCTTCCGTGCGGTATCCACCACACTTATACTTGTATCCTGTGACACCACATAAAGCCTTTTACCGTTCGGGTCATAGGTCATCTTCTGCGGCAGGATGCCTATGCCAATGTTCTTTATGTTCTCTCTCGTCCGCGTATCAATGATGCTCAAGGTATTGGAATAGGTGTTGAGGACATAGAGAAATCCGTCCGCGAGAATGATGTTCTGGGGCGAACTCCCTACGGACACGGTTTTAATGACGCCTCGACTTGTGGTATCAATAAAAATCACCCGGTGGTTCTCCGCATCGGCAATATAGAGGGTCTTTTCATCCCTGCTCAATGCGACTGCAGAAGGCAATCCTTGCACCTTAACGGAATCCACCACCTTATCCTTTTCAACATCAATTATAAGGATTTCCCTCGAATAAAGGTTCGGCACATAGAGATTCCTGCCGTCACGGGAAAGCAAAGGGTTTTGCGGATGAATACCGAGTGTTACCTTCTTTATCAGTCTCCAATCCGATGTCCTTATAACGTCGAGGAAACGCGTAAAACTGTCTACCACATATAGTTTTTCCCCGTCATTTGAGAAAAGAAGAAATATCTCCCCTCGCTCGCGGTACCGTGTGAGATAAATGTCTATCTTCCTGACAACCTCTTTTTTCCCCCCGGCTATTATCCATACCACATCCGGGGTTTCCCCGGATGGTTCCCTATGGCTTACAGCAAGCCACTTCCCATTCGGGGAAATGGCTATGTTTAAGGGGACATTCCCTACCGGAATCGTCCCTACCATTTTTGAGGATTCCGGATCCGGGGTAAAAATGCCGACTGTTTTAGGAACGATATGGACAACGTACAATAAACCCCTGTCCTCTCCCCATGCGGTAAGAACACCGGAAAAAAGAAAGATGAAAAAGGCAATTAAGGTAGCCGCACCATTTAAGGGCGCGTAAAGTCTGCAACGCATAAAATCCTTACAGCGAATGATATATCGCTATTTTAGTAGGGGTAGAGTTAGTAGGAACCCTTACAGTCTCTCTGCTGGATTCGGCATCAATAATGGACACGGTATTTTCATTATAATTACAGACGTATACCCTCTTGCCATCCGGGCTTACCACTATGCCAACAGGATAGGCGCCTACAGGGATATTTGCCACTGCTTCCTTAAGTTCAGTATCTATTACGGTTATATCGTAGGATATCATGCTGCTCACAAAGACGAATCTGCCGTCTCTGGAGATGGCTGCGTCGGTAGGCTGAATTCCTATGGGGATACGCTTTGTAACCTTCCTTGTCTCAATGTCCATGATAATAAGGGTCAAATCTCCGGCATCTGCCACATATAGGAACTTACCATCAGGACTTACAGCAATTGCCCATGGAGCTCCATCTATGACTATGTGGTCATATATCACATCACCGGCTGTATCTAACACAAATATCCTGCTGTTTTTTACATCAGAAATATAAAGGAACCTTCCGTCAGGGGACAGGATAATCCCTCCTATCATTTGCTTTGTTTTTCCCAATCTTATCTCTTTCTCAACCTTTCCTGCAACAGGGTCCACCACGTAAAGGAGGCCGGAAAACTGGTTGACCGCATATAACTTCCTGCTGTCTATACTGAAGGCGAGGAAAAAACAGTTGGTCTTTGTCACCCCCTCCTTTGCCTCGATAAGCAATACCTTATTCTCCACCCGAAGGGTCTTTCTATCAAGAAACCATATCTCCCCTCGCTTCTCCTCATGACTGACCGCAATAAGCTCCCCTTTATGGTCAACTACAATATGACACGGTTCAACTCCGACCGGGACCTCCCTTACTACAATCCCCTCATCCCCATCAATGACCGAGATAAGATTAGCCTCGGTATTGGACACATAGAGATAGTCCTTTGACCATACCGGGGTGGGGAAAATATAAGATAGAAATAAAAGGATAAGGATTAAGAAGAATCTCTGCATCTTAGGAACCATAGCGCACATACCACGCATCTATAGTAGCAGGAAAACCGCCCTGGAAATTACCCATACGTGCGTCATGGCATTTGAGATTGCATCTCATGACATTTCTGGCAACCGACGCATACCACCCTGCATCCCACCACCTCGGTTTAGTATAGTCCAATGGCTCGACTATGGGTGAAAAATTCACGAGGTGGGTGTCACCGTCAGCCGGCACGCCTGTGCCGCCTGTCGCGGTCCCGTATTGAGTATTTGTCGCCTCTGCGTTGGAATGGACATTATAGTGGCAGTTAGCGCATGAGGTGTACATGGTTTCGAAATTCCAGCCCATAGTGGCTACATCGGTCAGATGTAGTGCATGAAGATTTACCTTGGAACTGACACACCCTATCGCATCCTGCCTGAAGTTTGTCATCTGCACTCCGACTATGCCGTCGGGGTCTGTAAATGCGCTTACATTGTGGCAGTTAAAGCACAACTGAAATCTGGTTGAATCCCAATTCGCAAATGCAGAAGCTGACGTTGTCCCGAGGGTGGTATCGTAATTATCGCGGAGGATCCTCACGTTCGTTGAGCCGTGCGGACCAACAGGGCTTGCGCCTGCATATCCAGAGGTGTCATCTGTTGCCCTCAGGTTTGATTCTGTAACAGAACCCTGCACGCCGGTTGTGGCATTGGTGTTATGGCAGTCCGTGCAGTTTATCGTGCTTGAGGTGGTAAGACCGCCCAGGAGCTGGTTATTCAGTGCAGCCGATGTGTTTCTTCCTGCGGCCGCTACGGGATGATAGGCGCGGTTACCGGCAAGAGTGCCTCCAAAACCATCTAATGCGTTGGTTGCAGTGTCGAACTCGAGGCGTTTATTCGAGCCGTCGGTGCAACTGGACGCCGGGTTTATGTTCGTGGCGCAGGAGGTGCCAGCCCTTAAGACAGTGGTTCTCAGCGTGTTCGCGCCCCATGCCTTGTCGGGTATGAACGTGGCATAGGTATTCCCGTGGCACTTAAGACATATCTCATATACATAGGGCTGGCGAAAACCTGTGGCAGGGTCCCGGAGAGTCCCGCTTATGTCAATAAACTTCATGCCCTTTACCCTGCCGCCGTCACCGTCGTTGAGCGCTCCGGTAGGCGCCTTGGCGGCATGCGGGTTATGGCAGTCATAACACTCAACGTGCTTTGTGGTTACGGGTATTGCCTCGCTCGCAACGTGGCTGCCCGCGAAAGCCGTGTCATCAACAGGATGTCCGCTCTTTGCGGCGGCAGAAGGGCTCGGAGACCTCTTGTCTATCTCAGCCTGTATGTTCGTGGATGCGGGACTTCCGTCATGGCAGTTCTCGCACAACCCCTCTTCCCATGCTATTAACTGACGGGGGATAAGGTAATCGGTTGAGACAGAAAGGTTATTTGCCGCAAGATGACGGTTGGTCGGAGAGGTCGGGACGGCGCCTGTGTCAAACGCGCTTCCTGCTGTTTCCCTTATGCCATGGGGCGTATGGCAGTTGAGGCAACTGCCGAGATTGCCTGAAGGAAGGCTCTGCCTCGTTTGCCTGGGCCAGATACTCACAGGGTCGCCTGTTGTACCGGGCCAGTAAAAGCTAGCGCTGTCATCGTGGCTTGAGCTGCCGTAAACACCCTCTCCTTGATAGAAACTCCATCTGCCCATGCCAGAGGGACTGCCTGAGCCGTTTATATTGCCTATATTATTATGGCAGTACCAGCAGAGGTTGGCGTAGTTTGTGGCTGTGCCGTATTCCTTCATAAGCAGGTAAGGGTCAGGGCCTGCGTCGGCGCCCGAAGATGGCGGGGGTTCGGCCTCTCCAAAACTCGAATGAGGCTCGTGGCAGTGAGCGCATTCGCCTGATTTGTATGTGCCGGCCTCAGGATTAGTTGCGCAGTCGCCGCCGTAGTCAGCGCCTAAGCCCCTGTTTACGCCTCCGGCGCAGGGCGTAAGACCATCCGTTGTGCCGCCGCCGTGTTTTGTGTAGGGGAATGCGCCGCCTGTTGCATAGATATAGGCCGGAAAGCAGAGTAAAAGAAGGAAGGCAATTAAAAGGAAAATTTTAGGAGGGGAGTTTCTTCGCATAATCAACACCACGGTTGTCTATTATTTTATAGGAAAGCCCGCCTTAAACTTATTTTGACATATCTTATCAGATTAAACAAAACATATCAATTGCGAATTAAAAATGTGTCAAGCCGGAGGCAATATGTGTATGCGCAAGGAAAAGAGCGGGTTTTATTTTTTACTCTCTTCACCTTACATGGGTCGAAGGGTGAACGGTCTATACAATAGTGAAATCAGTACCACCCTCACCTTCTTTGTCGCCGCATCTTCGCCTCGGCGACCGTAAACACAGAACCGGTAACACATACGAGGCCAAGAGGCCCGGCCTCTTTGACCGCATAATCAATGGCGCGGGCTACATCCTTTATTTCCGCAACGCGGCATTTGTAAGGCTTGGCAATACCGGACAAAACCTTTACGTCGGCCCTTCTTTTATTTTTCGGCTCCGTGAATATTACGATGTCGGCCATTGGAAGAAGTTCATTAAAGATTCCCTTTATGTCCTTATCAGCCATGATTCCCATTACGAATACGAGCCTTTTATATTTGAAATCCCTTAAGGCTATTGCCAGAGCCCTCGCCCCGTCAGGGTTATGGGCGCAATCCAAAACCAGAACCGGCTTTTTCGAAACGACTTCGAGCCGCCCCGGCCAGACGGCGTTTTTAAGGCCCCGCCTTATGGCGTTATCTCTTATGTCATATCCGAAAGACCTCAAGACCTCGGTTGCCTTTATGGCGCAGGCCGCGTTCCTTATTTGATGAGCGCCCTTAAGATTAGTCTCTAAGCCGTTGATTACAATATCACCTTTGTAATCAAAACCGCTCCCCGTCTCCATTGCCGAAAAATCGCGTCCGAAAACGCATAGCCCCGAACCCCTGCCCTTTGAAATCTTTTTTATCACGCCTGACGCCGCTCCATCGGATACGGCGCTCACTACTCTTATCCCCTCTTTTATTATACCGGCCTTTTCAAAGGCTATGTCCTCGATTGCCGCGCCCAAGTATTGCGTGTGGTCAAAGCCGACGCTCGTTATAATTGACACGAGGGGAATGACGACGTTCGTGGCGTCAAGCCTGCCCCCCATGCCTACCTCCAAAACCGCGACGTCAACCTTCTTTTCCCTGAAATACTCGAATGCCATGGCTGTCGTGAACTCGAAAAAAGACGGAGACGAAAGGGCGTCCGCTTTTTTTACGAACCGCTTCATCTTCCGGACGAGCCGCTCCACGTCAAATGAGCGTATCTCTTTTCCGTTGACCCTTATGCGCTCGTTGAATCTCAATAGATGGGGGGAAGTGTAGAGGCCGGTCTTCAAACCCGCCTCTTTGAGTATAGAGGCGAGCATGGCCGAGGCAGAGCCTTTGCCGTTAGTTCCTCCGACAATGATTGACGGATAATTCAGATGTGGATTTTTCAGATGTTCGAGGAGACGCTCTATTCGCTCGAGCCCCGGCTTTATCACATCAGGGGTAAGGCCGTAGAGGTATTCAATTGTATTCCGGCTTCCGGCCATGGGCTAATCCCTGATGAAGTCATAAAAAGCCTTTTCTGTGGTTCGACAGGCTCACCACGAACGGAAAAAAGTCGATGACTTCGACTATGCCGTCGTTCACCCCGGGCTTGTCGAAGGGTGATTTGGGACTTTTTACAAAGCCATCACTCCCGGCGCTTTTATTCGCTAAGAAGCGCGATAACCTTTGAGACGTATTGCTTCACGGATTTCCTCTCCACTATCATGTCCACCATGCCGTGTTCAAGAAGATACTCGGACCTCTGGAATCCCTCGGGAAGGGTTTGCTTTATGGTCTCGGCTATGACCCTCGGCCCGGCAAACCCGATAAGCGCCTTTGGCTCGGCTATGATAACGTCCCCGAGCATGGCGAAACTCGCGGTAACCCCTCCCATGGTCGGGTCGGTGAGAACCGATATGAACGGCGCCCCTTTTTCACGCAAGGCCGCCACCGCCGCGGAGGTCTTGGCCATCTGCATGAGCGAGAGTATGGACTCCTGCATCCGCGCCCCGCCGGAAGACGAAAAGATGACAACGGGCGATTTTTTTTCGAGCGCGCGTTCGAGAAGCCTCGTTATCTTTTCTCCGACCACGCTTCCCATGCTGCCGCCCATGAAAGAAAACTCGAACGCGCCGAACATGACGGGCGTTCCGTTAATAAGCCCGGCGCCCGTAACTATGGCGTCTTTTATGCCGGATGCTTCCAGTTCCTTGTGCGCCGACTTTATCCTGTCTTTATACTTCTTCAGGTCTTTGAACTCGAACGCGTCAACAGGGCTCAGGGAGGCGTCAAACTCCTTAAAGCTCCCCTCGTCGAGCGTAGCGTCGACCCTTCGCCTCGCGGACATGCGGAAGTGATGATTGCATCTCGGGCAGACGTCCAGGTTGTCGTCTATCTCCTTTTTGTATATCGTCTCCTCGCATTGGTCGCACTTAACCCAAAGCCCCTGAGGCATTACGACCTTCTTGGCCTTGTCTTTGGGTTTGAAGAAGATGTCTTTCTTGAACCAGATCATATCGCTCCTTTTGCCGTTTACCTGTCTTTGTAACTCAGCCCTTCGGGGCTGAGAGATGACTGCGTACACGTTGCCGCTTATCAGGGCTAAAGCCCTGAGGAGTTACGAACAACAGTTCCCTTTTTGTCATTGCGAGCGAAGCGCAGCAATCCCATTTTTCCTCAATACGAGATTGCTTCGGGATAAAGCCCCTCGCAATGACATATAACTTTCACTCTTCCGGCTTGAAGTGCTTATCGCTTCCGGATTCAGTGGCGACCATAACGCCCTTGTCGACGGCCCTTGAAAACGCCTCGACCACCAGCGCGTCGAACTGCGCGCCCGAAAACTTCTTGAGTTCCGCTATCGCGACCTCTTGCGGAAGCCCCTTCCTGTACGGCCTCGTGGTGGTCATCGCGTCGTAGGTGTCCGCGACCGCTATTATCCTCGCGTGCATGGGTATCGTCTCGCCGGTAAGCCCCGCGGGATAGCCCTTGCCGTCCATCCGCTCGTGATGATGGAGGATGCCCGGCACGATATTGCTGAGTTGCGGCACGCGCTTCATTATGTCGGCCCCGAAGTCCGGATGCCTCATCATCTCTTTCTGTTCCGCGTCGTCGAGACGGGCATGCTTCCTCAATATGGCGTCGTCTATGCCAATCTTCCCGACGTCGTGCAAGACGGCCGAAAGTTTCAGATTTTCGAGCTCTTTCTTCGGTAATCCCATCTCGCGGCCTATGATAAGACTGTATTCCAAGACTCTCTTCGTGTGCCCTCCGGTATAGGGGTCGCGTTTTTCTATGGCCTCGGCGAGGGCGCCGGACGTGGCGTAGAAGGTGTCGCGTATCTCCCGGTAAAGCCTCGCGTTATCGAGCGCTATGGCGACTTCGTTCGCGAAAAGAAGAAAGAGTTCCCTGTCCTCCTCCGTGAAAACGCCGCCTATCTTATTGATGGCCTGCAACACGCCGATAGTGTCGTCCTTTATCTTCACCGGAACGCAAAGCATGTTCCTCGTGATGAACCGGCTTTTCTTGTCCACGCGCGCCTCAAATCTCTCGTCAAGGGTGACGTCGGGTATGAGGGCGGGCTCGCCGTTCTTCGCGACCCATCCCGCCACGCCCTCGCCTATCTTAAGCCTTACGGTCTTCATCTCGCTTCCTTTTTCTCCGAGCGCGACCTCGAAGTAAAGCTCATCCGTCTTCTTGTCAACGAGGAGAAGAGAGCCGGCCTCGGCGGCCATGAGTTTCGTTATCGAGCCCATGGCCCGCGTCCGGACGAGTTTCTCGTCGAGCGTGGATATGAGAAGGGCGCCGACTTCGGTCAGGGTTTCGAACTGGGCCACCTTTTTTTCGAGTGACAAAAGAATCTCCCCTCTTTCCATTATTATCGAGAAATGGTTCGCGATGGAAAGGAGCGTTTCCGCGTCATCATCGGCGAAATGCCTGAAGCCTCCGGCCTTGTCCATGACGGTTATGGCGCCGATCGGTTTTCCCTTCAGCTTTACCGGCACGGTTATCATGTTCGACCCGCGACCGGCCTCGGCGCCCGGCGCGGGGCCGCGCCACATTTTATCTTCGCTCAATATGTCCGATATATGAATCTCTCCCGTTCGCATGACGTGCCCGGCGATGCCCTCGTTCATGCCCATGCGCTTGCCCATGAACTTTTCGGCCATCGGCCCCTTGACTATCTCGAAGACAATCTCTTTTTTGGCCTCGTCGAGAAGATAAAGGGTTCCGCTGTCCGTCTCCATGGCCTTTAAGACATAATCCATGAGATGACCGAGAATCGTGCCAAGGGGCGCGGCAAGAAGCGTAAGGGCGCCGAGTTCCCTGTAAAGGGCAACCTCGATGTCCTTCCTCTTAAGTTCTTTTCTGAGTGCTTCTTCGGTATGATTATTTTCAGCCATTGCTTTCCCCCGATGAATACCGCCGCCCCGCTACTTAATAGCCTGCTTCAGACTCCTGACGAATCCCTCCACCTTGGCCGCGGCTGTAATACCGCCCCCGGCGCTCGATATGAGGTTTATTATCGCGCTTCCGACTATCACGGCGTCCGAGAAAACGCTTACCTCTTTTGCCTGCTCCGGAGTGGAGATGCCGAACCCGACCCCTATCGGCACGTCCGTAAACTTCCTTATCCTCTTTACCGATTGCGCTATCTTGCCGGAGAGGCTTCTCCTCGCGCCCGTAACTCCGGCCACGCTCACGTAATATATGAATCCCTCTGCCATCTTCGCGACAATCCTCATGCGGTCCTCATTGCTCGTCGGCGTCAAAAGATATATGAGGGGTATCCCCTTTGAGTCGAGTTCTTTTTTAAGCTCTCCGGATTCTTCGGGCGGAAGGTCCACTATCAATACCCCGTCGCACCCGGCGCCCTTTGCCCTCTTGGCGAACCTCTTTACGCCGTAAACAAAGACCGGATTATAATAGCCGAAAAGCACCATGGGAATATTCGAGGTCTTCCTCGTCTTTTCCATGAGAGCGAAGACCTTATCCACTGTGGCGCCGTTTTTAAGCGCCCTCTCGCTCGAGGCCTGTATGGTCGGGCCGTCGGCCATTGGGTCGGAGAACGGTATGCC
>DASRUI010000055.1:0-20267 GCA_035655515.1 Thermodesulfobacteriota bacterium
GAGAAACTCAGGGCCATGATGCCGTGGATGAAGCAGGCTAAGATAGTGGACAGGAGCAAAAACTAAGTGTTACAGAGCGTCATAACTTTGCATGCCTGCGTTGCTACTCGGCTCGTCGTTGCGGCGTATTAAAAATACGCCGACCCATCCGTTGGATGGGTGCCCCGCCTCACCTTCGTAGCGCCTTGGCCTGCTTTGTTCTGACGCTCTGTGATGCGCATATATTTATGACATCGTGTGTGAAAGAGTGCCATGCGTATACCAATAGCGCGCGAAGGATACGTTTTCATTTTTATCGCTTTCGTTCCGGTCGTCATAACCGGAGTTTTAGGGGTTTGGCGGCTCTTTGTTTTGGCTCTCGCCGTAAACCTTTTCGTGATTAATTTCTTCAGGGACCCGGAGAGGGACGTGCCCTCCGGCGAGAACTCCATCGTGAGCCCGGCCGACGGACGGGTGATAAAGGCCGAGAAGGCGTTCGAGGGGCGGCTTCTTAATTCCGAAGCGATGAAGATAAGCATCTTCATGAACGTCTTCAACGTGCACGTCAACAGGGCGCCTGTTTCCGGAAGGGTAGCGGGTGTTTCCTATAATCCCGGCAAATTCCTTAACGCGAGTTTCGACAAGGCTTCTCTGGAGAACGAGCAGAACATGATACTTGTCGAGGCCGCGAACGGGAAACGCGTCGCGTTCTGTCAGATAGCCGGCCTTATAGCGAGGCGCATAGTCTGTTACGTTAAGGAAGGCGACGCGATGACAAAAGGCTCGCGGTTCGGAATGATAAGGTTCGGCTCGAGGCTTGACGTTTATCTGCCGCTCGAGTGCAGGGTGAACGTGAAAATAGGGGATAAGGTCAGGGCGGGAAGTTCGACGCTGGCTTATTGGAAATAGCCATAAGGGGGGAATCATGCAGGACGAAGTCTTGGGCGAAAGCCAGAAAAAGGGCGTAAAGAAAAGGGGCGTTTACATTCTTCCCAATCTCGTGACGTCGGCGAGCCTGTTCGGGGGGTTTTATTCGATAATCGCCTCCATTGACGGGCATTACGAGGCCGCGGCAATCGCGATACTTATCTCAGGCATACTTGACGGGCTTGACGGAAGGATAGCCCGGATTACCGGCACAACGAGCAAGTTCGGCATGGAGTACGATTCCCTGTCGGATCTGGTGGCGTTCGGGCTCGCCCCCGGCATATTGATATTCATGTGGGCGCTGAAGCCGTTCGGCAAGTACGGCTGGCTTGCCGCTTTTATATACGTGGTTTGCGGGGCGCTCCGGCTCGCCCGGTTCAACGTGCAGATATCAACCGTCGAGAGCAGGCGTTTTAACGGGCTTCCGATACCGGCGGCGGCCGCTCTGGTGGCGGCTACTGTTTTGCTTTTTCACAGTCTCGGGCAGGGCGGGACGACAAAGCACGTCGTCATACTCGTTTTGGTGTATCTCCTGGGGTTCTTCATGGTCAGCAACATCAAGTACTACAGCTTCAAGGACATAGGCCTCGCGCGGAGGATGCCGTTCAGGTTTCTCGTGGCCCTTATACTGCTTTTCATATTGATCGCGGCGGAACCGTATATAATGATATTCGTCTTGGCCTTCGGTTACGCGCTTTCCGGGCCGGTGTTGACGCTGGTGGATATGCTTCGGGGCGCGCCTGTTTCGACGCCTCACGGCGCGGATAAACCGCAGAAAAAAGAAGAAAGGCACTTGGTTTGAGATTCAGGACATGACGGACAAGATAATCATATTCGACACGACGCTTCGGGACGGAGAGCAATCGCCCGGGGCGTCGATGAACGTCGAGGAGAAGATACGCGTCGCGAAGGAGCTTAAGAAACTCGGCGTGGACGTCATAGAGGCCGGGTTTGCCTTCAGTTCGGCCGGGGATTTCGAGGCGGTAAGGCGCGTAGCCCACGAGGTGTCCGACGAGAAAGGCCCGACGGTTTGCAGTCTCGCCAGGGCCAAGGAAGAGGACGTAAGAGCCGCGTGGGAGGCCTTGCGCGGCGCGCCCAAGCCGAGGATACACACCTTCATATCAACCTCCGAGATACATCTCAAGCACCAGTTCAAGATGACGCGCGCCGAGGCCCTCCGGAGGGCGGTCGAGATGGTGGCTCTCAGCCGGAGTTTTGTTTCGGACGTTGAGTTCTCCGCGATGGACGCTTCGAGGACAGACCTCGGATATCTCTACGAGGTTCTGGAGGCCGTGATAGAGGCCGGGGCCGCCACGGTAAACATACCGGACACGGTCGGCTATGCTCTTCCTCATTTGTTCGGGGAGATTATAAAAGGCATAAAGGCGAACGTCAAGAATATCGACAAGGCGGTCATCTCGGTTCATTGCCATAACGATTTGGGGCTCGCCGTGGCGAATTCCCTTAGCGCTGTCATAAACGGCGCGAGGCAGGTCGAGTGCACCATAAACGGCATAGGCGAGAGGGCGGGTAACGCCTCGCTCGAAGAAATAGTGATGATACTGAAGACCCGGAAGGACGCCCTCGGTTTGGACACATCCATCGTGACGGAACATCTTTACCCCGCGAGCAGGCTCGTCTCCGCCATAACAGGCATGGTCGTCCAGCCCAATAAGGCGATCGTCGGAGACAACGCCTTCGCGCACGAATCAGGCATACATCAGGACGGTCTTCTTAAGGAGAAGACCACTTACGAGATAATGAGTCCGGAATCGGTCGGGATTTCCCGCTCCACGCTCGTCATGGGCAAGCACTCGGGAAGGCACGCCTTCAGGGAGCGGCTTAAGGAGATGGGCTACGAGTTGAATGACGCTGATTTGAACAAGGCGTTCGAGAAGTTCAAACTCCTCGCCGACCGGAAAAAAGAGGTGTTCGACGAGGACATCGAGGCCATAGTGCAGGAAGAGGTCTTGAGGTTCGAGGCGCCGGACCGTTTCAGGCTTTTGAAGTTGGACGTGGTAAGCGGCACGGAGAAGCCGCCTGTCGCGGTTCTTGAGATGGAGGTTGACGGAAAGAAGATGACGGATACGGGCAATGGCGACGGCCCGGTTGACGCCGTGTATAAAACCATAGCGAGGATGACCGGCGCGAGGAGCAAGCTCCTTCGGTATTCGGTTAACGCCATAACCGGCGGCGCCGACGCTCAGGGAGAAGTGACCGTGAGGCTCGAGGAGGCTGGACACATAGTCCTCGGGCAGGGCGCTCATACGGACATAATAGTCGCGAGCGCGAGGGCTTACATAAACGCCCTCAACAGGCTCGAGCACAAGAAGAAGGAAAAAAAGGAAAGAGTCGTTTAGGAGACTGCTGAAAAAATCGTATTGTCATTGCTTTTGTAACTCAGCCCTTTAGGGCTGATGTGTATCAGGGCTAAAGCCCTGAGCTACGTAAACAACCTATCTAAATCCGAGATTGCCTCAAAGTCCCACGCAATGACTGTAAATTTAGTTTTTTGGTAATTTGCTAAAACTTAATTGAAAGGAAAAGGCGATGGCAATAAGAGGAAAAAGACGCAGGCCCATGACGATTGCGGAGAAGATCCTCGCTAAGCACGCGGGGCTCAAGGAGGTCAGCCCGGGGGAGCTTCTGAACGCGAAGGTTGATATAGCGCTCGGCAACGACATAACCGCGCCCATCGCCATAAAGGAATTCAGGGACATAGGGGCGAAGGAGGTTTTTAATCGGAAGCGCGTGGTGCTTGTTCCCGACCACTTCACCCCGAATAAGGACATATTGAGCGCGACTCAGTGCAAGATTCTTCGCGAGTTCGCCACGGAGCAGAAACTCACCCACTACTTTGACGGCGGAGACGTCGGGGTTGAGCACGCGCTCCTTCCGGAGAAGGGCATAGTCGTGCCCGGAGACCTCGTAATTGGCGCGGACTCCCATACCTGCACCTATGGCGCGCTCGGCGCGTTCGGCACCGGAGTCGGCTCGACCGATCTCGCGGCCGTGATGATAACCGGGGAGCTTTGGTTCAAGGTGCCTGAGACGATAAAGTTCGTTTACTACGGAAAACTCAACAGGTGGGTAAGCGGCAAAGACCTGATACTCAACACAATCGGCGACATAGGCGTTGACGGGGCGCTCTATAAGGCCATGGAGTTTAGCGGAGAGGTCATAAAGAGGCTTTCAATGGACAGCCGTTTCGCGATGTGCAACATGGCGATAGAGGCAGGCGGAAAGACGGGCATAATCGAGCCGGACTCAACCACAAGAAAGTACGTGGAGCCCAGGGCGGAGAGGGCGTTGACTTTTTACCGGAGCGACAGGGACGCCCGTTTCGAGAGCATAAGGGATTACGATTGCGCGAAGATAGAGCCGCAGGTCGCGTGCCCGCATCTGCCTGAGAACACGAAGAACGTTACCGAGGTGACGGACGTATCAATTGATCAGGTCGTCATAGGCTCATGCACGAACGGCAGGCTCGAAGACCTGAGGACCGCCGCGATAATACTCAAAGGCAAGAAGGTCGCCCGCTCGACGAGGCTCATAATCATACCGGCCACTCCGGACATATACAAGGAAGCCATGACGCGGGGCTATTTCGACATATTCCTGAAGGCCGGCGCCATCATAAGCCCTCCCACGTGCGGCCCGTGCCTCGGAGGCCACATGGGCATACTCGCTCCCGGAGAAAGGGCGCTCTCGACGACGAACCGGAACTTCATCGGCAGGATGGGAGACGTTACGAGCGAGGTGTATCTCGCGAATCCGGCCGTGGCCGCGGCATCCGCCGTAAAGGGCAGGATTGCTCATCCGGACGAAGTTTTTTAAGTAACAGGCTGCCGAAAAAGTCCATTTGACCCATACTTTGTATGGGCGCCCCGTTGGAGCTTTTTGAGCAGCCCGGATAAATTTCGGATTTTTTGGCAACTTGTTAAATCAATCGCGCCGTTTTGTCATTTCGAGAGAAGCGAGAAATCTTTATCTTACAGGCAGGATTTTTCCCTCCGGTCGAAATGACAAATATTAGGTCGGATGATAGCGGAAATCCGGGAAAAGTATTTAAATCATTGGCGCAAGCGAAAGAAAGATATTCAGGGAGGAATCAATGAAGTTTAAGGGAAAAGCGTGGAAGTTCGGAAACGACGTTGATACGGACAGGATAATACCTGCCCGGTATCTTAACACGTCCGACCCCAAGGAACTCGCCAAGCACTGCATGGAGGACGCGGACCCGTCGTTCAGCGCCAAGGTAAAGTCCGGCGACATAATAGTGGCCGAGAAAAACTTCGGTTGCGGCTCGTCGAGGGAGCACGCGCCCATAGCCATAAAGGCCGCCGGGGTTTCGTGCGTCATCGCGAAGAGTTTCGCGAGGATATTTTACAGGAATTCTTTTAACATGGGGCTTCCCATTCTTGAGTGTTCGGAGGCCGTGGACGACGCGCGTTCAGGAGACGCCTTTGAGGTTGACATGGTTAAGGGCGCGATATGGAATATTACGAAGAAAAAGCGCTACAGCGCCCGGCCCGTGCCGCCGTTCATGAGGGAGCTTATAGAGGCGGGCGGGCTCATGAAGTGGATTAAAAAAAGGGGGTTAGTATAAGAGATGTTTAAAAAAGAAGGCTTCAAGAGCAAGGTTATCTCGACGGAAAAACTTTATATAGAAAGCAAGACTATACACGTGGACTTCAAGGAAAATAACGGCGGAAGGTTCCTCCAGATAGCGGAGATATCGAACGACAGGAAAAGCACGGTAGTCATCCCGTCGAGCGGGATAGGCGCTTTTCTGGCGACGTTGCAAAAGGTAGCGGGGGATTTGCCTAATGAGTAGGGAAAAGGTTCTTATCCTCGCGGGCGACGGCATAGGCCCGGAGATAATGAAAGAGGCAATAAAGGTTCTCGATATTGTCTCCAAAAAATATTCGATATCGTTCGATTTAAAAGAGGCCTCTGTCGGAGGAGCCTCGATAGATCGCTACGGAGTTTCCCTTACCGAAGAAGTCTTGACAGAGGCCCTTAAGAGCCGTTGCGTGCTTCTCGGAGCGGTCGGGGGGCCGAAGTGGGAAGGGCTTGATTATGCAATAAGGCCTGAGAGGGCGCTCCTCCGTTTAAGGAAGGAACTCGGACTTTTCGCCAATTTGAGGCCGGCCAAGATTTATTCGGTTCTCGCGGATTCTTCAACCCTTAAAAGAGAAGTAATAGAAGGCGTTGACATAATGGTAATAAGGGAACTGACCGGAGGCCTTTACTTCGGAACGCCGAGGGGAGTCGAGAAACTTCCGGACGGAACCGAGAGAGGGGTGAATACCCTCGTTTACACGACTCATGAGATTGAGAGGATTACAAAGGTCGCTTTCGAGGTTGCCAGGAAAAGAGGCAAAAGACTTACGAGCGTTGACAAGGCGAACGTGCTTGAGACGACCGAATTATGGAGAAATGTGGTTATAAAGGTCTCGGAATCTTATAAAGACGTTTCCTTGAGCCACATGTACGTGGATAATTGCGCCATGCAACTTGTCAGGAACCCGCGCCAGTTCGACGTTATTGTGACGGAAAACATGTTCGGCGATATTTTGTCGGATGAGGCCGCCATGCTCACGGGCTCTATCGGAATGCTTCCTTCGGCTTCAATAGGAGACACGGGGCACGCAATGTACGAGCCCATACACGGAAGCGCGCCGGATATCGCGGGCAAAAATATAGCCAACCCAATCGCGACCATTCTTTCCGTGGCCATGATGTTTAGATACACCTTCAACATGGACGAGGTTGCCTCTTCCATAGAAAGGGCGGTTGAGAGGGTTTTGGAAAAGGGCTATCGCACGGCGGATATTTATACCGAAGGCGCGAAAAAGGTAGGATGCAAGGAGATGGGGGATAAGGTGGCGGAGGAGATTAAGGGGCAGTAAGGAGTAACATGTCTTTGCCTTGACAGCGTGGGTGTGTTTGGATTACGTTAAATTTGAATGAAGTGATTTGTAAGGAACGTTATCCGCTTATTGCCGGCAAAGAAAGGAGATTACAAATGACGACGGGAATTAAGTTTGTCATGGATGAACGGGGGCAAAAGGTCGCGGTGCAAATTGACCTGAAAAAACTCGGCGGCCTGTGGGAAGATCTTTACGATAATCTAATCGCAAAAAAGCGGGCTAACGAAACAAGGGAATCTCTTGAATCGGTTAAGGCGGTTTTACGTCATAAAAAAACGCCATTGAGGTTATTTTAAATGTTCGGAATATATATACTTCTGATTATAATTGCTGTGGGTGTGTTGCTTATAAGCGAAAAAGGGCAAGCGTTATTAAGGCAATTTATATCTTTAACAGCAACTTTAACAGTAATAGGGATTGTTCTCGTTCTACTTATTTTGGTAGTCGTTTTAGGAATTGGAATATGGGAAGCCTATAAGGACGATATTATAAACGGATCTATAGGCGTAACCGCAGTTTCTATTATTGTTGTTTTATTTGTTTTAGGAGAATACCTATATAACCGATATAAAGAATGGAAGGTAAAGCGTATTATGCGGCCGATGGGGCTTGAGACTGAAGTTTCTATCATTGTTGTTTTAGGACAACATCTATATGACCGATATAAAGAATGGAGGGTAAAGCGCATTATGCGGCAGGTGGGGCTTGAGACTGAACGAAAAACGAAGGATAGAAAATAGCAGAAGTAGGGTGGGCATTGTCCACCAATAAATATGCCAAACTATCGAAGGGCAAGGGAAGGCAGGACGTATTTCTTTACGCTTGTAACGCACAATAGGCGGCCTTTTCTATGCTCGGAAGAGAACAGAACAATCCTCAGGCAAATAATAGAGGAAGTTCGCTTGTTAAAGCCATTTGAGATTGATGCGTGGGTTTTATTGCCCGACCATCTCCATTGTATTTGGACTTTACCTGAAGGAGATGGTGATTATTCCAAAAGATGGGGTTTGATTAAGGCAAGATTTACGAAAAAGGCAGAAGTAGGGTGGGCATTGCCCACCAGTAAAAGTCCGTCTCGCTTAAAACACAGGGAATGGTTTATTTGGCAAAGACGCTTTTGGGAGCACCGGATTCGAGACGAAAAGGATTTTGAGGCGCATTGTAATTACATCCATTATAATCCGGTGAAGCATAGGTATGTCGGCGCTTCGAGAGATTGGGCATATTCGACGTTTCACAGGTTCGTTAAACAAGGCGCATATTCGAAGGATTGGGGAAGCGGCGCGCCCGTGATATTACCGGATGATATTGGCGGTGAATAGGTTTTGGTGGGCAATGCCCACCCTACAAAGCTATTAGTGTTTTTGGGTTGTTCGTGACGTGCCGTTTTGATAAATTCATAGTGTTCTTTCTTCTCGATTATCTTTTGGTTGTGCTTGTTTCCTAAGGCATGGTAATTCGCCTGACATCATACCGCCATCTTCTCAGGGAAGACGTATACAGGCACGGGAATGGTTTTCTTTGATACTACCTTTGTCCTGATTATACGTTCAATCTCCTTCGCCGCTTTCGCGGTAAGATACACTTCTCCGCATTGTTGACAAACTCCTGCCGGCACTTCTCTGAAGATATACGGCTTTCCGCCGTAGCGGTAATCCAGTTCATCGACCATTTTCCGCTTTACTTCTCCTCCGCATAGAGAGCAATCTCCGTATTTATGCATTATCTTTTATCTCCTTTTAGCCCTTATTTTTTCATTAACCCACTTCGGCGGCTTTGGTATGTAAACCGTCAATATCCTGACCCATTTAGTTGTGGTATAACCGCAAACGATATGCAGAGGTCTCTTCTTCGAATAACCAAGAATCAGACAGCTCGCCCCACGCGGGTCATCAGGGTAGTCTTCTAATATTTTCCCGTTTAGAAGCGCATGCTCTATTTCGGAGAGCATGATATTTTCGGCATATCTTTCCTTTTCCGCATGGAAGCTGATTTCATAGCGGTTGCTTATTATTCTTTCTTTGATTTTTTCTATATCCACAATATATTTATAGCATATTCGCCCCCTGCGCTCAAGTCTTCCCCATCCACCTCTTTATCATCACCATTGCCGCTCTTTTATCCAGAGGGTCGTTACTGTTGCCGCACTGGGGGTCCTGGGTGCAACTTGGGCACGACACCTCGCACGGACAGTCTTCCATGAGAGAGAGCGTTGCCTCGAACCAATCTTTTATTACGTCATAGCCCCTTTTCGTAAGCCCCACCCCTCCTTCGTAGCCGTCGTAGATGAATATGCCCGGGCTTTCGAGCAGAGGGCTGAAGGTGTAACTGACTCCCCCGAGGTCCATTCTGTCGCAAAGCGCGAAGAGAGGCAGAGCCGCTATGGCGGCGTGCTCGAACGCGTGAAGTCCGCCCGGAATGTCGAAGCCGAGTCTTTGCGCTTGCTCAAGCGTATCCTCTGATATGGGAAACCAGATGCCTTTTGTCTTGAACCTGTGCGCCGGTAGTTCGAGCGGATATTCGTTTATTGCCTCGCGCGTTGCGATGTCTTTTTTTACGTAGCCCGTAATCTTTTCGGTAATCATGAGCTCTCCGTACTTGACGGGAGTTCCGTGAAAGACCTTTTCTTTTTCAACGCCGAGTATTTCCGTGTCTTCTTTCGTAAGCGGTGTCGTGTAGAAATCCGCGTCAATTGCGCGGCATATCGCCTCTTTCGCCTTCGGGTGAAGGCTTACCACTATATATTGGTTCGCCCTGTGGAGGTAAATTGCTCCGGGATGAAGCTCTCTGAACGCCTTTCCGCCGGACGACTCGCCGAGGAGTTTTCCGTTTTCAAGGCGTATGGAGTAAGTGTCTCCCGTGCCTCTTATGGAGACGTTTCTGTGAGGGAAACGTCTTTTCGTGTGCCAGCCGTTGAGTTTGGATTTCCAGAGTATGCCTTTTTTCGTAAGTTCGTCCAGAAAGGGAGCGGCTATTTTCATGTCGTAGATTTTGTCGCACGGAGATATGGGGACTTCGGACGCGGCGCAGGGAAGGTGGGACTTCAAGATGGGTTCGTTTTCAACGTCAATCGTGGCGGCCTCCGACCTTCGCTCGAAAAAATCGTCAGGATGGCGCATGAAGTGTTTGTCGAGCGCGTCCTCTATGGAGACCATGACTATGAGAGAGTCCTTGCCCTTTCTGCCGACGCGACCGCTTCGCTGCCACGTCGAGCTTATGGTGCCCGGGTATCCCGCGAGCACGCAAACGTCAAGCCCGCCTATGTCTATTCCGAGTTCCAACGCGCTCGTTGATATGACGCCCGATAATGCGCCGCTAAAGAGACGGGCTTCTATTGTCCGCCGTTCTTCGGGCAGGAATCCCGCCCGGTAAGAACTCACGGAGTCTTTTATGTCGGGCGCGCTCTCGATGACGCGGCGGTGCATGAGTTCGGTTATCTTCCTCGCCTTTGTGAAGGCGATTGTCTTAAGGCCGCGTCTCACCGACTCTATGAAGAGTTTCGTTGAAACAGTGTAGGGGCTTACGCCGCTTGAGGGGTCTATGAAGAGGAAGTTTTTCTTGCCATGTCCTGCGCCGCTCTCGGAGACGAGTTCGAATTCAAGGCCTGTCAGAGTTTCGCAGAGTTCGGTCGGGTTAGCTATGGTCGCGCTCGATGCTATGAAAACAGGATTCGCTTTATAGAGGGAGAGAATACGGCGGAGGCGGCGGAGCACCTGCGCGAAGTGAGAGCCCAGGACCCCTCTGTAAGAGTGGACCTCGTCTATTATGACGTATTTCAAAGACCCGAAAAATTCCGCCCATTTTTCGTGAAACGCGCAAATCCCCATGTGGAGCATGTCCGGATTGGTGAGTATGACCGAGGGAGGCGCGTCGCGGAGTTTTTTTCTTTTGTAGCCGGGCGTGTCCCCGTCGTATATGGCGAATGCGTTTTTAGCCGCGGCTTCGGGGTTTAGTTCTCCGAGGACCTTTAACTGGTTTTGCGCGAGGCCTTTAAGGGGGAAGATGTAGAGGCTGCGGCTTTTTGGTTCGAGAAGCATGGACTCCATGACCGGGATATTGTAGATGAGGCTTTTTCCGCTCGCCGTCGGAGTCATTACTACGACGTTTTTGCCGAGTCTCGCGAGTTCTATCGCGAGGCACTGATGCGTGTAGAGGCGTTCCGCGCCGAGCGAGGCGAGTCTCGTCTTCACTTCAGGGACGAGATGTATGTCGTTGAACGAGGCCTTTTTCGAAGGTATGACCTTGTGGCAGACCACCTCGCGGAAGTCGTTCCTGCTTTTTATGTTTTTTATGAATCCTTCTATTGGCATCAGGTTGTCGGCCGATTTCCGAATGGTAACACCTTGCTTTTGGTTTGACAAGGCCGGTATTTAGGGTTATGCTTTTTAGCAGACTGTTGAAAAAGTCCGTCCGACCCATACTTCGTATGGGTGCCCCGGTTGTCTTCGTTGCTCGTCGTTGCGGCGTATATAAAAATACGCCTCACTCCTCGACGCCTTGTATACGGAGCTTTTTGAACAGCCTGAAACGGCCACACGAGTTCCCAACAACCTTTTACAAGAAACTTCGAAGAAAGGGCAATCGAGGAATGAATAAACTTAGGTGTTATTGTTGCGGCAAGGACTTCCAAAAGGGGGGTCTTAAGTATATAGTCGAGGTGAAGAGTTTCGCCGATTACGACGGTTATCTCGAGGAATATCCCGGGGATATTTCCGAAGGAATAAACGAACTTCTCGAAGCCATAGAAAACATGGACACCAAAACGCTCGAAGAGGACGTGTTCAGGGAGAGGTCATACGTGGTCTGCAAGCCCTGCAGGGACAAATTGGCCGACGACCCGTTCCACGCGGAAAAGTTCGAAAACCTCGGTGAGGCTTCCAAAGGCACGGTTCACTGAGCAGCGCCTTCTTTTTACTCCCTTAATATCCCACAAAGAGTCTTTTTGCCAGAATCTCCGGCAGTCCGGCCGCCTTTATCTTGTCCGCGCACGCCCTTATGTCGTATTCAACCCTGTAAAAAGAGACTTCGTTTTCCGCGCCGTCGAATATGAGAAATGACGCCCTCGTATCCCTGTCGCGCGGCTGTCCCACGCTTCCGGGATTTATGAAGTGGAAGCAGCCTTGCTTCAGCCGGAATCTTTCTTTTGTTATTGCTTCGGCCTTGTCCGGGTCTCCGGTATAGGCTATTTGCATGTGGGTATGGCCGAAAAAACCCGTTAACGGAAGGCCTTGTTTTTTCATGAGGCCGAAGTTTATCGCGGCGTCGATAACGGAAAGAGTGTAGATGTCCGGCGAGTTTATGGCCCCGTGGGTAAGGACGAATTTGTCGTCAATCGAAAGGCTCTCCGGAAGTTCTTTCAAAAAGGCCGCGTTTTCAGGGCTTAGGTTTTCTCTCGTCCATAAGAGGGCTTCCTTGGCCGCGTCGTTAAAGTCGTCCGGTTCTTTTTTCCGGGCGGCGCGGATGTCGTGGTTGCCGGCTATGGAAAGGATATTTCTTTCTCTTACCAGTTCGACGCATTCGTTAGGATTGGAGTTGTAGCCGACTATGTCTCCGAGAGAAAGTATGAGGTCGACCGGCATCGAGTCGATTTCCTTCAATACCCCGGTCAGGGCCTCGATATTGGAATGTATGTCGGATATGACGGCGTAGCGCATTTTTTCTCAGTCTGAGAGATCTTCTTCGCCTTCGTCAAGGGGTATCGCGATTTTCCCGGTTGGAGATGAATCCATGAGGAAAAACTCGTCCGTCGGCGATTCAATTTGGCCGGCCGATACGGCAGTCGGGGCAGTGCCTTCCTTGAAGACCTCGAATATCGGTTCCTTGGTGCCGCGTCCCGCGAGAAGCCCCGTCTTCGAGTCTATCTTGACGAATTCTATGCCGGGCGGCACGGAGAAGTTTCTCGCGGGGGTGTTCGCGAGGGCCTGTTCCATGAACTTTATCCAGACGGGAGAGGCGGCGCGCGAGCCTGTTTCGTGCTTGCCGAGGTTCTTTTCGCTGTCAAAGCCTATCCAGCTTGCCGCCGCGAGCCCCGGCACGTATCCTACGAACCACGCGTCGTTCAGATTATTCGTCGTGCCTGTCTTGGCGGCAACCGGTCTGCCTAATGCCTTTGCCCTTTTGCCGGTGCCGTTTTCAACCACTCCCTGAAGCAGGTTCGTTACGAGGTAAGCGGTATCAGCGTTCATGACCGATTCGGACACGGGGTGGTTTTCTTCGAGCACGGAGCCTTTATCGTCAGTCACTTTGGTTACGAATATCTGCTCGGTTTTTATGCCGTAATTCGCGAACGTCGAAAAAGCCTTGAGCATCTCGGCCATGGATACGGCCGAAGAGCCGAGCGCCAAGGAGAGGTCTTTGGCCAAAGGGGAGGTTATTCCGAGACGCATGGCGTATTCTCCGGCGTAATTCACGCCGATGTCCTTGAGTATCTTCACCGTTATCACGTTTCTCGATTTCGCGAGGGCGTCCCGCACCGTGGTCGGGCCGGAGAACTTTTCGTCGAAGTTTCTGGGCTTCCAGTCGGGCGAGTCTTCTTTGCTTTCGGTTTTTCCCGCCTCGAAGACTATCGGAGAGTCCATGACGATTGTTGCCGGAGTGTATCCTTTGTCAAGGGCCGCGGCGTATATTATCGGCTTGAAGGCGCTCCCGGGCTGGCGTTTCGCTTGCACTGCCCTGTTGAATTTACTCTTCGCGAAATCCATCCCTCCGACAAGGGCCCTTACGAAGCCCGTGTCGGTTTCGACCGCGAGCAATGCCCCCTCGGCCAAAGGTTCTTGTTCGAGTTTAAGCATGAGAGGCTCGTCCTCGTTGTCGGGAATCTTCTTTACGCCCACCCATATCACGTCGCCCTCTTTAAAAAGCGACATTGCGTCGGGAACTATCGTTCCTCCGTCGGGGTCGTCGGTCGGATTGTAGAGTTTGGCCCATACGAGGTCGGGATAGGAGATTATGCCTTTTCTGTTCCCGAGCCGGACGACGAGGCTTCTGTCTTTCGGGTTCGGCGACCGGACTATAGCCTTGTAGTAGCGGCCCGGCGAAGGAGGGAATTTTTTAAGGTTAGAGGCGGCTTCGTTCCCGAATTCCTCCGCTTCGCTTTGTTCTTGTATGTTTCGTATCGCGCCCCTGTAGCCCTTTCTTTTGTCGTATGCCCTGAGCCCGAAGTCCACGGCCGAATTCGCCGCCTTCTGCATCTCGACGTCCATTGTGGTATGGACGCGGAGCCCGCCTTTATAAAGGAGTTCCTGCCCGTACTTTTCCTCCAGATATTGCCTCACGTGCTCCGTGAAGTACGGCCCGGCCCAGAGTTCGTCCGACATCTTTGGTTTTATCGCGAGGCTCTTTTTGAGCGCGTTATCGGCGTCAACCGGGGTTATGAAGCCTTCTTCGAGCATGCGCGTTATGACGAGTTCCTGACGCTGTCTCGCGAGGTCTATGTTGGCGTGAGGCGAGTAGACGCTCGGGGATTTCGGAAGCCCGGCCAAAAGCGCGGCCTCGGCCAAGTCGAGTTTTTCGACGTTTTTGTCGAAGTAGATTTCCGAGGCCGCCTCGACTCCGTAGGAGCCGCTTCCGAGGTATATCTGGTTAAGATAGAGGTAGAGGATTTCGTCCTTGGTGAGGTGCTTTTCTATCCGATAGGCGAGTATGGCCTCTTTCATTTTTCTCGAAAAAGTCCTTTCAGGGGTTAAAAAGAAGCTCTTCGCCACCTGCTGGGTTATGGTGGAGCCGCCCTGAACTATCCTTCCGGCCATGACGTTTTTATACATGGCGCGCATTATGCCGAGGTAGTCGAGCCCGCCGTGTTCGTAGAAGTGCGCGTCTTCGGCCGCGAGGAAGGCGTGAACGACGTGAGAAGGGATTTTCTCCATGGGGACGACAATCCTGCGCTCCACGTAGAACTCCGCCACGACCCTGCCGTCTCTCGAATACACCTTTGTCACGAGGTTCGGCTTGTAATCGTCAAGCGTGGAGAGGTTCGGCAAGCCGGCGAATATGTAGAAGTAGATTCCGGCCGCGGCCATGACTGCGAGCGAGGCCGTTGCCGCTATTTTTCTTTTTTTCGTTCCGAGGTGACGGTTGAAAATGGTTTTTGCCATAACACATAATTTTAGCATGAAATCCATAATCTTGCCAACATATCAAAACGCGGGAGATTCAGGCAACGAGGCTGATTCAGGGGTCATTGTTGCAAAATAGTCCGCTTTGAGATAAATTAAGACGATGGGCAAGGGAAACATAAGACTCGAAGACATACTCGACAAGGTGGCCGCGTATAATGCATCGGCCGACCTCGACGTCATAAAGAGGGCGTACGTGTTCTCAGCGAAGGTGCACGAGGGGCAGACTCGCCTTTCCGGGGAGCCTTATCTTTCTCATCCCATCGAGGTGGCCGCCATGCTGGCGGATTTGCGCATGGACGCCTCCACGGTCGCGGTCGGGCTTTTGCACGATACGGTCGAGGATTCCCGCACAACGGTCGAAAAGATAAAGGAACTTTTCGGAGCCGAGATAGCCTCGCTCGTCGACGGCCTCACCAAACTTAGCAGGATTACATTCGAGAAGAAGGAGGACAGGGAGGCCGAAAACTTCCGCAAGTTCATTCTGGCCATGGCCAAGGACATAAGGGTCGTCATAGTGAAGCTGGTGGACAGGCTCCACAACATGCAAACCCTCGACGCCCACGCGCCGGAAAGACGCGTCAAGATTGCCCGCGAAACGCTCGACATCTACGCCCCCCTCGCCAACAGGCTCGGCATGGGTTCCATAAAGGCCGAACTCGAAGACCTCTGCCTCATGCACCTGGAGCCCGAAAAATACGGCTGGTTGAAAGAGAGGGTTTCAAAGGAGAGGGAAGATAAGAAAAAATACATCGAAGACGTAAAGGTCATAATAGAGGAAAAACTCAAGGAGTACGGCTTGAGCGGAGAGGTGAGCGGCAGGGTAAAGCATCTTCACAGCATCTATAGGAAGATGAGCGAGCAGGATGTGGATTTCGAAAACATCTACGATATACTCGCGTTTCGCGTGATAGTGGAGAGCGTCAAGGACTGTTATGCCGTCCTGGGCATCATGCATTCCACGTGGAAGCCCGTGCCCGGCAGGTTCAAGGACTTCATAGCCATACCCAAGCCCAATCTTTACCAGTCGCTCCACACGACCGTCGTCGGCCCTTTCGGCGAGAGGATGGAGATTCAGATACGCACCCAAGAGATGCACAGGGTCGCGGAGTACGGCATAGCCGCCCACTGGAAATACAAGGAAGGCATGGACGTGGCGGCCAACAAGGACGACAAGAGTTTCGCGTGGATAAGGCAATTGCTCGAGTGGCAGAAGGACCTTACCGATTCGTACGAATTTCTGGAAACGCTCAAGGTGGATCTTTTCCCGGAGGACGTTTTCGTCTTTACCCCGAAGGGAGCGATAAAGGTCTTTCCGACAGGAGCGACGCCGGTTGATTTCGCGTACGCCGTTCACAGCGACATAGGGGACGCCTGCACCGGGGCGAAGGTAAACGGAAAGATAGTGCCCTTAAAGCACGTGCTCCGTAACGGGAACGTGGTCGAGATAATAACCTCGTCTTCTCACGCGCCGAGCAAGGACTGGCTCAAATTCGTCGTAACGTCAAAGGCGAGGGCCAAGGTAAAGCAGTGGATAAAGAACGAGGAGCGCGGCGAATGCATGAAGCTCGGTAAAGAGATATGCGAAAAGGAGCTTAAAAAGTACGACGTGGATTTTTCGAAGCTCGTGAAGTTCGGGGAGATGGAAAGGATAGCCAAGCACGAGTTCGGCCTCGCCGGAGCGGACCAGCTTATCCTTAACATCGGTTACGGAAAGATATCGGTGCATCAGTTCGTTTTAAAGGCCGTGCCGCAGGAAAAACTCGCGCAGAAAAAACAACCTTCGGCCTCTACCTTTCAAAAGATGTTGGACAAGTTCAAGGGCAAGCGGAAGCCCGCCTCCAACGGAGGGGTAGTCATAAAGGGCATAGAGGACATCATGATCAAGTTCGCGAAGTGCTGCGAGCCTCTTCCCGGCGAGCCCATAGCCGGCTCCATAACCCACGGTCAGGGCGTTACGATACACGTGAAGGGTTGCTCGAAGTTGGCGGATATCGACACGGAAAGGCGGATAGACGTCGAGTGGGACAAAGCAACGGCCATAGCGAGGCCGATAAGGATAGAGGTCGTCGCGAAGGACGAGAAGGGGCTTCTTGCCGACATGGGCAACGCCATAAAGAACGCCGACGCCAATATATCATACGCCGACATAAGGACGACTTTGGACAATAAGGCCGTTTGCACGTTCGAGGTCAACGTAAAATCCATCGAGCATTTGAAAAGCGTCATGAAAGCCCTTCAGAAGATAAAGAAGGTCGTGAAGGTCGAAAGGATATGGGCTTCGACCGGGCATCACGGCGAACACAGGGTAATACATTGACAAAAACGTTGGGAAGTTTTTGTTTTTTTTGTAGCTCAGGGCTTTAGCCCTGAGAAACGGCAATAATATGCGCTGTTGTTTATCAGCCCTTCCGCCTCAGGCGGAGGGCTGAGTTACGCGGGAAAGCAAGTTATATGAAAAAACAGGAGACACATGGATAAAAAAGAGATTAAAACCGATATGGCCCCTCCTGCGATAGGGCCTTATTCTCAAGGGGTGAGGGCGGGCGGGTTCGTGTTCGTGTCAGGGCAGATACCGGTTCATCCCGAGACCGGAGAGGCCGTAGCGGGCGGCGTAAAAGAGGAAACGAGAAGGGTGCTCCTGAACATAAAGGCTGTTTTAGAAAAAGAAGGCCTCGACATGGCGAACGTGGTGAAGACCACGGTCTACCTCACCGACCTTTCTCTTTTCAAGGAAATGAACGAAGCGTATTCGGAGTTTTTTGCTTCTCCGTATCCGGCGCGCGCCACAATCGGGGTTTCGGCTTTGCCAAAAGGCGTTTCAGTCGAGATAGACGCAATAGCGCGGGGCTGAGCCGGATTACAGGAAAGATGTTATCGGTAATCAGTGGACGGTTATTGGGAAAAGACCGTCATTGCGAGCGAGTGAGCCGAAGCCGCGAGCGAAGCGTGGCGGGAAGCAATCTCATAATTGTAAAAACGAGATTGCTTCGGGCTGGGCTCCCGTTGCGCGAAGCGTTGCAACGGGAAGCGCCCCCTCGCAATGACAATCTTAACCGATAACCGATTTAGGCGGCCTTTACCACGGCTCCGCTTCTTATGCATCTCGTGCAAGCCTTGACCTTCGTGTTCTGTCCCGCCTTGGATATCTTTATGGTTTGGAGGTTCGGGTTCCAGCGCCTGAGGGTCTTTTTGTTGGCGTGGCTTACGTTATGGCCGAAAGACGGGCCTTTTCCGCAGATGTCGCATTTGGTTGCCATTGTGTAGTCTCCTTTGATATTATCTATAAACCATATTTTTTAACATACAATAAGACCTTTTTCAAGGATATTCGTGACGAAAATCAAAAAAATAATTATTGCGGCGTTCTTAATGGTTTTGGCGGCGGTCTTCTTTTACGGCTTCATGGATTACGTGGGCAAGGTGAAAGGGCATAGGGCAGGAGCGGGCTACGACGGCAAGGCTAAGTACGGGGCCATAGTCGTTCTTACGGGCGGAAGGGGCAGGGCTTTGACAGGGCTTGAACTTCTAAGAGGAGGGGCGGCCAAGGTCCTTATAATAAGCGGGGTGGACGAGGATGCGGATATTGATTCCATATTTCCGTCCGGAGTAAGCAAAAAGGAACGTTCCCTGATAGCGCTTGAAAAGAGTTCAAAGAGCACGTACGAAAACGCCTTGGAGGTCAGGGAATTATTTTTGAAAAAGGGGCTCGATTCGATGCTCCTCATAACGTCCGAGTATCACATGCAAAGGGCGATGTTAGTGTTCGAAAGGGTCATGCCTCGAAGCGTGGACATAAAAGAGTACCCGGTCGAAAGCCCGGTGTTCAACGCCGAGAGGTGGTGGGAGGGCAATGGGGTCATGCTCGTGGGGCTTGAGTTCGTGAAGTATTATTGGTACAGGGTGCGGTTCGTGTGAGGGATGGGAAGTGTCCCCTGATTTACCGGAAAGAGTCTTGTCAACCGCGATGGTATCGTGGTATACTTTGTTCGGCGAGGAGGTAAAAACAATGCGGCACGTCATTCTTGAACATGCTGAAGAAGGCGGCTTTGTTGTTTACTGTCCATCGCTTCCGGGATGTGTTAGTAGGGTAGGGTGGGCTGTGCCCACCGTTACAGGATTGAGTATCTGATATTTTGGTGGGCTGTGCCCACCCTACAAGACTGTCCATCGCTTCCGGGATGTGTTAGTCAGGGAGAGACAAAGAAAGAGGCCCTCGCCAACATCAAAGAAGCCATCGAACTATACATCGAAAGCCTCGTTGAACATAAAGAACCTGTTCCGCCCGATATCGACGTTGAGGTTGAATCTGTGGCAATATGAAACTCCCGCAAATCTCCGGCGAGACCTGCGTTAAGGCGCTTAAGCGCGCGTTGTTGTCCCTGCTCACAGGGTTTTGAAAAAGGGCGCCCTCCATCAAATACTTTTAGACGCAAACTTCAAACTCGAAGACTTCCTTGAACTCCTGTAACCTCCCGAAATAGGGAGTAGGGTGGGCTGTGCCCACAGTTAGAGGAGTGAGTACCTGATATTTTGGCGGGCAACGTCGCCCCGCGAAATTAATCCCCTTCAAATCTCCATCGCTTCGCCCGGATTGAGTATTCTTGCCTTTATTCCGGCCTTTTCGCAGCCTCTTCCGAAATCCTTGGGGTCTTGTTTTATGAGGTCGAAGGTGTTGTAGTGCATGGGAACGGCTAATTTTGGTTTTATGAGGACGGCGGCCTTTACGGCGTCTTCTATGCCCATGGTGAAGTTGTCTCCTATGGGAAGGAGCGCGCAGTCAACTCCGGCAAGAAGCGCCATGTCCGAGAAAAGCCCCGTGTCTCCGGCGTGGTAAACGGTTTTCCCGTCCATTGTCACGAGAAATCCGCAAGGATTACCCATTGGGCCGCTTTCCGAAGACGAGCCGTGGAACGCTATTGTGAGCTTAACCTTCCCGAAAGGGAAGTCGTGAGAGCCGCCTATGTGCATGGCGTGTCCGCTCGCGCCGAGCGCGGAGCAGTGGTTCACGAGTTCGAACGTGCCGATTATCGGGGCTTTGTTCTTTTTGGATATCTCGACGGCGTCTCCCATGTGGTCGCCGTGGCCGTGGGTAACGAGCACCCAATCCACCAATACGTCCTTCGCCGATATTTTGGCTAAAGGGTTGCCGTTCAGAAACGGGTCTATTATCACGCTTTCTTTCGAGCCTTGGACAATGAAGCACGAGTGTCCCTGGTAAATGATTTTCATGATAGAGTCTCCTTTCGAAAGATTTATTTTGCCGTCGGATTCCCGTGTCATCTATTATATCTGGATTCCCGCTCAAAAG
>DASRUI010000056.1:0-22007 GCA_035655515.1 Thermodesulfobacteriota bacterium
ATCCAGAGGGGCCTATGGCGCCGGAATCGATTCCGCCGTGCCCCGGGTCGAGCACTATGACCTTCAAGGGGCTTTCCGGAAGGTACTCGGCTGTCGCGAGCGCGAAGGGATAAGCCGCTTTAACCGAAGAAAGAAAAAAGAACGCGAAGAGCGCCGGATATTTGAGGCTTCTTGCCATAGACGTATATTCTAATTTCAACGCCCGAATATGTCAATGGGCATGGCGGGGCCATTAACAAGATTTAACGCTAAAGTTTTTGACAGTGGGGGATGTTTTTGCTAAAGTTCAGGTTATACGATGAATTAAACAAAGGAGGACGTCATGAAGAATGGTCTGACTCTATTGGTCTTCGCCTGCGTTTTAGCGCTATTTGCCTGCGCAGGGCCGGAAGTCAAAAAGGAAATCAAGGCGGGCGCGACAGGGGAAGAAGAGCCCGTTAAGGTTGAATCCGCGGAAGAGGTTGCGACAGGGGTGATTACGTCCGAAGATGTCGGTACGGCGCCTGTTTCCGCGGCGCGGACAACGGAAGCCGCGAAGGCGGGAGTTCGCGGCGAAATAGAAGACGTGTTTTTCGATTATAACAAGTCCGCGGTAAGAGATGACTTTAGGGCTATTCTTGCAAAGAACGCCTCTATATTGAAATCCGACAAATCGGCAACGGTAGTCATAGAGGGCCATTGCGACGAAAGGGGCACGAGCGAGTATAATATCGGCCTCGGCGAAAGCAGGGCGCGGGCCGCGAAGAACTATCTCGTAAACCTGGGCATCGACGCGGGGAGAATCTCGGTTGTGAGTTACGGCGAGGAAAAGCCGTTTTGCGGGGAGCGCAACGAAGACTGCTGGCAGAAGAACAGGCGCGCGCATTTTGTCGTGAAGCGGTAGCGCTCGCAAGGCGATAAGTTTCCGACAACGGCCCGATGTGTTCCGTCTTAGGCGGACGCGGCTTGTGTCGGGCCGTTGTTTTTTACGCAACGAATAAATGTTGCGAAGGGTACGCCGGAATCATGGATTTTTTGTCAAACGTTAAGGGCGGCGCCGGAGCCGCCGCGTGGGAGAACCTCTTGGTTGTAGTGTTGATATTTATAGCCGTCGGCGCGGCGCTTTTTATCGTCCGGCGCGTCGTTATCGGAGTCGTGGAAAGAT
This sequence comes from Thermodesulfobacteriota bacterium, assembly GCA_035655515.1. Classification (GTDB taxonomy): domain Bacteria; phylum Desulfobacterota; class GWC2-55-46; order GWC2-55-46; family DRQE01; genus JBBTLC01. The sequence continues at coordinate 1,145 of DASRUI010000056.1, forward strand.
GGGCGCGGACGACGGAGAACGAACTTGACGACATAGCGCTCGATGTCTTGAGGCATCCCTCTATATTCTGGGTTGTGGCGATAGCCCTTTACGTCGCCTTCGCGACGTCGGATTTTTCTCCGAAGTACGTTGCCTACGGGCTTAAGGCCCTTAACGCGGTAATAATATTTTCCGTGACAATGGCCATGGCCGGGCTCGGCACGAGTCTCATCCGGTATTACGTGGACAAGTCCGACGCTAATATCCCCGCTACAGGGATATTGAAGAGCGTGGTAAAGGTCATGGTTTATACCGTAGGGCTGCTCATAATTCTAAACAGCCTCGGCATTTCCATAATCCCCATACTCACGGCCCTCGGCGTCGGAGGCCTTGCCGTGGCCTTGGCGCTTCAGGACACTTTATCTAACCTCTTCGCGGGCATGCATCTGCTTATGGAGAGGACTCTCAAGGCCGGAGATTACGTGAAGATAGGCGACGGCGAAGAGGGCTACGTGGAGGACATAGGGTGGAGGACGACCAAGATAAGGAAACTCCAAAATAACATAGTCATCATTCCCAATAATAAGCTCGCTCAGAGCGTAATAACGAACTATAACCTTCCGGAGAAAGAGATGTCCCTCCTCATTCCGATAAGCGTAAGTTACGGGAGCGACCCCGACACGGTCGAAAAGATTCTCGTCGAGGAGGCAAGCAAAGCCGTCGGGAAAGTGCCGGGACTTCTCGGAGAGCCTGCCCCGTTTGTCAGATTCATACCGGGCTTTGGCGCGTATTCGCTCGATTTCACGCTCATATGCCGGGTTTCGGAATTCGTGGACCAGTACATAGCGCAGCACGAGCTCAGGAAAAGGATATTCGCGAGATTCGGCAAAGAAGGCATAGAGATACCGTTTCCGATAAGCACGGTCCACCTCAAGAAGGAATAGCGCGCCGTTTAAATTAAAGCCGCGTTTAATTTCGCGTTCAACTCTTGTGCGCCTTAAGCACGTAACCCTGTTGATAAGCCCGCGCCGCGCCGCGAGGCCCGCGCGATTGCCGCGCCTTATCGCCGCGTTTATATTCCCGCGAGCGCCGAGAGTGCGCCCTGAACCTTCTTTTTTCTCACTGCTCTGAATATAAGGCGCAGACAGGCCGCAAAGTCTCTTTTTTCTTCCGCGCCGAGCGTCCTCCAAAGCGCGAGAACCAGCCTTTCAGGCTCTTCGGCCTCGCCCGACCCGCACCGTCCGGTGTGGGTGCCCCTCAGCCTTTCACGGCCGGAATCGAAGAAAAAGGACGGTTCCTTGTCCATTGCCTCGGCAATCTTCATCCATTCTTCGGTAGTGATGGGGATATGGCCTTTTTCCTTCCTGATGTAGGTGGTCCTGTCTATGTTGAGACGCCTCGCAAGGCGTTCCTGACTCAGGGGCTTTTCCTCTCTCGCGGTCCTGAGCCTTTTTAAGATGTTTTTTGTGCTTAACATGCACGTAGTATATACCCGAAGTATTTTGAAGGCAACCCCAAATTACAAGATAAGGTTAAGTATTGCCGCTTAAAAGCCGTGATACGTGAAGGAGTAATTTTTTATCGAAAAATAAAATATTATTTTTGTCATTTCCTCGGGCTACCCTTCTTGTCATTTCCGTCCGCTCCGCCTGAGGCGGACGGAAGCGGGAATCCAGTCTCTTTCTTCTATCATTCCCGCGGTCGCCCCTTTTTTTATCCGGTTCCCCGCTTAAGATTGTCCGCCTCGCCTGTGGCGGGCGAGACCTCGCTTCTTGTAGCGGGCGGGGACAGGCTTTTGAGCGGGAATCCGGAGGTATTTTCCATGCGAGTCAAGGGCTTTGCCCTTGACTATGCCGGCGCGCGTATGTTATTAGATATAATCTTCCGCCGGAGTGGTGAAACTGGCAGACGCGCGGGACTCAAAATCCCGTGGGAGCAATCCCGTGGGGGTTCGACCCCCCCCTCCGGCACCATTGATATTGGCGGCTTCGCTAATCTTTTTTACGATCTTCTATTTGGGGCCTTAATGCCGCTCTTTTACCCATGACCTTCTCTTTCACACTCTTAAAAAAAGACCCTTCAGGCGCGAGGCGCGGCAGGATAACTACTCCTCGCGGAACGGTCGAGACGCCTGTTTTCATGCCTGTCGGCACAAAGGCCACGGTAAAGGCCATGACCCCGGAAGAGCTGACCTCGATCGGGGTGGAGATAATCCTCGCCAACACCTATCATCTTTTTCTGCGTCCGGGTCACGAACTCGTGAGGGAACTCGGAGGGTTGCACAGGTTCATGAACTGGAGCAGACCCATACTTACCGATAGCGGCGGGTTTCAGGTCTTCAGCCTTGCCCCCTTGAGAAACCTGACCGAAGAAGGAGTGGAGTTCAGAAGCCATCTGGACGGGGAGATGTGTTTTCTCTCCCCTGAAAAGGCCATTTCCGTGCAGGAGGCGCTGGGTTCCGACATAATGATGCCGCTGGACGAGTGTCCTCCGGCGTCTGCGGAAAAGGACTACGTAAGAAACTCGATGGAACTTACGCTTCGCTGGGCAGAGAGGTGCAAGGCCGCGAAGACGAACCCCGCGCAGGCCCTCTTCGGCATAGTGCAGGGAGGGATGTATCCCGAACTCAGGGCCGAGAGCGCGCGAAGAACGGTCGAGATCGGATTCGACGGATACGCCATAGGCGGGCTCTCGGTGGGGGAGGAGAAAGACCTCATGCTCGCTATGGTGGATTCCACCTCGCCTCATCTCCCGTCCGATAAGGCGAGGTATCTTATGGGCGTCGGAACTCCGGAGGATTTGGTTTTTTGCGTGGAGAAGGGAATAGACATGTTCGACTGCGTTTTGCCGACACGGATGGCGCGGAACGGAACTCTCTTTACAAGTAAGGGGAAATTGGTTATAAAGAATAGCCGGTACGAGCGGGACCCCGCTCCCTTGGACGCGGAGTGCGGCTGTTATACGTGCGCCAATTATTCGAGGGCGTATCTCCGGCACCTCTACATGGCCGGAGAGATACTCGCCTCGAGGCTGAATACAATTCATAACCTCTTCCATTATATCGCCCTCATGAAGCGCGTGAGGGCGGCGATAGAGACGGGAGAGTTTTCAAGGTTCAAAGCGGAGTTTTTTTCCAAACTCGCTGAAGAGGAAAAATAATAAATCAAACGGAGGTATTAGGACGTGTTAAATATTTTACCTGTAGCAGTAGCGTACGCGGAAGAAGCGGCCCCGGCGGCCACCGGAGGCATCTCGGGATTAATAAGTTTCCTCCCGATAGTGGCATTCATATTCATATTCTATTTTCTTCTTATCCGGCCCCAGCAAAAGAGCGCGAAGCAGCACAGGGAGATGCTCGGAAAGGTAGAAAAGGGCGACACTATCGTCACAAGGGGCGGTATCTACGGCAAGGTTACCTCGGTAAAGGAAGATTCCCTCACGGTGGAGATAGCCGAGAACGTCCGTATCAAGATAGAAAGAGGCGCGGTGCAGACAAGAAAGCCGGAGGCCGCCGCGTAGCCGCTTGTTCCGTGGCCGCATTTCCGCGGTAACCAATAATTATCCTGGAGAGTTTCAATGAAAAGCATAATGTGGCGCTCCGTAATGATCGTTGTCTTTACGGCAGTCGCGCTCCTTCTATTTCTTCCCTCGACTCCGTTGTCAAAGAGGCTTCCTGCCGCATGGGTGGATAATGTCCCTAAGATGGTCTTGGGGCTTGACCTTCAGGGCGGCATGCATCTTGTTCTGGACGTTCAACAGGATAAGGCCGTTGAAAACTACACTCAGAGGCTTTCCGGCTCCATGGAAACGTCCCTTAAGACAAAAGGCATCCTCTATACGAGCGTTACGAGAACCGGAATCGATTCCATAGACGTCGCGTATGCCTCGGAGGAGGCCGCCTCGGCCATTAAAAAACTCGTCTCCGAAGAGTATCCGGCGCTTTCCGTATCCGAGACAAAGGACGGCAGGATTTTCTTCGAGTTGAAGACCGACGAAATTAAAAGGATAAAGGAATGGGCTGCCACACAGGCCTTGGAAACCATAAGAAACAGGATAGACAAATTCGGAGTGTCCGAGCCCCTGATACAGAGGCAGGGCGATAACTCGATAGTTGTGGAGCTTCCGGGGCTCAAAGATACCGAGAGGGCCATCTCCCTCATAGGGAAGACGGCGGTATTGGAGTTCAGGCTCATTGACGAGGCGGGCGACCCGTCCGAGGCCGTTCGGAGGGGAGCGCCTTTCGGAAGCGAGGTTGTTTACGGCAAGAATATCGACCCCGCGACCGACGCTGTTACGGAAATCCCTTATATCGTGAAAAAAGAGGTGCTCTTGACCGGAGACCTTCTTTCCGACGCGCGGGTCGCGTTCGACCCGCAGTTCAACGAACCTTACGTGTCTTTGACGTTCGATTCCACGGGCGCGCGCGTTTTCGCGAGGATTACGGAAAAGAACGTCAATAAGAGGCTCGCCATAATGCTCGACGGAAACGTCCACTCTGCCCCGGTGATAAGGGAGAAGATTGCGGGAGGCAGGGCGCAGATATCGGGCGGCTTTACGAACGAAGAGGCGGCCGACCTCGCGATAGTTTTGAGGGCCGGGGCGTTGCCCGCGCCCGTTACCATAGCCCAGAACGTTACCGTAGGCCCGAGCCTCGGCAGGGATTCCATAGCCGCCGGAATAAACGCGGGAATAGTCGGAGCGGCGCTCGTCTTGATTTTCATGCTCGTTTATTACAAGACCTCCGGCCTTATAGCCGACGTGGCGGTATTCCTGAATATCGTGATGCTCCTCGGAGTAATGGCTTACTTCAATTCCACTCTCACGCTTCCCGGCATCGCCGGCATAGTTTTGACCATAGGCATGGGAGTCGACTCGAACGTCCTCATATTGGAAAGGATAAAAGAGGAGCTTAAGGCGGGAAGGACGGCGCACTCCGCCATACAGGCCGGTTACGACAGGGCGTGGTGGACGGTAGTGGACTCGCACGTTACGACCCTCATCACGGCGGCCGTGCTCTTTCAGTTCGGGAGCGGCCCGATAAAGGGTTTCGCGGTTACGCTCTCGACCGGCATATTCATAAACCTCTTTACCGCTCTTGTCGGAACCAAGCTCGCCTTCGACATTCAGAGCGAGAAGTTCGGGATTAAAAAAATCAGTATCTGACCGGAGGCATATGAACATCCTTGGCAAAACTTCCTTTGACTTCATGGGCAAACGCAAAATCGCCCTTGTGGCGTCGCTGATACTTGTGATAGCCGGTTTTATGGCCATTTTGGCCGTGCCGCTCGGCAAGGCCAACCTCGGAACCGATTTTGCCGGAGGTCTTGTGGTGAATTACAGGTTCGAGAAGCCCGTCCGCATCGAGGACGCGAGGAAGGCGCTCGAAGCAGGCGGTTACAATGACGCGGATTTGCAGGAATTCGCCGAGCCGAATAAGTTGCTTGTAAGGGTAAAGAGGGGCGGGGACGTCAAAGGAGTCGAGAAGGCCATAGGGGACATATTCACGGCTTCCATGCCCGAAAATCCTTACGTGATTGACCTCATATCGGAGGTCGGCCCCACGGTCGGAAAGAAACTCCAGAAGGACGCGCTCTATGCCATAGCCGTCTCGATGCTGGGCATACTCATCTACGTGGCGTGGCGGTTCGAGTTCAGGTTCGGAGTCGCGGCGGTCATAGCGACATTGCATGACGTGCTTGCCGTGTTCGCGATATTTTTCGTTCTGGATAAAGAACTCAATCTCTTAATCATAACCGCGCTTTTGACTATAGCCGGATACTCCCTTACCGACACGGTCGTGGTGTTCGACAGGATAAGGGAAAACCTGAGAAAAGGCGCCAAAGAGGAACTCATACCCCTCATCAACAGGAGCATAAACGAAGTTCTGAGCAGAACCATCGTCACCTCCGGCACCACGTTCCTTGCCGTCGTCGCGCTCTACGTCGCCGGAGGGGAAGTCATACATGATTTTTCATTGGCTCTCCTTTTGGGCATCATAGTCGGCACGTATTCTTCGATATTCGTGGCGAGTCCGCTTCTTCTTATCTGGAAGAAGAAGGGGAGTTTGATAAAGACTTAGGGGAGCGTCGTGACTTTGCGCGACCAACGCCGTTTTGTTTTTTTTAGAGGGGGAGGTAGAATAATTTCACCGAAGTTTCATAAAAAGAATCATAAGATACGAAGGTAGGGATAGGAAAGATACACTTTATAGTATGAAGAAGTTCAACTTGTTGACATCGGGCGTGCATTGTGTGATAATTAAATTAACACGGCGATAATCTTTCATGAGCAGTCATCCTCCGTATCCAAAAGCGCAGGCTAATAAGTTGATAAGGGAGATAGTGAAGAAATCCCTAATTAGCGGCAAGTATTCTATTGGTTATACCGAGCATTTCAAGCAGGAACTTAAAAACGACCGCCTCGACATTAATGATGCGCATTACATATTGGAAAACGGGCTTATAGTTGACGAGCCGGAGTTAGACCAAAAACATGGTGAATGGCGTTACAGGGTAAAGGGGAGAGCAATAGACTCCAAGGCGGCAACCGTTTTGGTTATAACTTTTCCAAGCCGCACATCAATAAAGTGTATAACGATATTTAAGACGAGGTAATTATGAAGTGTGAGAAATGCCATCAGGCATGCCATAAGACCGTTGGAAATTATAAGTATACGGAGAGCGGGCTTGAGAATGTCCTCTTGAAAAATATCCCAATTTACAAGTGTGGATGCGGTCATACGATAATCGAGATTCCGGCATTTATGCAGTTGCACGCGGTGATCGCAAGGGTCATTGTTCGTAAGCCCACCACTCTCTCAGGCGAAGAGATAAGGTTTCTGAGGAAGGCGATACATAAAAGTTCGAAGGAGTTAGCCTCGCTTCTAGGCGTTACGCCGGTAACTGTTACCAGATGGGAAAAGGGTTACAACAGGATAAATCCGGCATATGAAAAGATACTAAAGACTGTGGTTTATACATCGTTCGATGGGAAGGTGAAAAATACTATCGCAGTTCTCGAAGAGATAAGGAAGGCTGAACAAAAACAGACAAGTAAAAATGTAAGTTCCCCGCTATCTTTCATTGCGCGAAAAGCTCAGTTGAGTTATAGATACGCGCAAGCCGGTTAGACGGGCAATTTGGAAAACTTTTCTGCTATCTTGCCTGTATGCCGGTAATTCGAGGGACAGCATATTCATTATCTTCGTTGTGTCCTTTACCCCTCCGTTCACTCCCGCTGATAACCGTTGCTTTTCTCCTTTTAAGCCTTGATTGTTTCGGATTTTGCTGGTAGAATTTTATCCGGGCAATCGGATTTTTTCGAGGAAATCATAAAGAGAGATTGCTTCATCCGTCCGCTCCGCCTTACTGATTGGCGGATTATTGGCGGACGGATTCGCAATGACTGATAGCGGGGGCGGATGAAAAAACTCTGGAAGCTGAGTCCTCCCAATAAAGAACTCCAAGAATCTCTTTCAAGGGAACTCGACGTGCTTCCCGTTACGGCTCAATTGCTCATAAATCGCGGCCTTGTTGATTGCGGCAAGGCCTTTTCTTTTCTCTCTCCTGACCTGAGAAGCCTCTACGACCCGTTCCTCATGAAGGATATGGACAGGGCGGTAAAGAGGATAGTAGCGGCTCTTCAGAAGAAAGAAAAGATAGCGATATACGGCGATTATGACGTGGACGGGGTAAGCGCTTCGGCGCTTCTCTATCTTTTTTTCAGGGAGATCGGCGTGGATGTTTTGACCTGCATCCCCGACAGGAAGGCCGAGGGTTACGGGCTTAATGTCGAGGCAATAAAGCGTCTTGCCTCATCCGCCTCAGGCGGAGGCGCGAAGCTTATCATAACGGTTGATTGCGGCACGTCGAATCACAGTGAGATACTTTTTGCCTCTTCTATCGGCATAGACTGCATCGTTACCGACCATCATCTTCCCCCGGACGGAATTCCTCCTGCTTACGCAATCGTAAATCCGATGAGGAAGGATTGCCTTTTTCCGTTTAAGGGGCTCTCCGGCGCGGGAGTCGCGTTTAATCTCTTGATGGCATTGAGGGCCGAGTTGAAAAAAGACACGTCTTTCTTAAGCCCGAATCTCAAGAAGTATCTTGACCTCGTGTGCATAGGCACTATCGCCGACATGGTGCCTCTTACAGACGAAAACAGAATCCTCGTGAGTTGGGGACTTAAGGAGCTGAGTTTTTCCGCGAGGCCGGGCATTGTCGCTCTTAAGGAAGTCTCGGGTATTAATACAATGGACATTACCGCGGAAAACATCGCCTTTCAGTTCGCTCCGAGGATTAACGCCGCCGGACGCCTTGCCCACGCGGACACCGCGTTAAGGCTTCTTATAACCGAAGACAGGGACGAGGCGAGGCTTCTCGCCAAAAAGCTCAATTCCGAAAACATATCGAGGCAGGGGGTCGAGGCGCGGATTTTAACCGAGGCTTTGGAACTTGCTCCGCCTGAGGCGGACGGCGGCACGGATAGGGCGCTTGTGCTCGCTTCGGATAATTGGCACGCCGGAGTGGTAGGCATAGTGGCGGGACGACTTGCCGAGAGATTCGCGAAACCGGTCGCCTTGATCGCCATGGACGGCGATACGGGACGCGGCTCGGTCCGGGGAGTGAAGGGCTGTAACGTTTTCGAGGGGCTTAAGAGCGCGGCGCATCTCCTTGAAAGATACGGAGGCCACAGGGCCGCGGCAGGGCTTACCGTAAGGAGGGATAAGTTAGATGATTTCAGGGCGGCCTTTATCGCTTACATGAACTCGAATCTTTCGGACGAAGATTTGATTCCCGAGGTCGAACTCGATTGCATGGTGTCTTTTGACGAACTTAATCTAAGGCTCCTCGGAGAGCTTAAGCGATTGGAGCCTTTCGGTCAGGCGAACGAAAAGCCTCTTTTCTGCGCCATTGGCGCGGACATACTCAATACCGAAGTGGTGAAGGAAAAGCACTTGAGGATAAAGATGCGCCAGAACGGAACGGTGCAGAGCGCGATGGCGTTCCGCATGGCGGGGCTTCACCCGATTAAGGGGAATAATTTCGACGTGGCGTTTTATCCGTATGTTGACGAGTGGCGGGGAGTTCAGAGCGTACGGCTTAACGTGAAGGACATAAAGCCGTCGGCACAATGAAAAGCAACGCAAGTTCCTTGACAGGAAAAGCAAAAGAAAATATAATAAATAGTTAAAAATTTTTACCGAGGATGAGGGGGGAATTTATCATGGGACGGTATATGGGAAGGACGTTGAATATCAAGGCGCTCGCGGCCGTGCTCGCGGCGTTTTATGTTGTTTCCGCGCAGACGACGGCCGTGAACCCTGTTGACGAGGAAAAGGAACTCGCGGTGGCTGTGCTTGCCAAGTATCGCACAGGGCTCTCCCGCGCCGCGGAGGTAAGGCTCGCGGACGCGATAGTGAGGGAAAGCAGGAATTACGGGCTCGACCCTTTATTGGTTTTGGCCGTCATAAAGACGGAGAGCGTTTTTTACAACTGGGCGAGGTCCGAAAAGGGCGCGGCCGGGCTCATGCAGATTCGGGAGGACACCGGGCAATACCTTGCCAATGAGCTCGGCATAAAATGGGAGGGCGAGAAGACCCTCTATGACCCGGAACTCAACGTGAAGATGGGAGTGTATTACCTCGCCGTGCTTTTTAACGCTTACGAGGATAACGGCACGGCGCTCGCGGCTTACAGCTCCGGGCCGACGTTGGTTACCGCGAGGCTGGGGCGCGGGGAAGACCCGCCGAGCCGGTACGGCGACAAGGTGACATCGAGTTACAGGAATTTAAAGGAAGGGACTTATTAAGCGGGTTTCGACGCGGTCGAGCTCGCGCCGCAACCCGGCCCTTGATTTCATGGCCGCCAAGCTTGCCTGTAAGACAACGGGTTGCGTGAACAGGCGGCTCGACGAAGGCGTTTTTTTTATCAACAATAAAAAGACCGGAGGGTTGATAAAATGTTGTACGTACCTAAGAGGGTGTTTTTAACGAAAGGGGTCGGCACGCACAAAGAGGAATTGCATTCGTTCGAACTCGCTTTGAGGGACGCCAACATCGAGAAGTATAATCTTGTGAGCGTATCCAGCATATTCCCTCCCGGGTGCAAGACCATACCCCGGTCCCACGGGGTAAAGTTGTTGCAACCCGGGCAGATACTTTTTTGCGTCATGAGCAGGATTTCCAGCAACGAGCACGGACGCCTTATCGCGGCCTCGGTCGGCTGCGCCATACCGGTCAATAAAAATCTCTACGGTTATCTTTCCGAGCATCACGCCTACGGGCAGAGCGACAGCGTGGCCGGCGATTACGCCGAGGACTTGGCGGCCGCCATGCTCGCCTCGACTCTGGGCATCGAGCTCGACGAAAATCTCGGGTGGGACGAGAAAAAAGAGATATACAAGATAAGCGACAAGATAGTAAAGACGACCAACATAACCCAGTCGGCTATCGGCAAGAAGGGCAAGTTCACCACCGTCGTTGCCGCCGCCGTGCTCATCCTGTAAGACGTCTCGCATGAGGGTCGCGCTAACCTATAACGCAAAGTCGGAGGATACCGTCTCTTCCGGGCGCCCGATGGATTATTACGCCGAGTGGGACGACATGGAGACCATTGCCGCCGTAAGGGACGCCCTTTTGGAAAAGCACGGAGAGGTGCATCTCGTCCTTGCGGACGTCGAGGCGTATGAAAAACTGCGCAGGCTAAAGCCCGGGATTGTTTTCAACATGGCCGAAGGGACCTCGGGCGAAGGCAGAGAATCGGCAATGCCGGCCATGCTGGATTTCCTCTCCATACCCTACACCGGTTCTTCCCCGTTAACCCTCGCGCTTTGCCTTAATAAGGCCAGAGCGAAAGAAATACTCTCTTATCACGGGATTGCCACGCCCAAGGGTTTTGTCGCGGTTGAAAAAGGTTTTCGCGTTCCGAAAGATTTAAAATATCCCTTGATAGTGAAGCCTCTTTACGAGGGGTCGAGCAAAGGCGTTAAAAACGATTCGATAGTCCGCGAAGAGGCGTCCCTGAGAAAGAAGGCCAAGTCGGTTTTTTCCGATTATAACGAGCCCGCGCTCGTCGAGGAGTTTTTGCCGGGCAGGGAGTTCACGGTCGCGCTTCTGGGAAACGGGGCGTCTTTAAAGGCCCTTCCCGTGGTCGAGATAAATTACTCGAGCCTTCCCGAGGGCGCGAACCCGATATATTCTTACGAAGCCAAGTGGGTTTACGACACGCCCGAATCCCCGCTCGACATATTCACGTGCCCGGCCAAGCTCGACGATTCCCTTCATAAGGCGATAACGTCGGCCGCAATTTTGGCGTTTAACTGCCTTGACGTGAAAGACTGGTGCAGGATAGACATAAGGCTTGATTCCAAGGGAGCGCCTAACATAATCGAACTCAATCCCCTTCCGGGGATATTGCCGAATCCGGAGCAGAACTCGTGCTTTCCAAAGGCCGCGAGGGCCGCGGGCATGGGCTTCGCGGAACTCGTAAACGAGGTTTTGGATTGCGCGAGGAAAAGGCACGGCATATGAAGGTTGAAAAGGTAAGGATTATTTATAATGACGACGGCCCGGAGCGCGTGAATTACAAAGGCGAGGATATCGTCTTCGGAGACGTCGGCGATACCGCGAAGGCCGTGAGCGAGGCGCTTTGCGGCAAGGGTTTCAAGACCGTTTTCACGCCGCTTCGCAACGGGAACCTCGATTGGTTTTTAAAGGAAGTTACCGCTCCGGATTGCGACATGGTTTTCAACCTCTGCGAGGGGGCATTCGAGAAAAGCGCCTTTGAGATGAACGTGGCCGCTCTTCTCGAACTCTACGGGGTCAAGTTCACGGGCAATTCCGCTCTTACGCTCGGAGTGGCTTTGAATAAGGGCTGGGCAAAGGCCATACTTAAAAACGCGCGCGTGCCGACGGCGTCTTATGTCATAGCCGATACGCCTGTTTCAGGGCTTCCCCAAGGCCTTTGTTTTCCCCTCATAGTAAAGCCTGTTTCGGAGGACGCGAGCATCGGCATAAACGCCGACTCGGTGGTCGGCGACGGCCCAAGCCTCGAACGGGCGGTGAAGCGGGTGCTCGTTAATCATAAGCAAAGCGCCATCATAGAAGAGTACGTTCCGGGCAGGGAATTCAACGTGTCCGTCATAGGCAAGGGGAATGACGCCCGGGCGTTTCCTCCCTCCGAGATAGATTATTCTAATTATCCGCCGGGCGTGGCCAAGGTTTGCGGCTATGAGGCGAAGTGGATAGAAAAAAGTCCTTTTTATATGGCGACGCCTCCGGTTTGCCCGGCGAACGTGCCGGAAGAACTCAAAGAACGCTTATCGAGCGCGGCGTTATTGGCTTACGCGGCGCTCGATTGCAGGGACTACGCGAGGGTTGACATGAGGCTCGCCTCGGACGGCGGCATAAGGGTGCTTGAGGTAAACCCGAACCCGGATATTTCGGTTGACGCCGGACTTGCCCGCGCGGCCAAGGCTCACGGCTTGGGCTACGCGGACTTCATCGCGGAAATAATAGGCCTCGCGGAACGCAGGTATCAATAGTAAATCCGCGGGTGTTTTATCGGGACGGACGGGGCTATGGGATTATCGGTAAGAGAGGTAGAAAAAAAGGACAAAACTGCTATAATATCCATTATCAAAAGGACGGAGAACCTGACCCAAGCCGAAGTTTCTTGCGCCATAGAGCTTCTCGAAGCCTATCTGTCCGGCAGGGATAAAGGCGATTACAGGTTCGTCTGCGCCGCGGACAAGGGAGCGCCGCTCGGTTACGCGTGCTACGGCGCGGACGGCATAGCAACCGGGGTGTATGACGTTTACTGGGTAATAGTGGACCCCAAGCAAAGGGGCAAGGGCATGGGAAAGCTCCTCATGAGGCATATCGAGGCCTTGTTGCATAAGGCCGGCGCGAGGAAGATGGTCGTCGAGACGTCGAGCCTTTCGACTTACGAGGCGGCGAGGGGATTTTACGAAGGCGCCGGTTTTGCCAAGGAGGCCGTGTTGAAGGATTTTTTCAAGCCCGGCGACGATAAGCTGGTTTACGTAAAGAATCTTTCATAGAGGGGTTTCGATTTGGAGACGGACGCGGTAAAAAGGATATATAACGGGTATTCGGCGGTATATGACGCGCTTTTCAAAAGATTTTTTTATCCGAGGATAAGGCACGCCATAGGCCGCATGAACATAACTCCGGGTTCAATCGTGCTTGACGTGGGCGTCGGGACGGGCCTTTCCCTTGACGTCTTCCCCCGCGATTGCAAGGTCGTGGGCATAGACCTCTCGAGCGAGATGCTCAAGCAGGCCAAGCAGAAGGTCGCGGACTTGGGCCTTAAAAACGTCGAGCTTTTCGAGATGAACGCCATGCAACTCGCCTTCGACGACGACGCGTTCGACAACGTCTTCATATCTCACGTGGTAAGCGTGGTGCCGGATCCGTATAAGGTCATATCCGAGGCCAAGAGGGTTTGCAAGAAGGGCGGCAACATCGTCATAGTGAACCATTTTAAAAGCAGAAACAAGATGGTCGCGGGTTTTCAGAAGGTCTTCAATCCGGTGAGCAAGATGATAGGCTGGAGGTCGGACCTCTGTATGGACGAGTTTCTCGACAGGAGCGGCCTTAAGGTGAAAAGCGTTTATAAGCTCCGTAAGGCGGATTTCTGGCACCTGATATTCACGGTCAACGAAAAATAAAACGTCCGTATATATGCGCATTCCCGCGTCCATTAAGATACTTCCCATGACTTCGTTCGACATAGACGTTGTCATGGAAATAGAGAACGCGTCATTCCCTCGTCCCTGGCTCAGGGAATTTTTCGAAAAAGAACTCAAAAGCCCCATATCCTACTGTTTCGTCGAAAAGGCGGTTTTGGACGGCAGGGAAATGCTTGCCGGGTACATAGTGTTCTGGATAGTGGCCGACGAAGCCCATATCCTTAACATAGCCGTTAAGCCGGAGATGAGGAACAGGGGGCTCGGGAAAAGGCTTCTTTCGTTTTCTTTGGTATTCATGCTCGAAAAAGGCGTTAAAGAGGCCTACCTCGAGGTGAGGACGTCGAACGAATCGGCAAAGAAACTTTACGACAGGTTCGGTTTCAAGGGAGTTTACGTAAGAAAGAAGTATTACGGAAACGAAGACGCGATAGTGATGATGCTGGATATGGATGAGTTTGAGCAGTAGGGAGGGCAAACGCAATCTTTGGCCAAATACTGTGTCAAAACCGGCTGTCTAAATACTCACATACCCAAAAAGGTATGCTCCGTTTTGTCCAGCCGATTTTTCCTTGTCTTTGGCTCACGACCCGCCCTATGGGGCGGGCGCCCCGGCGTTTGCCCCGAAAAATGCCTCGGCCTTTTCTTGATAGACTGGAGTTTTTGTCGTTATGCCTAAGGCAATCATCATACATAATAAAAGCGTTGGAGCCGGTTTCTACAGAATGGCGCTTAAGTGGAGGCACGGCAACGTCAAACCCGGGCAGTTCGTCATGCTCAGGATTACGGATTCTTTTGACCCGCTTCTCAGGCGGCCTTTCGGGGTTTTTGATGTGTTTCAGGGTAATGAAGGAGTCGAGATTTTTTATCGCGTCGTCGGCAAAGGCACGTCAATCATGTCGGGGCTCATGCCCGGAGATACTGTTGACGTCTTAGGCCCATTGGGGAACGGCTTCCCTGTGCCTTCGGCAAAAGAGAACCTCGTGATGGTGGCCGGAGGAGTCGGGGTCGCGCCGTTTTATCTCTTGGCGAAAAACGCGATTAAAAAGAATATTTCCGTAACGCTTCTTTACGGAGCGAGAAACTCAAAAGAGCTTAAGATAGCGGCTGATTTCAAGAAAATAGGAGTAAAGGTAAAGGTCTCGACAGAAGACGGTTCTATCGGTAAAAAGGGATTTGTTACTTCTCTTCTCGAAGAGGAGTTGAAGAAAGGTACGGTCGTTTACGCGTGCGGTCCAATCGGGATGTTAAAAGAGGTAAGCCGCGTGAGCGCGGAGCATGGAGTAAAATCCTATGTCTCTCTCGAGCGAGGCATGGCGTGCGGAATAGGCGTGTGCCTCGGATGCGCGGTTTTGGTTTCAAGATGCAACGGAGGCATTGAGATTAATAAAGGCTATGACATGGTCTGCTCGGACGGCCCTGTTTTTAAAAGCGAGGTCATTGAATGGGAAAGACTTTAGATTTAAGCGTAAACCTGAACGGGCTTAAACTCAAGAATCCCGTGATGACGGCCTCCGGCACCTTTGGTTACGGAGTCGAGTTCTCTCCTCACATGAACGTGGGACGGCTCGGAGGGGTCGTCGTGAAGGGGCTTTCTTTAAAGCCGAGACAGGGCAACCCGCCTCCGCGCATCGTGGAAACGCCCTGCGGAATGCTTAACGCCATAGGCCTTCAAAACGTGGGGGTCGAGGCCTTTATAAACGAAAAACTCCCGAAACTCAGAAAACTCAAAACAAAAGTCATAGCAAATATATTCGGCGAAACCCTTGACGAGTACGCCGAGGTGGCACGGAGGCTCGACGGAGCCGAGGGCGTATCCGGCCTTGAAATAAACATCTCCTGTCCGAACGTTAAAAAAGGCGGCATGAGTTTCGGCGTTGACCCTCTTGAGGCGGCCAAGGTCGTCGAGATAGTGAGGAAAGCGACAAGACTTCATCTCATGACAAAACTCTCCCCGAACGTCTCCGACATAAAGGTAATGGTAAGGGCGGTCGAGGAGGCGGGGACAGATTCCATATCCCTGATAAACACAATCCCCGGCATGGCCATAGACGTGGAGAAAAGGCGTCCGATTCTTACGACCATAACAGGAGGCCTTTCAGGCCCTGCAATAAGGCCAATAGCCGTGAGGATGTGTTACGAGGCGGCTAAAGTGGCGAAAACGCCGATTATAGGAATAGGCGGAATAGTCACGGCGAACGACGCCTTGGAATTCCTGATAGCAGGAGCGTCCGCGATTCAGGTCGGCACGGCCAACTTCCTCGACCCTGAGGCCTCTATTAAAGTGCTCGAAGGAATTGAAGATTATATGAAAAGACATTCTATTAAGAGGGTGGGGGAGATTACCGGGAGTTTGAGGTAGATTGTTTCTCCTCCCCTTTACAAGGGGAGGCAGGGTGGGGTGCGGGGGAAAATCGTTCGCCCTGAGTAGTGAGCTTGTCGAACTATCGAAGGGTGAACGGAATTAAGTATGGTGTTTTCGGGATTATTGAGAGATTGGAATCCGAGATGTTTATCTGCATATTCGTTAAATGACGAGGTTGTAAATGTTTAGGTGCAGTATATTCCATAAAGCCTATCTAACTTGTCTTTTGCTACTGCTTTGTGCAGGCTGTGGCACATTTATTGCGGAACGCGGGCTCTGGAGAATTGACGATCAGAAAGAATTGCCCCCCGTATTTACGTTAAGAGAAATTTCAAGATATCATCTTCCGTTTCTTGAAAATTCTCAATACTTTGATATGATTTGGGATGGTAAAAATCTTCTTATAGGTACATATGAGAGTAAAGTTTATCGGATAAATACCGGAGACAGCGCGAGGGTTGAAAATATATACAACCTTGAAATTGGTAAAATTTCCGCCATGGGGTGGGACGGGTCCCATATGTGGGTTGCAACGATGGGGGATGGGAAGATTGTAAGATTTAATCAATTAGGCGATATTTTCGTGGTAGAGCGCATATTTAATGTCGAAGGCGCCGATACATATCCTTATGCCATGGCTATTGACAGAGAAGATTTGTATACAGGGGGCTATAGCAAGAGCCTTATGCATTATAAAATCAAAGGATCCGATGAGATAGTTAAAGCAGATGAAATAAATTTGGAGATGAGGTTGCAGGCATTAGCTATAGTTGAAGGAAGAATTTTTTTAGTGGATACCATAAGAAATAAATTTGTCGAAATAGTTGACGGAAAGATAAAACATTTTCCGATGGAAAATTTCCAGCAATCAATAGGCGGTTTGGCTTATGATGGTCAATATTTCTGGACTTTAAACACAGACGGATTGATAAAGTATAAGGTTTTAGAGGCGAGTGAAAAAAGAAAAAAAGAAGTATCTAATGTGATTACGGATTCTCAGATAAATATGGAGAGTTATGTTTATCCACCAGGACGTCCCGTTGGCGTTGCCTGGGATGGGAATACTATTTGGACAATGTCCTCAGCCGGCGTAAACCGCGGTTTTTATTCTCATTCAATGGATACATATTTATCTATAACAGGGGATTTTCTTCTCGAAGGCGCTAAGGTTAACATCACGCACGGGTACGGTTCTTTTGCTTGGGACGGGGAATATTTTTTGACGATAGGTTCCAAGCAGGTCGATTTCAACAAGGTGGAGTTATATCTTGTCAGATTTAAACCTGTTACGCAGGGAGATTCGCTGAAATTAAAGGTAGAAGGAATAGAAAGACTATTCTTAGGTGATAGAAAAAGCATAGACGCCTTAACGTGGATTGACGGACATTTATGGGTATCAAGCGGACAACATACGAGGGTTTCGGGAGAGGGTTCTTTTATATACAAAATGCAGCGTAATCATGAAGGTGATTGGGAAATTGCAGAAACGTTCAAGGCACCCGGGGCAAGATGTCAAGGATTGGCATGGGATGGTGAAAATTTATGGTCTTACGATACGTTCAATGATGCTTTTTATAAGCATAGAATGGATGATAATTTGACTGTGCTTAAGGCATACGGAAGCGTACAGGGGCATACGCTGGATTATTTTAGCGGCATGACTTGGGACGGAAAAAATTTTTGGGCGGGGAATTACTCATTTGATAGAATTTATAAAATCACATTCAAATAGAATCGGTCCGTACTGTAACCTTAGTTCACATTCCCCATTCCCTCGTTATAATTTCTCTGATGACTTTTTCGGGTTTTTTTGTTAACCTTTTATACTCACGTATCCCATGAATACGGGGATTGAATTTTCTAATTACTCCAACCATTTCCTTACCCCTCACCCTACCCTCTCCCACAAGGGGAGAGGAGAAAAAATTAAAAAGGGAGAGGGAGTTAAAAGAATTTCTGGATTCCCGCTCAAAAGCTTGTCCCCGCAATCTTAAGCGGGGAACCAGTTCTTTTTATAAGCGTCTTTTCTGGATTCCCGCTCAAAACACCGCGGGAATGACAAGAAGGGGCGATTTCGGGAATGACAAAATGGTCCGCCTCAGGCGGACGGGGATGACAGATCATAAAGATTTCGGAGGAATGTATGGCTAAAAAGAAATATGTTTACTTCTTCGGCAACGGAAGAGCCGAGGGAAGGTCGGACATGAAGGAACTCCTCGGCGGAAAAGGCGCGGGTCTGGCCGAGATGACGAACGTCGGGCTTCCGGTTCCGGCCGGCTTTACCATAACCACCGAGGTCTGCGACGCGTATTATAAAAATAACAAAAAATACCCCTCCGGCCTTAAGCAAGAGGTCGAAAAGAACCTCAAGCGCCTTGAAAAACTCGTCAATAAAACACTCGGCGACCCGAACGACCCTCTCCTTGTCTCGGTAAGAAGCGGCGCGGCAAGAAGCATGCCCGGCATGATGGAGACCATCCTTAACCTCGGGCTTAACGACAAAAGCGTCGAGGGGCTCGCTAAAAAGACCAATAACAGGCGTTTCGTCTTGGATGCCTACAGGCGTTTCATAACCATGTACGGCTCGACTGCCATGGGTGTGGCGAGGGAGAAGTTCGAGGAAGAATTGGAACTCATAAAGGAAACAAGAACGAGGGTAAGGTTAGGGGTAAGGACGGCCCGCGTGTTCGATACGGACGTGAACGAGGCCGAACTCACGGAACTCATACCGAGGCTCAAGCAAGTCTTCAAGGCCAATACGGGCAAGGATTTTCCTCAAGACCCATTAGTCCAGCTCTGGGGCGCGATAGAGGCCGTCGTCGGTTCGTGGATGGCTGATAAGGCCGTTACCTACCGCAGGGTCGAAAAGATAAACGGGCTTAAGGGCACCGCCGTCAATATCGTGCAGATGGTTTTCGGCAACATGGGAGAGAATTCAGGCACAGGGGTTTGTTTTACGAGAGACCCGAACACCGGGGAAAAGATATTTTACGGCGACGCCCTCATGAACGCGCAGGGCGAGGACGTCGTCGCGGGCATACGCACCCCCATTCACTTAGGCGACCTTAAGCACATAATGCCTGACGTGTATAAGCAGTTGGACAAGGTAAGGGCAAAGTTAGAGAAGCACAATAAAGACATGCAGGACATAGAGTTCACCATAGAGGAAGGCAAACTCTACATCCTTCAGACAAGGAGCGGAAAACGCTCTCCGAACGCCGCGTTCAAGATGGCGGTTGACATGGTAAAAGAGGGCCTCATAACCAAAAACGAGGCTTTACTGCGCATAAGCACTCAGGACATAGAAAGGCTTTTCTATCCTGTCATAGACCCTAAGATAGACCTTTCCGAACTCAAGGCCAAACTCTTCGCGACAGGCATAGCGGCGGTTCCGGGCGCCGCGTCGGGAAGCGTCGTGATGAACGCCAAGGACGCCGAGGACTGGGCTGTGAAAGGCAAAAATGTCATACTCGTCAGGAAAGAAACGAGCCCCGAGGACGTCGGAGGAATGCACGCGGCAAAGGGCATACTTACGGCAAGGGGAGGAAAGACCTCTCACGCGGCGGTCGTGGCGAGAGGGTGGGGGAAGTGCTGCATAGTCGGGTGCGAAGACCTGTCCATTGATTATCACGAAAAGACCATAACAGTCGGCAAGACCGTGATAAAAGAAGGCGACGAGATAACCATTAACGGCTCCACCGGAGAAGTATTTAAAACCGCGTTGCCTCTCATAAAGCCGGAGTTTCCTCAGGCCTATAAGACCCTCATGACATGGGCCGACAAGGTAAGGCGTCTCAAGGTAAGGACGAACGTCGATACGCCTTATGACGCGGAAAACGCCATCAGGTTCGGAGCCGAGGGCATAGGGCTTTGCAGAACCGAGCACATGTTTTTCGACACTGACGAGAGGCGTCTCGCGATACAGAAGATGATTGTGGCGGAGGACGTAGAGGCGAGGAAAAGCGCGCTCGAAGAATTGCTTCCCTTCCAGAAGCGCGACTTCGTGGGCATATTCAGGGCGATGACAGGAAAACCCGTTACCATAAGGCTCCTCGACCCGCCGCTTCACGAGTTCGTTCCTCACGGCGAAAACGAGCAGAAGCATCTGGCGCAGGCATTGGGGCTTCCGTTCCACGTCGTAAAGAGGAAGATTGACAAGCTCCATGAGGCAAACCCCATGTTAGGGCACAGGGGTTGCCGCCTTTGCATAACCTATCCCGAGATTTTAAGGATGCAGGTCTCCGCCATAATGGAGGCCGCTTGCGAGTGCAAGAAAAAGGGCATAAAGGTTTTCCCCGAAATCATGCATCCCCTCGTGATAGACAGTAAGGAACTTGAAATCCTCGCCGCCATGACGAGGGAGGTCGCGGAAGACGTGATGAAAAGGCAGGGCGTCAAGGTGGAGTATCTCGTCGGCACCATGATAGAGGTTCCGAGGGCCGCGCTCCTCGCGGATAAGATTGCCGGGGTGGCGGAGTTCTTCTCCTTCGGAACGAACGACCTTACCCAGATGACCCTTGGCATGAGCAGGGACGATGCCGGAAGGTTTTTGCCGGACTACGTTGACGAGAAAAAAAGCGGCATACTGAAGGAAGACCCTTTTCAGTCGCTCGACATGGACGGAGTCGGCAAACTCATACAGACCGCCATAGCGCTCGGTCGCGCCGCGAGGCCGAAACTCAAGATAGGGATATGCGGGGAGCACGGCGGAGACCCCGCGACAGTTGAGTTCTGCCACAATAACGGATTCGATTACGTGTCATGCTCGCCTTTCAGGGTGCCCATAGCGCGGCTCGCCGCGGCTCAGGC
>DASRUI010000057.1:0-4842 GCA_035655515.1 Thermodesulfobacteriota bacterium
ACCGGCGCGCTGGATAAATTCATGGGGCCAATAGTGTATTACGCGATAAACGCCTTTATGCCGGGGGGATTTTAGGATGCCTTCCGTAAATTCCGGCCGCGTGGTAAGCGGCATGCGCCCCTCCGGAAGGCTTCACTTAGGGCACTACCACGGCGTTCTGGAAAACTGGCTCAGGCTTCAGCGAGAATGTGAGTGTTTTTTCTTCGTAGCGGACTGGCACGCCTTAACGACCGAGTACGCGAACCCCAAAGGCATAACCGCGAACGTCGAAGAGATGGTCGTTGATTGGCTCTCCGTTGGAATAGACCCTGAGCGCTCGGCCGTGTTTCTTCAAAGCTCAATCATGGAGCACGCGGAACTGCACTTAATCCTTTCCATGATAACGCCGGTTCCGTGGTTGGAGAGAAACCCGACTTATAAAGAGCAACTTACGGAATTAAAAGACAAGGACATCCATACTTACGGGTTTTTGGGTTACCCGGTGCTGCAGACCGCGGACATAATAATATACAAGGCCAACAAGGTGCCCGTGGGGCAGGATCAGGCCCCGCACATAGAACTCACGAGGGAGATTACGAGGAGGTTCAATAATTTTTACGGCGCGGTCTTCCCCGAGCCCGAAACCCTTTTGACCGAATCGGCGAGGGTCTTGGGCACGGACGGCCGCAAGATGAGTAAATCCTACGATAACGCCGTTTATCTGAGCGACCCGCCCGAAGTAGTCGAAAAGAAAATACTCACAATGACGACCGACACCGCGCGCATGAGAAGAACGGATACCGGCAATCCCGAGGTCTGCCCCGTATTCATAACTTTCCATAAGTTGTATTCTTCGAGCGAAATAATCGAATGGGTGGTTAGCGGATGCAGGAGCGCGGGCATAGGGTGCATAGAGTGCAAAAAGTCCGTTATTCCGAAGGTATTGGAAAAATTAAGGCCCATACAGGAAAAAAGGGCGCTTCTCGTCAAGGAGCCCGATAGGGTCAGGGCCGCTCTCTTAAAGGGCAACGAGAAAGCGAAGGCCATAGCAAAGAAGACCATGGAAGAAGTAAGGCGCGCCGTGGGGCTCGCGTAAGGATTTTTGATGCCATGTCCTACAAGGTGAAACTCGACATATTTGAAGGTCCCCTGGACCTTCTCCTCTACCTCATAAAGAAAAACGAGGTGGACATCTACGACATCCCCGTCTCCGTCATAACCGAAGAGTATCTGAAATACATAGACGCGATGAAGAGCATGAATTTGGAACTCGCCGGAGAGTTCCTCTTGATGGCGGCCACCCTCATACACATAAAAAGCAAGATGCTCCTGCCTTTGCCCGAGGAGGGCGAAGAAGAGGAGGAGGGCGCGGACCCGAGGGCCGAGTTGATGAGGCGGCTTATCGAGTACAGGAGATTCAAGGCCGCGGCGGACGAGCTTTACGCGAGGAATCTCCTCGGGAGGGACGTGTTCGGAAGAGGCATGCCGTTTTTTTCGGACGAGCCGGAAGATGAAGAGCCGCTTGAGGCCGGGCTTACGGACGTTACTCTCTTTGATTTACTCGGGGCCTTTACCGAGATACTCAAACGCGCGCCCAAGACCTATCACATAGACATAACGGTTGACAGGTTCAAGGTGCAGGATAAGATTAATTATATAATGGATTTTCTCACGAGGGCGAAGAGCATGACGTTCCGGGAGTTTTTCCCCTCCGATGCGGTTAAAGGCGAGGTCATAGTGACTTTCTTGGCCATACTCGAACTCGCGAAACTTTGCATGATAAGTCTTAATCAGACCGAGGACGGAACCATAAGGGTTTACTGTCCTTCGCCGGGCGGCTTTGTTGCTTCCGAGGGAGAAGCAAGCCCTCAGGCGTAAAAAAGAACTCCCTCTCCCTTAATTTTTTCTCCTCTCCCCTCGCGGGAGAGGGTAGGGTGAGGGGGAATAGTTAGTAAGATGCAGTAAGTTCCAAAGTTAAATTTATTTCCACAGGGAGATTTATAATGACAAAAGACGAACTCAAGCCCATAATCGAATCAGTCATATTCGCCGCGGACCATCCTGTGGGAACCGATAAACTCTGCAACATACTGGAGGGTGAAAAAAGAGAAGACGTGAAAGACGCCCTCGGCGAACTCGTATTGGAGTATAAGACCGCTGACAGGGGCTTTTACATAGAAGAGGTCGCGGGCGGTTTTCAGATGAGGACGAACCCATCGCTCGCTCCGTGGATAAAGAAACTCTTTAAAATCGGGCTTCAGAAGATTTCAAGGGCCTCTCTCGAAACCCTCGCCATTGTCGCGTACAAACAGCCCCTCACGAGGGCCGAGTTGGAAGCCATAAGGGGAGTTGATTCGGCGGGGGTTCTGAAAACCCTTCTCGAAAGACGGCTCGTCAGGATAGTCGGAAGAAAAGAAGAACCCGGACGGCCGGTGGTTTACGGCACGACAAAGGAATTTTTGGAGACATTCAACCTTAAAGACCTCTCGTCTCTCCCGACGCTTAAGGACATAGAGTCCATAACAGAGGTAGTCGGAGAGGAGTTCGAGACAGGGGAAGGCGAGGCATCGGCAAGTGGCGGAAGAGAGACTGCAGAAGATAATATCGCGGGCGGGGATAACGTCCAGACGGAAGGCGGAGGAACTGATAATTCAGGGGAGGGTTCGGGTCAACCGTAAGGTCGTAACCGAACTCGGCGCGAAGGCGGACCCCGACTCAGACCGCGTAGACGTTGACGGAGAGCTTATAAGTTTCAAGGGGCCGAAGGTTTACGTTCTTTTGAACAAGCCCAAGAGTTTCGTAAGCACCCTTTCCGATAACGTGGGGCGGCCGACGGTGGTGAGCCTCGTCAACGTAAAGGAGAGAGTTTTTCCCGTGGGCAGGCTCGACTACGACGCCGAAGGCGTGATGCTCCTCACTAACGACGGGGATTTCACGAATAAACTCATTCATCCTAAGTATCACGTCCCGAAAAAATATCTCGTCAAGGTGAGGAATATTCCGGACGAGGCGACGCTCCAGAAACTCCGCGACGGCGTTTACCTCGACGACGGAAGAACGCGGCCCGCCATCGTAAAGTTCGTGAGAAAAACCGAGGGCAACGCGTGGATAGAGATTACCGTAACCGAGGGCAAAAACCGCCTCATAAAAAGGATGTGCCAGAGGGTCGGGCATCCTGTGAATAAACTCAAAAGAATCGAGTTCGCGGGCATAGGAGTCGGCAAACTCGGATTAGGAGAGTGGAGGTTTTTGACCGCGAAAGAGGTCGAGGGCTTAATCTCCCGGCCTATGCCTTTGCCGTTGCCGAGGACAAAGCCCCGTCCGGGCGCTCAGACAAAGCCCGCGCGTCAGGGGAAGCCGGAGCGTTCAGGGAAGCCTGAGCGTTTAGGGAAGCCGGAGGAGCGTTCCGGGAAACCTGCGCGTCCAGCGAGGACGGAGCGTTTTACAAGACCGGAGCGTTCAAGGAAACCTGCGCGTTTCGGAAAGTCGGAGGAGCGTTCAGGGAAGCCTGCGAAACGGAAAACGGGGAGGTAGGGGGAGAATCAGGAGTGTTTTTTTAAGGAAGATTGAAGATTTTCTTCAAGAAAGATGTCCTTGCGTAAAATGCCCGTGACGTGCTTCCGTGCCCAGGCCCTTTGGTTCGGGGCTGAATAAAAACACCCATTTTGCCGGTCAAGGCGGAAAAACCTTTCGTGATAATCGTATTTCGTATTAATTCGTAATCCGCTTTTACCTGATTGTAGATTTCCGGATCGTCTAAGTCAAAAGTCTGTACGTCATAGAGAAGCGACTTTTTTTCGTCGCGGTTTTCCCAGATCCTGCCAGGAATGACCATTTTTTTCATCTTCATCAACAAGTGACTGTCTTCAAACTTTGTTCTGCTTACGTTGTAAGGATCGATCATAGTTATAGCCATAGTTTCTTTAACAGTTAACTTTCCGTTCTTGAGATATTTAAGAGAGATTGTCTTTAATTCCCAAGAGCCGAAGTTCGGCGATTGAGAAGAATTCAAAGGCAACCCCAGGTAGCGTTCGATAGTATGCCCTGCCCAGCCTTTATTCTTTTTGCCATTTATAAAGACGGTCATTTCGCACTTATCGGCAAGTTTTCTAAGATCTTGTCCGATAAGTTTGGATATCCTCTTCATGGCTTCTTGTCGTTCCACGATAACTCCGCAAGCGTGGCTTAAATGCCAGACGCTACTTTTCTAAGGTCTAATAAGGCCGGCTTTCTTATCGCTTCGTATAGTCGCCTTTTCGAGAGGTTTAGATATTCTTCCTCAAGGTCTATGCCAACATATTTTCTATTTAAAATGGCCGCGGCGACTCCGGTCGTCGAACTGCCGCAGAAGGGATCTAAAATCAAGTCACCTCCTTTCGTAGAGGCGAGTACTATCCTTTTCAAGAGTTCCAATGGCTTTTGAGTCGGGTGCTTGCCGAATTTCTTTTCTTCTTTTTGGGTGGATCCCATCTCCCAGACATTTCTCATCTGCTTGCCGTTATTTATTTTTTTCATAGATTGATAATCGAAGTAATGTTTGCTCTTTGTATTCTTCGCGGCCCACAAAACTATTTCAGTCGAATGAGTAAAATAGCGGCAAGAGAGGTTGGGCGGGGCGTTACGCTTATACCAGACAATGTCGTTTAGGATTTTGTAGCCGAGTTCCTGCATGGCGAAACCGATGGAATAAATAATATGAGTTGTGCCTGAAACCCAGATCGTCCCGTTCGGCTTCAATACGCGCTGGCAAGCCTTAAGCCATTCGAGGTTGAATTTGTGGTTTTCCGTAACGCCTTTTGACTTGTCCCATTTGCCTTTATTGACAGAGACCATCTTTCCCGCGTGGCAGGTTATTCCGCCGTT
>DASRUI010000058.1:0-14510 GCA_035655515.1 Thermodesulfobacteriota bacterium
GCGCCACCCTCTTCACGCAGTTAGCCTTCATTACGATAGCCATTATAGTAAACATAAGCAAATACCGTGCCAGCGGCTTTTAGGCGGTTTTTTTGAATAAATCCTGAAAGAGGTGTTTTTTTTAAAGGCAGGGATGAGTAAATTTTGTGCAGGAGGGGATAAGCCGGACTAATACTTCGACGCCTTCTTAATCGCCGCTTCGTAGAGTTCCACGTATTTCTTGGCCGAGACGTCCCATGAAAAATCCTCGGCCATGGCTTTTTTCTGGAGCGCCTGCCACGCCTTTTTGTCGGAATAGACCTTAACGGCCTCTTTCACCTTGGCCACAAGCGCGTCTTCGGAATATTCGACGAACTTGAACCCGTTCCCCTCGCCCTTATTATAGTCCCTTATGGTGTCGTCGAGACCGCCGGTCGCCCTGACAATCGGAATCGTGCCGTAGCGGAGGCTGTATATCTGGTTAAGGCCGCAAGGCTCGTACCGGGACGGCATGAGGAACATATCGCACCCCGCCTCGATTTTATGAGAGAGGGCGTTATCAAATGCTATCTTAACGCCGAGTTTTTTCGGATAACGTTTGGCGAGTTCGCTAAAGAGTTCGTGATACTTTTTCTCTCCGGTGCCGAGCACGATAATCCCTATATCGAGAGCCATCAACTCGTCCATTGCCTTGGAGAGTATGTCAAAACCCTTCTGATCCGCGAGCCTCGATATGATGCCTATGAGAGGGGCATTCTCCGAAAGCTTCAACGAATACTCTTTGAGCGCGTCCTTTTTGCACGCGTCCTTGGCCTTAAGGCTTTTCGAGTCGTAATTGGCCGCGATGAACTTATCGGTCTTGGGATTCCATACCCCGTAATCCACCCCGTTCAATATGCCGTGAAGCGCGTCGCTCCTTTTGCTCAATACCCCTTCGAGGCCGTAACCGTACTCGGGGGTCTGTATCTCCTTGCTGTATCCTTGGCTCACGGTCGTAACCATGTCGCTATAGATTATGCCGCCCTTAAGCAGACTCATCTTGTCCCAGAACTCGAACCCTTCGACACCGTAAAACTCCTGAGGAAGGCCGGTAAGGTCGAAGAACTCCTTATCGAAAAGCCCCTGATAGGCTATGTTGTGGATTGTGAGAAGCGTCGCGGTATTTTCGAAGTGGTAACCGTAAACGCCCTTTATATAAGCGGGTATGAGGGAAGACTGCCAGTCGTTTACGTGTATGACGTCGGGCTTTATGCCGAGCGCCAAAAGCGATTCGAGAGTGCCCTTGGAAAAACAAACGAACCTGTCGAGGTTGTCGAAATAATCCCCCTCGGGCATGGAATAAAGATAACTCCTGTCGAAGTATTCGTCCTTTCTCAGGAAATAAACGGGAATCCCTTCGAGTTCGCTTTTATAGAGTTCGCAGACGACCTCCCTTCGCCCGATCATCACGGGAATATGTCTGCCGGTGGATTCGCCCATGAGCTTTTTTTCACGGACTTCTCTGTAAAGAGGCATGAAAAGAGTAACGTTACAACCGAGTTTCTTAAGGGCGAGAGGGAGGGAGCCGGCGACGTCGGCAAGGCCTCCGGTCTTCGCGAATGGTATTATCTCCGACGATACGAACACTACGTTAAGGGACATGATGCCATAAAATAGCAAAATTCGAACGGCATTGCAACTTAATAGCGAAAAAGCCCCTTGTTTGTCATTGCGAGGGGTTTCATCCCGGACAGAAAAGGGGACGGTTCTATTTTCTACTTTCTTCGACCTTCTCCATTCTATATACCTAAAATAGAACCGTCCCCTTTAACTTACTTTAACTTAAGATTGCTTCGTCCGCCAATAATAATGGCGGACTCGCAATGACGGCTTTCATAAGTTTTGCCGTTGTCTCTCTTCCGGCTTTATGTTATTTTATACGTATGCCCGAACTTAAAGACCTGAACGAAAGGCAAATCGAGGCGGCCGTGTTCGAAGACGGGCCGCTTCTTGTCGTTGCCGGAGCAGGGAGCGGAAAGACGAAACTCCTCACGAGCCGCATAGCGCACCTCGTCAGGAAACGAAACGTCCCTGCCGGGCGCGTAACCGCCGTCACCTTCACCAACAAGGCCGCCGAAGAAATAAAAGAACGCCTACGGCGGCTCCTTGGAGGCGACGCGGACTCCTTGTGGCTCGGCACTTTCCACTCGCTCGGATTAAGGATACTCAAAAGAGAGGCCGCCATACTCGGACTTCAATCCAACCTTACCGTGTATGACGACGACGACCAGCTGAAACTCGTAAGGCTCGTCATGCAAGACCTCTCCATGAACGAAAAATCCTTCCAGCCCAAGGCTATATTGGCCGGGATAGACCGGGCCAAAAACGAAAACCTCTCACCCGAAGAATACGCGCTCAATCATAAGGATTTTTTCAGCGAGAGGATTTCGGCGGTCTACGCGCTCTATCAGGAAAAACTCCGCGAGATGAACGCCCTCGACTTCGGAGACCTGATATGCGTCCCGCTCGCGCTTTTCAGAAAACACCCGGGCGTGCTGGAGCGCTACAGGGAGAGGTTTCTGCACGTGCTCGTGGACGAGTATCAGGACACGAACCGCGCCCAGTACGAACTCATGAAGGCCCTCGCCGGACGCCACAGAAATATCTTCGCCGTCGGCGACCCCGACCAGTCCATATACGCGTGGAGGGGCGCGGACATAAGAAACATCCTCGAATTCGAAAAGGACTGGCGTGACGCCACAATAATGAGGCTCGAGCAGAACTACCGCTCGACCCGCCACATCCTGAACGCCGCCAACTCCGTCATAAAAAACAACGCCCTGAGGTACGAAAAAAAACTCTGGAGCGAAAATCCCGACGGAGAGCCGGTTAAGTACGCCGAGTGCGCCGACGAACACGACGAAGCGCGGAGAATCGCCTCCGTCATAACGGAAGACTTAAGAAAAGACTCTTTCGCCTCTTACAAGGACTACGCGGTCTTCTACCGCACCAACGCCCAGTCAAGGGTGCTGGAAGAACGCCTCATGACCGACTCCATACCATACGCGGTCGTGGGAGGCATGAAGTTTTACGAAAGAAGCGAGGTAAAAGACGCCATCTCCTATCTCCGGGCGCTCATTAACCCGAAGGACTCCCTGAGCCTCCGGAGGATAATCAACACCCCCGCGAGGGGCGTGGGCTCCGTCACCATGAACGAAATGGAATCCCTCTCCAAAACTCTCAATATAACCCTTTACGAGGCATTTATTGAAGCGGGGAAACGCGGCACGCTTAAAAAGCCGTTTCTTGCGCGGCTTTTCGAGGCGTTCGAAAGGTCGAGGGAAGCCCTCTCCGGCGCGGCCCCGATACACGAGGTAGCCGTAAAACTCCTCGAAGAGGCCGGATACATCGATATGTGGAAAAATGAAAAGACCGAAGAGGCCTCCGACCGGCTCGAAAACATACATGAGTTCATATCGGCGATAAAGGACTACGAGACGCGCACGCTCGCGCCTTCTCTCGGCGAATTCCTCGAACTCGTCTCTCTCGCTACCGCCGTTGACAACTACGAGGACAAATCCAACAGAGTAACCCTCATGACGCTCCATTCGGCCAAGGGGCTCGAATTCAAGACCGTATTCCTGACCGGACTCGAAGAGGGACTGTTTCCGCACCAAAGAAGCGTCGGGAGCAACGCCGAACTCGAAGAAGAACGCCGCCTTTTTTACGTCGGCATGACGCGGGCAATGAAACGCCTTTACCTTTACTCCGCCAGAGTAAGGACAATATTCGGGACGGAAAGGTTCCAGACGATATCGAGGTTCGTTGACGAGATATCCGGCGAATTCATCGAAAAGACATCCGTCTCTCAAGCCGGGGAATCGGAGGTTTCCCCGTTCCGCGGGGTACCCATCCGAAGGATGGGCCGGGGCCAGCGCGAATCAAAGGGGATTTCCGAGCCTTACTACGAACCATGCGAAGACGGGTATTACGCGACCCCGGACATGCTCGAAAACGCCTCCCCCTCTAAAATAGACGAACCCTGCTATTCAATCGAGGACATGTCTTCGGAACCCCGCGGCCTTAACTGGAAGATAGGCATGAAGGTCGCTCATCCGGACTTCGGCGCCGGCGTCATAAAGGCCAAAGAGGGAAACGGCGAAAAGACCAAACTTACCGTAATCTTCCGTTCCGCGGGGCAGAAAAAACTTATCGCTAAATACGCGAGCCTCGTGCCTGTCCCGTGAAAAGCCGTCCGCCCGCGATATTGAAATACCCCGGCTTTTATGCTAAAACTAACCGTACCCCGCGGCCACTATGACGAAGAAGACATCAGGCGTAAATAAAACGGCAACGAGGATTATGGCGACGGCTCTCTTGTTGAGCCTCCTTTTTTTCCCGTGCCTCGCGCCGAAGGCAATCGGAGCGGCGGAGCAGGATAAACCTATTGCCGCCGAACCGCCCGAAGAAGATTCCGTAAGGGACCTCATCGAAGAACTCTACGTTCACTACGAGGCCATAGACAAAAGGCTCCGCGAACTCAAAGCAGGGCTTAACGCGGAGGGCGACATACTCGGCCTTTTGACCCAAACCACCATCTACGTGAAAAAAGAAAAAGGATTCAAGATAGTCTCCGTCGAGCTTAAAGACAACGGCGCCACTCTTTGGAACCACCTTTACACGACCGACGAAAACAACGCGATGGACAGCGGCGGAAGGCATCAAATCTTCAAGGGAGACCTGAAAAAGGGCGACCACAGGATTTTCGCGGCCTACCGCTACTCGACCGACCCGGATTCCGCGTTCCAAACCGGAGAGATAAGCTGGCAATTCAAGGCAGGCGACGAGCCGGTAATCATGGACATATTCTTCGTCAAAAAAGACGGCTCCATAAACGCCGTGCCGCGAAAACTCTTCACCATAGACGGTAAGGAGTATGTCGAGCCCCGCTAATACAATCAAGAGAAAACTCCTTTTATCGTCGTTGCATCTCCTTTTCTTGGCGTTCCTGCCTCTGCCGGCGCCCGCTCAAACAGGCGCCGCATACAACCTCGAAGATGCCGAGTTCTCCTATGAGCTCGGCAACTTTCTCGAGGCCTCCGTAATTACGAAGTCTATACTTGCCTTGGATTCCGACCCCGCGATAGACCCTGCCATAAAGGAGCGCGCGCTCGTAATCAAACTCCTGTCGGACGTTAACCTTTCCTTCGCCGATAAATCCGTTGCCCCGGAACCCGGCGTCTCATTGGCGGCAAAACCGGAACTGTCCGGATTTTTTAAAGCCCTCTACGAAAGAGGACATTACGGCGAAATGGAGCGCCTCGTAAAGGACGCGTCCGGGCCGGAGGCAACGTATCTTAAAGGCCTTGCCCTTTACAAAAACGGCAAACACGTCGAGGCCGTCGAGGCGCTCCAAGGCGTCCCTGCCTCATCACGGCTTTTTCCGTACGCGAGGCTTCTTCTCTCCGGGATTATGCTCGCAAGAAACGACACCCTGTCGGCAATCTCCTACCTCGACATGAAAGACGCGGCCGGGGCGGAGGACTCGAACGCCATGAAACTTTACGCGGGTTACCTCCTCTTCGAGAACAACGACTTCCTTACAGCCGGGGAAAACTTCCTCAAGGCGGAAGAGAAAAGCGAATTCCGCGATAAGGCCGTCGCCGGGGGCGCGTGGTCAAGCCTGAAGAGGAACGACTGCGAAAACGCCCTTCGCCTCATGGCCCGATTGAGACCTTTCGACCCCTCGAGCGAAGGCTCGCGGGAACTGATGCTTGCCGAGGCCTACTGCGTCTTTAAAACAGGCAAAACCTTTGAAGCGGAAAGGCTCGTTGCCGAGGCCGTGGAATCATTCAACGAAATCGAGGCCGGTTACGGCAAATTCGGCGGCAAAGACGCGCTCATCAAGGAAAAGCCCTTAACGCTTCTCAAAGACGCGTCCCTATACACGGACGCCGCTCTAAAGAGCCTCAGGAACGCCGCTATCGAGAGAGACGCCGAGGCGGTAACGCTTCTCCTCGCCGAATTCGACGCAATCGAAAAGACGGCGGCCGCGTATGACGGGAAAGAACGCGACATAGACGCGTCCGTCTACGCTATCGAACGCGCCATAGAGGCGCGGCGCGAGGAACTCGCCGAAATAAGAACGCGCATAACCAAGATAAAACCCCTTCTGAAAAGGCTTGCCGCCAAATCCTTGGAAAAGACCTCCAAGGGTTACGAAATAAAGAAACCCTCTCCGAAGGAAATCTTCGAGGAGCCTTCGATAGCCGCGCAGTGGGAAAAAACCCTTAACAGGAAACTCAGCGCGCAGGAACGCCGGATAATCGGCATGATACTCCTCGACGGCGAGAAAGGCGCGTGGTACCTGAATAACATCAAGTACGCGGAGCCCCTTTTCTGGATGTCCATAGATAAGACGAAAGACGTCCCCGGCTCGACCGAAAAAGGCCCCGTTGAACAGATAGCCTTCGACGTCTTCGCCACGGCGTGGAATAACGCGTTGCCGATAGAGCGAATGATGCCCCTCCTCGAAGAGGCTTCTTCACTTAGGATAAAAGAGGAAGAAAAAGCCCTGGACGAGATGCGCGAACTCAAGGCAAAGGTCTCTTCCGGCAGGGAACTTGTCGAAAAAGCCGCGGACGAGATAAACATCAACGCGGCGGAAATCCTGCGCAAAAGGGTTCTTATGATGACTTACGACATAAAGACCATAAAAAGGAAGGCCGCGCTCCTCATTGACGATATCCGGAAGGAATCAGCCGGGAAAAGGCGCCAACAATGAATATCCCGAACCTTATAAAAGACGTTTTCACCGAAGGAAAATCCTTCGCGACCGCCTGTATTTTAATCGTCATTTCGGTTTCGGCCTGCCAAACCCTTCCCCCGGGGCCGAGGATCGAAATCCCTGAGACCAAAAGCATCAGGGACGTTACGGAATACGTCGAGATTTCCCTTAAGGACGAATCATACTCGATGGATACGCTCCTCATGCTCACGGAGGACTACTTCGCGGAGTCCGCCGAAATACTCAAGACGCGATACTCGGCCTACGAGAACGAAAAAAACCTCCGCCCGTCCGGCGGGATAAAAGAGGAACCCCCTTTGCCGGACCACGATAAGTTCGTAAAGGGGATTGCGGCGCTCCTCGATAAATACCCGAAAAAACCCGGCGCCGATAAACTCGCCTACGCGATATCCTACGCCCTCTTCGAAAGCGGAAAAACCATTGAAGCGAAACGCTCGTTAGAGGACTTCCTCGCAAAATACCGGAAAAGCCGCCACTCGAACGAGGCCTCCTTCAGGCTCGGGGAAATCCTCTTCGACGAAGAGGACTACGGGGAAGCCCTCGCGCGTTACGACTCCGTCGCGGGAAGCGGAGACGAGACGCTCGGGCCGAAGGCCGTTTACAAAACGGCATGGATAAACTATAAACTCGACGATTTCGACGGCGCCGTCAGGAACTTCATCTTGCTCCTCGACTCTTCGGAGTCGCAACTCAACGCCTCGGAATCCGCCCTTGCCATAAGGGAAGAATCCATGAACAACATGGTTCTTTCCCTGTCGAGAAGCGCCGCGCCCGAAAAATTCCTCGACGGCATAATGGAAAAAACCTACGGCCCGGACGTGCTCTTCCGCCTCGGAAACCTCTTCTCCGGCGAGGCGCGGCACGAAAAATCTCTCGCCGTCTTCCGTCTCTTCATGGCAAACTTCAGCGAGCATCCGCGCGCTCCGTTTGCCTTTGAAGGGGCCGCGAAGGCGCTCGTCGCGTTAAACGACGCGGCCTCTGCCGTAAAAATAAAGGAAGAACTCGTCGCCGGATTCAACCCGGGAAGCGCGTGGCACGGGAAAAACTTTCCGTCCGCCTTAGGCGGAGGCGACAAAGACACGGATAACCTCGTCTCCGGGACGATGCTGGAATTGGCGCGCCATTATCATTCGGTTGCCAAGGAAAGCGGAAACGAAGTCCATATGCAAAACGCCCTCTACGGGTACACGCTCTACCTGTCCTACTTCCCGGACGACCCCGCGGCAAAGGAAGCCGGCTTCCTTCTCGCTGAGGCCATGTTCGACTCCAAACGCTACCTTGAGGCCGCCGACAGATACGTTTCATCCATGGCCGCCTACGGCGACACCCCCGAAGGCGAGGACGCGGCCTTGAACGCGCTCTTGAGCCTTGAACTCGCCTCGTCCGGCGACGGCCGCCCGCCCGGGGCTGACGAAAAAACCGCGGCCTCGATAAAGAGAATTACGGGAGAATACGCGGCCATGTTCAAAGAGCCGAAAAATCAAGCGGCCTTTTTCACGAAGGCGTCCGATATATACGTCTCCCTCGGCATGACAAAAGAAGCAAGAGAATCGCTGACTCCGCTCTTCAAAACGCCTTCGGGAAGAACGGCTTACGAAAAGACCGGCGACATCTTCGCCCTGGAAAAGGATTTTTCTTCGGCCATCAACTACTATAAAAGCGCCATGCCGTCCGCCTCGGGCGGAGGCAACGCTGACGAAATCAAGAAAAAACTCTCCGACGCGCACTACGCCCTGGCCCTCGATTTCCTCAAAAATGGCGACGACGCCGGGGCCGCCAAACACTTCCAATACGTCTATTCAGTCATGAGAGAATCCTCTCTTGCCGAAGACGCCGTCGCCTCGGCCGGCTACATATACCTGCGGACCGGCAATAAAAGCGGGTTTCGCGCGATTTTAGACATCATGAAAACAAACTACCCTTCCGGAAAGACCTCTTTCTCTCTGCTTGTTGAGGCGGGCAAGACCTTCGAGGAAAAAGGCGCTCACCTCGAGGCGGCGGAGATGTTTGAAAAGGCCGCGACCCATGCCGTCTCGGGCGCGGAAGAAAAAATAAAACTTCTCTTGAAAACATCCGACATGCTGGAAAAGGCCGGAGAGCCCGGCAGGCTTAAAACCCTCATTGACTCGGCGACGGAAGCCGGACACATAAGCGGCCGGGACAAACCCGCGTTCCTTTACAGGCTCGCCATGGCCGAGGCCGCCTACGGCGACGAGGACAAAGCCTACTCCGCGCTAAAGGCGTTATCCAAAGACAAACTCGACCCGTTCCACGCCGCGAAAGCGGCATTTGCCGCGTCAAACATAAAACTCGACGAATACCTTGAGACAAAGATAAAAGACCCGGTAACGGCCTCCTTCGAAAATAAAGAGGCCAAAATGAAAGAACTCCTCGAAGGCTACGGCGCGGCGATAAAGAGCGGGTACGCGGAATTTATGGCGAGCGGCTTTTATAATATGGGCATGGTTCTGGAGAATTTCAAAGACTCTCTTCTTTCTTCGTCCCGGCCTCGGGACCTTTCGGACGATGAGCTGAAAGAATACGATTATCTCCTCGAAGAAAAAGTCTACCCCTTGGAAGAAGAGGCCATAAGGTCTTACAGAGGTTCGCTTAAGGCGTCGTTCGAGCACGGGGAGCTTCAAAACGACGGCTATGCCGAAAAGGCCCTCTCCAAACTCGCCGTCTTGAGGCCCGCCCTTTATAAAAGAGACATCCTGTCAAAGGAGTTCGTCGTAATAAATCCTCCGGCGGAATATTACGCGAAGGAAGAGTCGAAGGAGTTCTTCTCGCTTTTAAATTCCGCGAACCTCTATCACGCGAGAAAAGAATTGTCCGGCGCGCTCCTGCTCTACGAAAAGGCCGGCACCATCGCCCCGGAAGACCCGTATCTCAACTACAACATGGGAATACTCCTCATGAAAAACAAGGATAAGGCTTCAGTCGGAAAACTCGAAAAATCCCTGGCGTTAAAAGACGCGCATCCCGGGGTTTTGGAGGCCTACGCGTACTCGATATTTCTTTTCAACGACGTGAAAGACGCCCTCGCCTTTTACGAAGACCTCGTGAAAAACCGGAGCGAGCTTCCCTGGCCGCACAGAAACTCGGGCATAATATACGAGGTCTTCGTCGAGGACTACGCGAAAGCGCTCGAACGCTACAAGACCTACATGGCGACAGCGGACAAAGACGGAGTTCAAACGGAACAATGGATAGCGCTCGTCGAGGAGAGGCTGAAGAAATGAGACGCTTTATATTTATCGCGATATTTGTTTTAATGATGGCGCTTACGGCCGGCCGTTCCGTAGCCGCGGGCATGGAGGCGGCGGACGAAAAAAACGTTATCACGGAACGGGTAATAAGAATAGAAGGCACGGTCGAAAAACCGAGGGTCATATTCATAGTGCCAAAGGCGAAGCTCTGGTCGGGCGACATAACGGATAAGAGTTACCGGGACGAGTTTTTAAAGCCGCTTTATCCGATTGACGCGGCGTTCAAGGAAATAACGACGGAAAAATAAGGAGAAAACAAATGGAAATGCTCGCAACGTTTATGCGCGAAGGCGGGGTGTTCATGTACCTGATACTCGTCGTGTCCATGATGGGGGCGGCGATAGCGGTGGAGAGAATTATCTGCCTCTTCTTCAAATACTCCGTTGACGCGGACAGCCTCTGG
The DNA here is from genome assembly GCA_035655515.1 of Thermodesulfobacteriota bacterium. Lineage (GTDB taxonomy): Bacteria > Desulfobacterota > GWC2-55-46 > GWC2-55-46 > DRQE01 > JBBTLC01. The sequence goes on from DASRUI010000058.1 coordinate 10,439, forward strand.
AAAAAAATAAGCAAGGCGATCGCGGACAATAATATCGAGAGCGCGAAGTCTTTTTGCCGGAGCCATGACGCCCCCATAGCGCGGGTCTTCGACAAGGCCCTTCAAAACTGCGGCAAAGGCGAAAGGGAACTGCAAACGGCCGTGGACGAGGTGTCGCTCGAGGTGATACCGGACATAGACAAAAGGGTTTCATACCTCGCGATGCTCGCCAATATCGCGACTCTTCTCGGACTTTTGGGCACCATACAAGGGCTCATACAGGCGTTTCAGGCCGTAGGGAGCGCCGACCCCACGCAGAAGGCCTCGATACTCGCCGGCGGCATATCCATCGCGCTCTACACCACGGCGTTCGGACTCGTCGTGGCCATACCGATACTCATAGCCTATTCCGTCCTCCAATCCAAGGCGCACAGGCTGGTTGACGACATAGACGAGTTTTCGGTAAAGATAATAAACCTTCTCTCAAAGGGCTTCGGCAACAGGAGGGACAATGCCTCGTAGGCCGACGGCAAGGCGGCGGCTCTCGAGTCTCTCTCCGGAACTGGACTTGATACCGGTAATGAACCTCTTCATGGTTTTGATACCGTTTCTGCTCCTTACGGCGGTCTTCGCCAAGACCGTCGCGATAGACATCTATCTTCCTCAAATATCGGAAAAAGAAACCGCCGGGTCAGCCCCTCATGAGGTGCTTACCGTAAGGCTCAATAAGAACGGCTTTACCTTCGGAGGCCTCGGAAGATTCATCGCGCCGGTCGAAAAAAAAGGCGAAAGATACGATTTCGAACTCTTGAGCAAAAAACTTCTCGAACTTAAAAAGAACCACCCTAACAAGAACGAAGTGATCTTGCTCTTCGACCCGGCGACGCCTTACGAACTCGTGATAAAACTCATGGACGCCACGAGAGAAACGGCAACCAAGGAAAACGGCATACCGGTAAGAAAAAGCCTTTTTCCGCTCGTCTCGGTCGGCGAGAACACGTAGAAGGGAATAACCATGCCGGCATCACCCACAAGAAAAAGGCGCAGGGAAAAATCTCCCGCCGTGGCCTACCTGAGCCTTGTCTCGCTCATGGACATGTTCACCATAATCCTCATATTCCTCATGCATTCTTTCTCAACGAGCGGCGAGACCGTTACGACGACGCAAGAATTCCGCCTCCCTGTCTCTACCGCGACCGAGGCGATAAAACCCCGGCTTCTCGTGCAGATAACGGCGAAGGATATAGTCGTCGAAGGCGAGCGCGTGACGGGAACGGACACGGCCGCGGCGGAAGGGCTCATGATAGAGCCGCTTTACTTAAGGCTTAAAAAAGAGGCGGAGAAAACCCTTTTCATAGCCGGCGTAAACCCCTCCCTCGAACTCTCGCGGGAGGTCGTGATACTCGGCGACAGGCGCATACCATTCAACCTCCTTCAAAAGGTCATGTACACCTGCGGTCAGGTGGGCTACAACAATATCTCGCTCGCGGTGATGTCCCTTGAATAAAGAAATAAAAGAACTCGCGATACGCTTCAGGATACAGGGGAAAAAGGAAGAGACCGCCGTCTTGAAGGACTCTCTCACCCTCGGCAAAGAATACGGGTGCGACATAAAATCCGACGCCCCCTATCTCCCCGCGTCTTACGTCTTTCTGAGGCGCGTCGGCAAAGGCGAAACGCTCTACCTCATGGAAGGCATGGAAGGAGAAGTCCGGAGGAGCGGCGAATCGATAAATCTCGGATCCCTTATTAAACTCGGGATTCCGGAAAAAAAGCGCGGCCTTTACCTCCTTGACATAACCCCCGGCACATGCGTGAAACTACGGGTCGGGGACGCGGAACTGACTATCGAACACATAAGCGTTCCCGCGCCTCCGTCCGCGCGTAAAACGGAAGACAAACTCCGGCCGTTAATGTCGCGCGACCGGTTTTTCCGGGCGATTATCGCGGTATCCGTCCTGCTCCACGCGTCTTTCGCCTACTACCTCAGCACCGTCCCTTTAAAAAAAGAAAAGACGCTCGACGAAATGCTTAACGACATGCCCCGGCGTTTCGCGCGCCTCATACTAAGCCCCAAGCAGGCCGCGGCGCCGGAAAAAGCGCTTGAAAAGCCGAAAGAAGAGCCCAAAGAAAAAGAGGCGAAAAAAGAAGCCGGAGAAAAGAAACCCGATAAAAAAGAAAAGGCGGAACCGCCGCCGCTAAAATCGGAACCCGGACCCGAACTCGCCAAAAAGGTCGGGGGCAAGGGCCTCCTCGGCGTCATAGGCGCGAAAGAGGGAGTCCTGTCCGGCGTAAAGAACGAAAGGCTCTGGAGGGACGTTGACAGCTTGATACTGACCGCCAAAAGCGCGGACTCCTCCGACGACCCTCTCGCCGGCATGGGCGCGGGCGAGCGGCCGGCGAGCGACATATCAGGCGAATGGAAAACAGCCAAAAAGACGGAACGCGAGATGCTGAAGGAAAGAAAAAACCTCGCCGGACGCGACGAAAAAACCATTCTCGCCAAAAGGCAGAGGCAGGAGGCCGAGGTCTATAAAGCGGTCAGGTCTTACTCGGGAGGGCTTAAATACCTCTACAACACGGAACTCAGAAAGAACTCGCTCCTCAAAGGGGCGATAACCGTAAAGATAGCGATATCGCCGGACGGGCGCGTCGAAAAGGCGGTCATGGAAAAATCCACCATGAACCACCGGGAATTCGAAGCCGCGGTAATGGAAAGGATATCTCTCTGGAAGTTCAAACCCATGGAGGACGGCGAAAGTTTTACGATAAACTACACCTTTGATTTCTCGCCCGTGGGATAAAAGGCGTTACTCAAGAAGCTCCCCTACCCTTACCACCTCTATCCCTTCTCTCTTGAATTCGGGAATCATCTCTTCAAGGGCGGCAAGCGTCGCCGCGTGGGGATGCCCTATGGCTATGGCCTTGCCCCTTTTCTTCGCGATAGCAATGAGTTCCCTGAACTGCCCCTTTATGTATTCCTTATCCTGCTCGTTATCCAAAAAAATATCCCTGCCAACGCTCTTTACGCCGGCCTTTTTCGCGATTGATAACGCCTTGGATTTATCCGTAGTCTTGCTGTCGAGAAAGAAAAACCCCCTTTGCTTCACCTCCGCGAGCACCTCTTTCATTAGAGAGGCGTCCTCCGTGAACCTCGAACCCATGTGGTTGTTGACGCCGGTTATGTAAGGTATTTCGTCCATATCCTCGTTAAGAACCGAGCGTATCTCGTCTGTCTTCATATTTACCAGAAGAGCGCCCTTTCCCGGGTCGTTCTCCGCGAGGTTCTTCGGCTCCATCGGGATATGCAACAACACCTCCAACCCTCCCTCGTGCGCGAAATTTGCGACGTCCTTCGAATGAGCGCGAAAAGGCAGAATCGCCACGGTAACCGGGGTATCTAACTTAAGAAGCCTCGTTATCTGACCCATGTCTTCGCCCATGTCGTCTATGACCACGGCGACCTTGCGCGAAGGCTTTACGATTGCAACGACAGGCGGCCTTTTTACCGCGCCGGTCTTCGGCAAAGACGGCGCGGACGGCCCCGTGACCTCCGGACTTACGGCCTTATCCAGCGGCGCGCGAACGCGGCCCGGGTCTATGTCGTCCCGATATAAAAAAAACACGGCAAAGGCCGCGGCCGCAAAAAAAAGAAAGAGGAGGAACTTTCTCGAGAAAGACCCTCCTCTTTTATTCGCTCTTCTTCCCATCTTTATGCCCGCCTTAGGCGGGCTTACCCGGCCTTCTTTGTCGTCTCTTGGAATATTATCCAGCTCTTGAGATAATCAAGCGCCCTCTTCAACTGGACATCCTCTTCCCCTTCCCCGCCCTCGGCCACCTTGGTCTCTTTTACCGTCACCTTCTTGTCCCCGTTCTCTTCCTCTTTGGACGCGGGGGCTTCAAAATGCCTTGCGAGGTCTTTTTCTTTAAGGTGTTGCTTTACGACTTCTCCGACAACGATGTCCGGCTCTATGCCCTTGGCCTGTATGGACCGTCCCGAGGGGGTGTAATAAAGAGAGGTCGTAAGCCGGACGGCCGAGCCGTCTTTCAAGGGTATTATCGTCTGCACCGAACCCTTGCCGAACGTCGGAGT
>DASRUI010000059.1:0-11990 GCA_035655515.1 Thermodesulfobacteriota bacterium
CGGGCTTGAAAAAAGACTTGCCTTCATGAAGGCATCCGGCGAGGACGTTGATTCCTTGAAGTGGCAGTACTACGAGAGGCTCAAGAAAGAATTGAACGTAGTAACCAAGATGGGCTTTTCGGGATATTTCCTCATAGTGAATGACTTCATAGAGTACGCGAAAAGCAAAAGCATTCCCGTCGGGCCGGGAAGGGGCTCGGCCGCGGGAAGCCTCGTAGCCTATTCGCTCGGCATAACGAACCTCGACCCTATCAGATACAGCCTTCTTTTCGAGAGGTTTTTGAACCCCGACAGGATTAGCCTTCCCGATATAGACATAGACTTCTGCTTCGAGGGAAGGGACGAGGTAATAAAATACGTAACCGACAAGTACGGGAGCCAGAACGTAAGCCAGATAATAACCTTCGGACAGATGAAGGCAAAGGCCGTGATAAGGGACGTCGGGAGAGTCCTCGACATGCCTTACTCGGAGGTTGATAAAATAGCGAAACTCGTGCCGAACGAACTTGACATAACGATTGAAAAGGCCATCAAGGACGAGCCGAGGCTCAAGAAACTCGTTGACGAAGACCCGAAGGTAAGGGAACTCATAACCTTTGCCAAGGCTCTGGAGGGCATGCCGAGGCACGCCTCTACCCATGCCGCAGGAGTCGTCATATCCAATAAGCCGCTCGTTGATTACCTTCCTCTTTATAAAGGGCAAAAAGAAAATATCGTAACGACCCAGTTCACCATGGAGGACGTTGAAAAGATCGGGCTCGTCAAATTCGACTTTCTCGGCATCAAGACCCTTACCCTCATGGATAAGGCGGTAAAGGCGATAAAGAAAAATAGGAATATCGGCATAGATATTGAAAACCTTCCGCTCGCGGACAAGGGCACGTATAAACTCATAGCCTCGGGCAACACGAACGGCGTGTTCCAGCTCGAGAGCAGCGGCTTAAAAGAACTCCTGAAGAAACTCAAGCCCGAATGTTTCGAGGACATCATAGCGGCCGTGGCTCTTTACAGGCCCGGCCCTCTGCAGAGCGGCATGGTTGACGACTTCATAAAAAGAAAGCAGGGCCTTACTAAAATAACGTACGAAACCCCCGAACTTAAGGCCATACTCGAAAACACCTACGGAGTAATGGTCTATCAGGAACAGGTCATGGAGATATCTAAAGTACTGGCCGGGTTCGCGCCCGGAGAGGCCGACGTCTTAAGGAAGGCCATGGGCAAGAAGGTTCCCGAGGTGATGTTAGAGCAGAGGGAGAGGTTTCTGTCGGGCGCCAAGGATAAGAAGATTCCGGCGAAGAAGGCCGAGAAGATTTTCGACCTCATGGCCAAGTTCGCGGGTTACGGATTCAACAAGAGCCACAGCGCGGCCTACGCCCTGATAGCGTTCCAGACGGCTTATCTCAAGGCCCATTACGCCCCGGAGTTCATGAGCGCGCTCCTTACGATAAATATGGGAGATACGGACAAGGTCATGAAGTACATAGGCGAGTGCAGGGATTCGAATATAAGAATCTTGCCGCCGGATTTGAACGAAAGCTCGATGGATTTTACAGTGGCCGGAGACACGATAAGGTTCGGGCTCGCGGCCGTTAAAAACGTCGGCGCTGCCGCGATAGAGGCGATAATCGAGGCGAGGGCAACGGGAAAGTTCCTTTCGTTCGACGACTTCGCCGGCAGGGTGGATTTGAGAAGGGCCAACAAGAAGGTCGTGGAAAGCCTCATAAAGTGCGGCGCGTTCGACTTTACCGGCATTACGAGGGCGGGGCTTACCGAGCTTTCCGGCTCGGCCGTGATGAAGCAGGAGGATAAAAACCAGACATCCATATTCGACATGCTCTCCGCCGGCGGAGTCGCGGTCAAGGGAACGAAGGCCTTGCCAAAGGCAATCGAGGAGTGGCCTGAAAAGACGCTTCTTTCTTTTGAGAAGGAAGCATTGGGATTTTACATAACGTCCCACCCTCTCGCCTCGCGCAAGAAAGAGATGGCGCTCTACTCGTCCGACACCACCGAAAGCGTGCGCGACAGGAAAACCGGGGACGAGACCGCGATAGCCGGAATAGTCACGGAGTTGCGCGAGACCATGACTAAAAAGGGAAGCAAGATGGCCTTTGTCCGGATAGAGGATTTGCACGGCGGGGTCGAGGTCATAGTTTTTTCGGACCTCTACGGCAACGCGAGGGACATGCTCGCGGGCGAAAATCCCATCCTCGTGGTCGGCAGGGTCGAGAGGGACGCCTTGGCCGAAAGCAAGGAAGGGGACGAATCGGAAAACTGCAAGATTATAGCGGTTGACATAATGCTCCTCGAGGACGCGAAGAAAAGACGTTCGAGGAAAACCCACATACTCGCGCCCGTTGATTCCATAAAGCAGGAGACGTTCAAGGCCTTAAAGGAAGCGCTTTTGAAGAATCCCGGCCCTTCGATGGTTTTTCTTCATCTCTTGTATCCCGACAAGAGGGAGGTTGTTTTAAGCCTTCCCGATGAGTTGAGCATAGACCCGCAGGACGAGGCGCTTGGCAGGATAAAGGAACTCATGCCGGGAACCGAAATCAGGATAGTATAGGAGACAAAGAGGCGAAGACCATGACGAGAAAATATCTGGATTTCGAAAAACCCATAGAGCAATTAGACCTCCGGGTCGAGGAGCTTAAGCTGGCTTCGCCCGAGGGGGCTGTTTTATACGCGGCCGAGTTGAGAAGAATCGAGCGCAAAACGGACGACCTCATAAAGCACATCTACGCGAATCTTACCCCGTGGCAGATAACCCAGACGGCGCGTCATCCCGGACGCCCCTATACGCTCGATTATACTCAAAGGGTATTCGACGAGTTCGTGGAACTTCACGGCGACCGCCTATATAAAGACGACCCCGCGATAGTCGGCGGGCTCGGCCGTATAGACAATACGCCCGTCGTATTCATAGGCCACCAAAAAGGCCGCAACACGAAGGAGCGGGTATTCAGGAATTACGGCATGCCGCATCCGGAAGGCTACAGAAAGGCATTGAGGCTCATGGAGTTAGCCGAGCGTTTTAAAAGGCCGGTCGTAACATTTATAGACACGCCCGGCGCGGCCCCCGATATAGAGGCCGAGGAGAGGGGACAGGCCGAGGCCATAGCGAGAAACCTCCTTACCATGGCGAGGCTCAGGGTGCCGATAGTGAGCGTTGTCATAGGCGAGGGAGGAAGCGGAGGGGCCTTGGCAATAGCCGTCGCCGACAGGATTTTGATGCTCGAATACTCGACTTACTCGGTCATATCGCCGGAAGGGTGCGCCGCCATACTCTGGAAGGACGGAACCAAGGCCCCTTTAGCGGCCAAGGCTTTAAAGATGAATTCAAAGGAATTGCTCGGCAAGGGAATCGTGGACGGCATAGTGAAAGAACCCTTGGGCGGCGCGCACAGGGACTATGACGCGGCGGCGAGGACTCTTAAGGACGCGATTTTGAACGCGCTTAACGATTTATCGGGTTATCCTCCGGACAAACTCGTTTCCCTCCGTTACGAAAAATTCAGGAAGATGGGAGTTTTCAGGGAGAGATATTCTTGACGCTTTCGCTTCGGAATACCGTTACCTAATCCGTCATGAAAAGACTTATTTCCAAACGCTTTTACAGCGATGTTTTTCTTACCCACGCACGGGCCCGTCTGTGCGTGGCTTTGCGCGAGTCGTTCAGGGAGGGGTACGGGTTCAGGGAATTCAGAAAAGACGCCACAGCCGGCATCATAGTCGGCATCGTCGCGTTGCCGCTCTCCATGGCCCTTGCCATCGCTACAGGCCTTCCCCCGGAATACGGCATATATACCTCGGTGGTGGCCGGCATACTTACGGCCATTTTCGGCGGTTCCCGCGTGCAGATATCAGGCCCGACTGCCGCGTTTATCGTGATACTCGTGCCGATTGTCGCCAAATTCGGCTTTGCCGGACTCGCCCTCGCCACCATGATAGCGGGACTGATGCTTATGGCAATGGGACTCTCCGGCATGGGGCGGCTTGTCTCTTTCATACCTAACCCCGTAACGACGGGGTTTACGGCAGGCATCGCCGTTGTCATAGCGACGATACAGGTAAAGGATTTCTTCGGCCTCGACCTCGTAAAGACACCGAACCATTTTGTCGAAAAACTCTCCGCCATGTACGGCGCCATGCCTTCTTTCAGGATAAGCGACGCCGTCGTGGGGCTGGTAACTCTCGTCATACTCATCGTTGGCAACAAGCGCATGAAGAAAATCCCGGCGCCGCTCCTTGCCCTCGCGGCGGCGTCCGTGCTGGGCATTCTTATCGAGCAGTTTTTCCCGGGCTCGGGCACCATCACCATCAAGGGCCGTTTCGCCACCTCTTACGCCCCCGAGGGCATACCCCACGGATTGCCTTTTCCCGACTGGCCGTGGCATTTCCACGCGCCGTCGGACGTCCCTATCGCGTGGTCGCCGGAGGTTATAAAGGAGATTATACTGGCCGCGTTCGCCATAGCAGTGCTCGGGGCGATAGAGTCTTTGCTTTCCGCCACGATCGCCGACGGAATGACCAGACGCTCGCACGACCCGAACGCCGAACTCGTGGGGCAGGGCGTAGGAAATATCGTCGCGCCGTTTTTCGGAGGTTTCGCCGCCACGGGCGCGATAGCGCGCACGGCCACGGGCGTAAGGTTCGGAGCAATCTCGCCGATAGCGTGCGTCGTCCATTCCGTATTCATTCTTTTCGCGGTGTTTGTCTTCGCCCCGTTTTTGGGTTATCTCCCGATGGCTTCGCTCGCGGCCCTTCTTTTGATGGTGGCGTGGCACATGAGCGAGGCGCGGCACTTCGCCCACACCTTGAGAATCGCGCCTCGAAGCGACGTCGTGGTGCTTTTGCTGTGTTTCGGCCTGACGGTGTTTTTCGACATGGTGGTGGCCGTCATGGTCGGAGTCATGCTTGCCGCCGTGCTTTTCATGAGGCGCATGGCCGAGGTTGGCGGAGCGAGGCTTGTCTCTCCGGAAAGCGAGGAGCACGGCGAGCCGCTGCCGGAGGGGATATTCATATACGAGATAGCGGGCCCGCTTTTCTTCGGCGCCGCGCAAAAGGCCATGAGCGAGATCGGCAGAATCAGAAATCTCCACGCGGGAGTAAAAGTGGTTATTATAGACATGAGGAATGTGCCGTTCATGGATATGACCGGGTTGGTGAATCTGACTTCCGCGCTGGAGTTGCTTGAAAAACACGGGATACGCGCGATACTCGCGGGGGTGAACAAACAACCGCTGAGGGTGATAGCGAAGGCCCATTTGCAGAGGGACAGAAAATTGCTGACAGTTTCGGGGTCTTTCGTCAAAGCCCTTCAAGACGCGAGGGACGCCGTCGCCGGGGCTTAACTGCTTAATCTTGGAAACTTCGGGATATCCCGAAGTTATTTTTTTCCGTGCCGCCCGACCCGCGCCGTCCGCCTAAGGCGGATGCGGGCGCCCCGGAGACCTCCCGCCAAAAAACCCAGCCTAATCACTTATTTAGTTGATTTTTAAGGCAAAATAAACTATCGTAAAGTTTTAATCCACGGGAGAAGTCTTTGAGCCATGAAAAAAGGAGACCGCATAAACGCGTTACGGAAAAAGATAGACGCAATAGACACGGAACTCTTGAAGGCGCTCAATAAGAGGGCCGGCCATGTCGTCGAGATAGGCAGAATCAAACTCGAGAAAAATAAAGAGGTGTATTCTCCGGAGAGGGAGCGCGAGATTTATAAGAGGCTCACGCTCTTGAATAAAGGGCCTCTTCCCGCCTCCGCCATAAGGCATATCTTCCGCGAGATAATGAGCGCGTCCATTTCGCTTGAAAAGCCTCTTAAGATAGCGTTTTTCGGCCCTTTCGCGACCTTCACGCACGAGGCCGCGATTAAGCACTTCGGTTTATCCTGCGGTTTCGTGCCGAAAAGCTACATAGCCGACGTGTTCGACGCCGTGGAGAGAGGCGAGGCCGATTTCGGGGTGGTGCCCGTGGAGAACACTGCGGAAGGCGCGGTGAGTCATACGCTCGACATGTTCATAACGTCAAGTCTTAAGATTTGCGCCGAGGTGATGCTGGAGGTCTCGATGGCGCTTCTCAACAAGAGCGGACGCGCCGAAGACGTAAGAAAGGTCGCCTCCCACCCCCACGCCCTGGCCCAGTGCGGCAAGTGGCTCAAGGCGCACTTGAGAAACGTGGCCACAATGGACGCGGCCTCGACCGCGAGCGCGGCGCAGCTCGCGAAGGAAGACCCGTCCGTGGCGGCCATAGCGAGCGAGGCGTCGGCGGCCTTGTACGACCTCCGCGTCATAGAGAAAAAGATAGAGGACAATCCGCACCACATGACGCGGTTTTTGGTCATAGGGAAGAAGGACTATAAAAAGACCGGCTTTGACAAGACCTCGGTCATGTTCGCGATAAAGGATTCGCCCGGAGCTCTTTATAAGATGCTTAAGCCTTTTTCCGCGCGCAACGTGAACCTTACGAAGGTGGAATCACGGCCCATCAAGACAAAGGCGTGGGAGTACATATTCTTCCTTGACATGGAAGGGCACGTGACGGACAAAAAGATAAAGGACGCGCTTAAGGAATTGACAGACATGTGCCTCTTTATAAAGGTTCTGGGTTCTTATCCTAAATCGCATAAGATTTGAGGAGTTAAGAGGTTAAGTTTAGAAAATACATTAACTTTATCTTGTCATCCCCGAGTGCTTTTATCGGGGATCCATGTTTTTTATAAATGCTTTTTCCGGATTCCTGTTTAAAACCTTGTCCTCGTGAAAACGGGGAATCGCGGGAATGACAAAGGGATGGTGTTTTTGTGGGCGCCGATAAAAAATTCGACATTCCGATATCCGAAGACATTAAGAATCTTGTGCCTTATTCTCCGGGCAAGCCCATCGAGGAGCTTGAAAGGGAACTCGGCATAACCGCGATAAAGTTAGCCAGCAACGAAAACCCCCTTGGCCCTTCCATGGTCGCAATTGAGGCCTTGAAGGGCGCGCTCGATAACCTCCACCGCTATCCCGACGGCTCGTGTTTTTATCTTAAAAAACGTCTCTCGACGTTTTTAGGAGTGCCGGAGGACATGCTCGTAACGGGCAACGGCTCGAACGAAATCATAGAGCTTCTTGTGAGGACTTTTATCAATAAAGGCGACGAGGCGGTGATGGGGGACCCGTCCTTCGCCGTGTATCCTCTGGCCGTTCAGTCGGCCGGCGGCGTTGCGATAAAGGTGCCTTTAAGAAACTTCACCATTGACACGGAAGGAATCGCGGCCGCGTTGACCGAAAGGACGAGGCTTGTTTTCATCTCCAACCCGAATAACCCGACCGGCACGATAGTCCGAAAGGATGCCGTCGAGGCGCTCATAAAAAAACTTCCCAAGGGCGCGATACTTTGCATGGACGAGGCCTATTTCGAGTTCGTGAACGACGTCTCTTACCCTGATTCGATAAACTACGTTAAGGAGGGTTTCCCTGTCGTCGCGCTCCGCACGTTCTCCAAGATTTACGGCCTCGCCGGGTTGCGCGTAGGGTACGGAGTCGCGCCGCCCGATATTGCCGAGTACATGAACAGGGTGAGGCAGCCTTTTAACGTGAATAGCCTTGCTCAGGCCGCGGCCACGGCCGCGCTTGACGACATCGCGCATGTCGAGAAATCAAAGAAAAATAACGCCGAAGGGCTTAAGTATCTTTATAAAGAACTCGAAAAGCTCGGCATGGAATATGTGAGCGCCGAGGCCAATTTTTTCCTCATTAAGGCCGGAGACGGGCAGGCCTTGTACGAGGGGCTTTTAAGGAAAGGCGTCATAGTAAGGCCAATGAAGAGTTATTCGATGCCACGGCATATACGCGTTACCGTCGGAACTCCTGAGGAGAACGCGCGCTTCATATCGGCATTGAAAGAGGTCTTGGCGGGAAAGGCAGTTAAGGCTTAGCAGTGGCGCCGGAAAACAATAAAAGGGGGACGTTCACCATGATAATAGTTTTAAAGAGGGAAGCAACTGACGCCGAGATAGACCACGTCGTGGAAAAGATAAAATCTCTCGGTCTCGCCGTCCACATATCCAAGGGCAAGGAGAGGACGATTATCGGAGCCATAGGGGACGAAGCGGTTTTGACGTCCATCCCTCTCGACGCGCTTCCCGGGGTGGAAAGCGTCATGCCGATTCTGAAGCCCTACAAGCTCGTAAGCAAGGAGTTCAAGAGCGAGACCATAATAAACGTGGAGGGCGTCGAGATAGGCGGCAAGGTCATACAGGTCATAGCAGGCCCTTGCAGCGTCGAGACAAAGGCCCTTCTCATTGACTGCGCCAAAAAGGTCAAAGAGGCGGGGGCACGGTTTTTGCGCGGAGGGGCTTTTAAGCCGAGGACTTCGCCTTATGATTTTCAGGGGCTCGGACTCGAGGGGCTGAAGTTTTTGAAAGAGGCCAAGAAACAAACCGGCCTTCCCATAGTAAGCGAGATAATGGACCCGCGCGACATAGACATGTTCGCGGAGAACGTCGACATTATTCAGATAGGCGCGAGGAATATGCAGAACTTCAGGCTTTTGACCGAAGTCGGAAAACTTAAAAAGCCCGTGCTTCTTAAAAGAGGGCTTTCGGCCACGATAAAGGAACTCTTGATGAGCGCGGAGTACATAGCGGCGCAGGGCAACACGAACATAATCCTCTGCGAAAGGGGCATAAGGACGTTCGAGACCGCGACCAGAAACACGCTTGATTTGTCGGCCGTGCCGGTCTTGAAAGAGGAAACGCACCTTCCGGTCTTTATAGACCCGAGTCACGCGACAGGGAAATGGCATCTTGTCGCGCCTCTCGCCAAGGCGGCGATAGCGGTCGGAGCGGACGGGCTCATGATAGAGGTGCATTCGGACCCCGAGAACGCGCTTTGCGACGGGGCGCAGTCTCTTAAGACAAAGACCTTCTCCGAGCTCATGAGCGAACTCAAGCCCATCGCAAAGGCCGTGGGAAGAAGCCTTTAGCAGGAATGTAACTCAGGGCTTTAGCCCTGATAGTCAAATGCCTTCAATACTTTTGTTTTTATCCTTTCCGTAGGGCAACCCTTTAGGGTTGCGTCTTTTCTTCAAAACGCAGGGCTAAAGCCCTGCCCTACGTAAAAAGCAAAGAGGTCGATGAAAAAAATCCATTTCAATAAAGTCACGATAATAGGCGTCGGTCTCATAGGCGGCTCTCTCGCCATATCCCTTAAAGAGGCGGGGGCTTGCGATACCGTCGTTGGCGTTGGAAGGGGAATTGAAAACCTTGAGACAGCCAAAAGGCTTGGCATAATAGACTCCTATACGACGGACGTTAAAGAGGGAGTCAAGGACAGCGACTTCGTCGTCGTGGGCGTTCCGGTATTGAGCATTGCCAAGGTCATAAAAACCGCGGCCCCGTATTTTAAAAAGGGTTCAATCGTAACCGACGTCGGGAGCGTGAAAGAGGCGGTTGTAAAGGAAGCCGAGTCTCTTATGCCAAAAGGCGTCTTTTTCGTGGGAGGCCATCCCATAGCGGGGACAGAGCATTCCGGAGCGGAGGCTGCCATAAGAGGCCTTTTCAAAGACCGCAGGTGCATCTTGACTCCGACGTCAAATACCGACAATAAGGCGCTCGAAAAAGTAAAGGCGGTTTGGGAACTCGCCGGAAGCGAGGTCGTAATCATGGACGCAGCCGCGCACGACATAATACTCGCGTCAATAAGCCATCTGCCTCACGTCATAGCGTACTCGCTCGTTAATACGGTGGCGGACATGGAAGGAACGGTTCCTCCCCGACCCACGCCGTTTGGCGTGGGTGCCTCGAAAGGGAGGTCAGGAGGGATTAAAGCAGGGGATGTATTGAAGTATTCGGCAGGAGGATTCAAGGATTTTACCCGCATCGCGTCAAGTTCTCCCGAGATGTGGCGCGACATCTGCCTCATGAACAGGGACGCCGTGCTCCGGGTTCTGGATGAGTTCCAGAAAAGGCTCGATGAGATTAAAGGACACATAAAGGACGGCAACGCCGAACTCGTGCAAAAGGACTTCGAGCGTGCAAAGAGGGTGCGGGATTCACTGAAGAGGTAGGGGGGATATGATTCATGTTGCAAACCTGAACTTATTTAAGGAGGAATGTCTATGGCAAGAGATAATTCAAAATATTTTTTTGATGGAGAAAAACATTGCAAAAGAAGATTAGTTTTAGCTGTTGTAAAAAAATATTTGCATGATAATCCTAATACAACATATGATGAATTGAAAAGAATTTTTCCGGACAAACTGCATCCGTCGCTCGGTGTTTTTCAAAAAAAAGAAGACGCCGGGAATAAAAGAAGAGACCCCGAAGAAAGATACTTTATGAAACCGGAAGAGTTGCTTGTAACCGGGGATGGCATGAAAATATGTGTTTGTAGTCAGTGGGGAGATACCATCGAGAGGCATGTTGAGTTTATTGAGCATGTCAAAGAAAAACTAAAATACGAAATTGAAAAAGCCGAGTAGGTTGGGTTAAAGGTGTGGGATGCCTGAGATAAGCAGATTTTTCGGGATTATTATCGCAATGTTCCATCGAGACCATAACCCGCCGCACTTTCACGCAAGATATGGAGAGTATAAGGCGGCCATAAGAATATCTGATTTTGCGGTTACGGAGGGTTATTTGCCGCCAAGGGCTTTGGGGCTTGTAATGGAATGGGCCGAAATTCATAAAGACGAACTTTCAAAAGACTGGAAATTGGCAAAGGAAAGAAAGCCGCTTTTACAGATAGAGCCGCTGAAATAAAGGAGGTTCGAGTCATGTACGACGTCGTCAAGGCAAAATATGTCGAAGGCTACAAAATAGAGGTTGCCTTTGAAAACGGGAAGAGAGGGATTGTTGATTTTAAGGACTATCCAAAAATGGGCGGAGTATTCAGTCGTTTCGCGGATATGGAGTATTTCAAGAAATTTCATATCAATAAGGAGATAGGCGTATTGTGCTGGCCTGACGAGGTGGATATCGCCCCTGAAACTCTCTATCACGAGGCGACCGGCGAGCCGTTGCCCGAATGGATGCGGACAGACGAAAGTAAGAAGAAAGCCATTTAAGGCGGCAGGCTTATTATGAAACCTGAAGCGCATCATAAAGAAACCATAAAGATCCTCCCCGCCAAATCCCTCAAAGGCGCTCTCTCCGTGCCCGGGGACAAGTCCGTTTCGCACCGCGCGGTAATGTTAGGCTCGATTGCCGACGGCATAACGGAGGTCGGGGGGTTTCTCGAAGGCGAGGATAATCTCGCCACCGTCGAGGCCTTCAAGAAGATGGGGGTGGCGATTAAAAAGAAATCCAACGGCAATATCGTCATTCATGGCTCTGGCCTTAACGGCTTGAAGGAGTCTGATGACGTCATTGACGCCAAGAATTCCGGCACCACGACGCGGCTTTTGATGGGTCTTCTTTCAGGGCAACCTTTTTACTCGGTCATAACAGGGGACGATTCCTTGAGAAGGCGTCCCATGAAAAGGGTTGCCGAACCCTTAAGAAAGATGGGCGCTCACATTGACGGAAGGGCAGGGGGAGAGTATCTGCCTGTCTCGATAATAGGGGGAAGGCTTCAAGGCATAAACTATAAAATGCCCATAGCGAGCGCGCAACTTAAATCCGCGCTCCTCTTGGCAGGTCTTTACGCCGAAGGCGAAACAATCATCGAAGAGCCTGAAAAGAGCAGAGATCACACCGAAAGGATGCTTAAATTCTTCGGAGCGGACATCGAGACAAAAGGCAATATCGTAAGGATAAAAAAGGCAAAGTCCCTTAAAGGCTCTTACATAAAAATCCCGGGCGATATTTCCTCTGCCGCTTTTTTCATGGTCGCCGCCGCCATAACCCAAGGCTCTGAACTTACGATAAGAGGCGTTGGCGTAAACCCCACAAGATGCGGTATAATAAACATATTAAAGAACATGGGCGCTTCAATCGAGGTCGTGAATAACGACGGCAAAGACGAGCCTTCGGCCGACATAGTCGTAAAGAGCGCGAAACTTAAAGG
>DASRUI010000060.1:0-3179 GCA_035655515.1 Thermodesulfobacteriota bacterium
CTTGAAGAAGTTGACGGAGGGAAGAGGTTTCGGACGCTCGTCTTCGAAGAGAATTCGACCATAGGAAGCAAGACAAAGAGGTCTGTTACGACGCTCGATAAAAATACCGGAGCTCTTAAGTGGACGATATGGAAAAAGGGAGTAGAAAAAGGCAACGGGAACGTCGTTTTGCGGGACGGGATTTATTACGACGACCCGTTGGCGGCTTTTTATAACTTCCGTTACGGGGTTTATGGCAAGGTGGAGGAGAACAAGAGGTTTCGGATAAGGACTTTTCCCAAGGCCAAAGGGCAGGAGGTTGACATAGACCTGCATATCCGTCAGGCGCCGAAGGACGGGGCGCCCGCGCGCGGGGCATTCACGCCGGGTGGCGCGGGTCAGGCGGAAGAAGAGGCCGTGTATCTTGCGGACGCGAGGATGGATAAAGACCTTTTCGATTCCTCAAGCGGCCTCGTTGAAATATTTTTCGACAAAGAACTCGTGCCGATAAAGGCCGTAGCAAAGGACATAGTCCTTTTCGGAGACGTAAGGGGGGAACTTGAGAGGTAGGGTTTGCAGCGAAAGCAAATATCAAAATACGCCCGGGGTTGATATGTATGAATAGGACGGCTTTTGTCAGCCGATTTGACAAGTAGAGGCAAAGTAGGGCAAGGCTTTAGTCTTGCTTAAAGACGCAGACCTAAAGGTCTGCCCTACGAAAACAAAACTGACGGAATCGCTTTTTTTTATTTTTCAAAATTTTTAATTTTGCGTCATTCGCGTTTTCTAGAAGGCAGGATGAATATTACTGCGGCTGCCATCGAGAGCAGGCTTCCGTAGAGAAACGTCGCTTCGGGTCCCGTCTTATCCCACAGATACCCGCCTATGATGCTCGCCGGAAGAAGCATGATCCCTGATACGGTATGAAAGAGGCCGAACGCGGTGCCGGCGCGTTCCGGCGCCGTTATCTTTGCGAGGTACGCCCTCTGCGTTCCGTCGCTCAGGCCTTTGAATATTCCGTAGGCAAGAAAAAGAATTATAAGAGCGGCCGCGCCGGAGGTTGCGGCGAAACCCGCGTATATGGCGGAGTAAACTAAAAAGCCCGCGACAAGCATTTTTTTGAGGCCTACGCGGTCGGACAACCTGCCAAGGGGCGCGGCGGTAGAGGCGTAAACCGCGTTGAAGGAGAGGTAGAGGATGGGAATGAGCGGGGTGGGTATGCCGACGTTCTCGGCCCGGAGTATGATGAAGGCGTCGCTTGTCGCGCCGAGTGAAAATATTCCGATGACGAGGAGATAGCGCTTGAACTCGCCGCCATTCGCGGAAATGGAAAAATCAATGGCGCGGCTTCTTTTTTCGGCGGCCTGTTTTTTTTCTTTTATGAGGAATGCGACAAGGGCTACGGCGACGGCCGCGGGGATTACGGAAAGTAAAAACACGAGCCTTATGTTGCCTAAAAAAAGAATAAGAAGAATAGTCGCGAGCGCCGGCCCTATGACGGCGCCGACGGTATCCATGGAGCGGTGGAAACCGAAGGCGCGGCCGAAGTTACGGCTTTCGGTCGATTCCGCTATTATGGCGTCCCTCGGCGCGGTGCGGACGCCTTTGCCGAATCTGTCTATGAACCTTGCCGTAAGAACCCCGCCCCATGAGGACGCCGCGTAGAGCGCGGGGCGGCTTAACATGGATATTCCGTAGCCAATGCCCATGAGGAGTTTTCTTTTCCCCAACGCGTCCGAGAGCCATCCCGAAAAAACCTTCAGGAGCGACGCCGTGGATTCGGCTATGCCTTCTATTATTCCGACCGACGTTTTGCTTGCCCCTATGACGTTGGTCAGGAAAAGCGGCACGAGGGGATAGACCATCTCCGAGGAGATGTCCATGAAAAGGCTTACGAGGCCGGCGAAGAAAACGTTTTTGTGGAGGCCGAAGATTTTCTTGTCTTTCATGCGATGTGTCCTTATGCGCGGGCCGGACGTTTGGCCTTGAAGGCTTTGTAACGCCGTCCCTTTGTTTATGTCATTGCGAGGCGAGCATCATCCGCCGAAGCAATCCCGTTTTAACTGACAAGATTGCTTCGTCCGCCAATAATAATGGCGGACTCGCAATGACTATCCAATCAGTCTATTTCCCTTCCGAACCACACTGCTTTGCCGTTTATGTGCATCCGTTCCGGAGTGGCGACGTAGGTAACGTATTTCTGGTTGTCGCTTATGACGCGGATTTTCTTGTCCGGAAGGGGCTGGAGCCTTTTTATCATTATCAGCCCGTCCACGGCCATGGCGTAGAGGCCGCCTTCGGGCTCGATGTAGTTTTTGCCGTGGTCAATGAGCACGGTATCCCCTGAAAAGAGCGTCGGCTCCATGCTGTCGCCGCGAACCCGGATAAGAGACATGTTTTTCGGGTCGCCCTTCTTCTGTATCCAGTCCCGCCTGAAGGCGATTCGTATCTCAACCGACGGCTCGGGCGCAAGCCCTTCTCCTGCGGCTATCTCGCCGCTTACCCGCGGCACGAGTATATAGTCGCTTCCCGGAATCTCTCCGTGACAGGGCACTTCCGTAATCTCCGCTTCGCCCGCGAGGAGCCATCCGGGGTCGCACCCCGAGAGTTTAACCAGACTTTCAAGGAAATCAGCGCAGGGCAGCCTGTGTCCGTTTTCGTATCTTGTTATCGTGGCTTGAGTTACGCCGAGCTTTTCGGCAAGCTCTTCCTGACTGAGTCTGGCTTTTTCCCTAACCAATCGTATCCTATTTCCAAGAGTTTCTATAACCATTTGTATTTAACCTTGACATATTATGACTTAATGGTTATAATATACCATATAAGATAGATTTGCAACAAAAAAATGCAAGAGCGGTATAGTGTTATGACGAAAGGCCTTCCGGTAAGTATAGCCGCATTACGCAATATATGCCGTTAGAGTCCATAAGTCCGGTTGACCGGTAAAAAAGCGCCCATTAATTTCAGTTTCCGTAAACTAAAACAGAATGTGCTTGACAAGCACATAGCCGGAACGTATAATATTTACATAATCAGTTGTTTTGTTTGCTTTTATGACAAGCATTTATTTACATATTGATTTTCAAGCGCACGGCAATTTAAATATTTTGTGTGATAACTTTGTGATTTTACTGGTTTTTCATCTAACGGCGTTTTTAGGCCATGTCTGTTGCCGGGCGTTTGCCGCTCGAGCCGTTTCT
>DASRUI010000061.1:0-9394 GCA_035655515.1 Thermodesulfobacteriota bacterium
AACACGGTGGTGGTCGTCGAGCATAATCTGGACTGCGTGAAGACGGCTGATTACGTGATAGACCTCGGGCCGGAGGGCGGCGAAGGAGGGGGCATGGTCATAGCCGAAGGCCCGCCGGAAAAAATCGCGAGATGCAAGGAAAGCCATACGGGAAGGTATCTTAAAGAGGCATTGAAAGAGGGGTGAGAGGTTCCGCCGCTTTTCCGAAAGACAAGTCCTTCTTCCCTTGTAATTCCGATATTTTGGTGCTACCATCGGTTTGACTTAAATTTTTTTGGAGGTTTGGTTATGCCGAGAAAAGTCCTTATATTCGGCAAGGACACGTGTCCTTACACGACTGCGGCGCGCGAGGATTATTTCAAAAGAGGCTTCGACGTCGAGTACATAAACGTAAAGGAAAACCCCGACGCGCTTAAGAAGATGTCCCTCTATAGCGGCGAGGCCGACCGCGTTCCGGTGATAGTCGAGCAGACCCTTGACGGGGTTAAGGTTTTAACCGGCTTCGGCGGCACGTGAGGGGTCTGAACCGGCGGGGAGGTTCCCTGCCAGAGGGTCTTAGGCGTAAAATCGCACCCGCGCAAGCGGCGCGGTTCGTCTTATTTAAAAACAAAAAAACACGCATGGAGGATTTTTAAAAGCTATGTCCGAACGCACTCTTTCGATAGTAAAGCCGGACGGGGTCAGGAAAAACATCGTCGGCGCGGTTATAGGCAGGTTTGAAAAGGCGGGGCTTAGGGTTATCGCCCTGAAGATGATTTTGCTTTCCAAAGAAGAGGCCGAGGGTTTTTACGACGTGCACAGGGCTCGTCCGTTTTTCAAGAGCCTCACCGAATTCATGAGCTCCGGCCCGGTCGTGGTAATGGCGCTCGAAGGCGAGGGCGCGGTTAAAAAGGTGAGGGACATAATGGGCGCCACGAACCCCAAGGACGCAGCAATCGGCACCATAAGAAAAGACTTTGCCGATTCCATAGAAGCCAATATCGTTCACGGCTCGGACGCCGCCGACACGGCGAAGGTCGAGATAGGGTATTTCTTCAACGCCCTCGAAACAGTAGGGAGGAGTTAGCGCTCGTGGAGAAGATAGACCGCATAAAGGCCCATTACGGCTTCACCATGGATGACACCAATAACCTTAGGCAACTCCGGCCGGTTATGGAGGCCGATAAGGATAAGTTCGTCGAGGCGTTTTACGGGTATCTCAAAAACCTCGAGGAGGCGCAGAGGTATCTCAAGGACGAGGAGACCATAAAGAAGCACAGGGACGCCGTGGGGCAGTGGATGCTGAATCTCTTTTCCGGAGAGTACGGCGGCGGTTATTTCAAGGAGCTCGAACGGGTCGGCATGGCGCACGTGAAGATAAACCTTCCCGCCCATTACGTGAACGCCGCCATGCACTTCGTGAAAAGATACCTCTTGGACGTCGTAAGGCGCGAGATAAAAGACAGCCGCGAGCAGGCCTACTCCTGCGGCTCGGTCGAGAAGATACTCGACATCAATCTCGACGTCTTCACGAGTTCCTATATGGAAGAGGAGAAAAGGGTCGCCTTTCTTTCCCACAGGGTGGAGTCTTACCTCATACAGTTCGCGGGGAGGTTTTCTTACGGCTTAAATCTCATGCTCGTTATGGGACTCGTCGGAATGGGCGTCATGGTCATGTGGCTTTTCGTCTATGACCTGACCCACATATATCAGGGCGACATAGAAAAAGGGCTTCTCTCTACACTCGGCTCTCTGCTTATGTTATGGGTCGTGATAGAACTCATGGACACGGAGGTCAGGCATCTTAAAGGCAAAAAGTTCGCCATAAAGGTATTCATAAGCGTCGCGCTTGTCGCGGTAATAAGAAAGATACTCATCATAAGCCTCGCTACCGAGAAGGTGGAGGCGCAACTGTCGCTTATCGCGGCTGTCGCGGTTCTGGGCGGGGTTTATTGGCTTGTCTCGAAGGTAGAGTAGATTCATGCAGAGCGTCATAACTTTGCATACCTTCGTTGCTCCTCGTCTCGTCGTTGCGGCGTATGTAAAAATACGCCGACCCATCCGTTGGATGGGTGCCCCGCCTCGTCCGACCCGCGCCGCTTGGCGCGAGTGCCCCGGCGCCTCGGTCTGCTTTGTTCTGACGCTCTGCGACGGCGCCGTGCATAAATCATGATGCCTTCCCCTTCACTCGAAAAGAACCTCAAAAACATGGTCTTCGAAGAATTATTGAGCCTCATGGACGCTATGGGCGAGAAGCCCTTCCGCGCGAAGCAGATATACGCGTGGGTGTTCAGAAGGGGCGTCCTCGCCATAGACGAGATGACGGACATAAAAAAGGAATTCCGCGAGAGGCTCAAGACCGAGGGTTATTATATAAGCAAGGTAAGGGTCTCGAAGACCCGTAAATCTTCCGACCACACGATAAAACTCCTCGTGGAACTTCCTGACGGCGTAACGGTCGAGAGCGTTTTAATACCGGAAGGCAAACGCCTCACCCTTTGCGTTTCGACTCAGGCCGGGTGCGCTCTCGGGTGCCTTTTTTGCGTGACCGGAAGCATCGGGGCCGGAAGAAACTTGACTATGGCCGAGATGTGCGGCATTGTGCACGTTGCGGCTGATTTGGTAAGTTCCGGCGGCGTAAAGGGCTTCGAAGCGATAACGAACGTGGTTTTGATGGGCATGGGCGAGCCTCTTTACAATTACGACGAGGTGTCGAGATTTTTGCGGGCGCTTATTGACGCGGAAGGCATGGCGTTTTCGCCGAGGAAGGTGACTCTTTCCACCGCCGGGGTGGTTCCGGGCATAAAAAGACTCGGCAGGGAATCGGACGTGAACATAGCGGTCTCTCTTAACGCTACGACCGACGAGGTGAGAAGCCGCCTTATGCCGATAAACAAAAAATATCCCATAAGCGAACTGCTTGAAGCCCTTAAAGAGTATCCTCTTAAAAACAGGCGGTTTATCACGTTCGAGTACGTGCTCATAAAGGGCGTGAACGACGCCTTGGAGGACGCGAGGCGCCTCGTTAAACTTCTGAAAGGCATACCGTCGAAGATAAACCTCATACCCTTTAATCCGTTTTCCGACTCAGGGTTCGAGCGCCCCGACGGAAAGACTATTGAAGCCTTTAAGCAACTTATTCATGACGCCGGGTACGTGGTGAGCCTCCGCGCGAGCAAGGGGGCGGACATACAGGCCGCGTGCGGACAGCTTAAAGGCAAGGGCTGAGTCCGGCGCGCCGGAGTATAACCGTCCGCCGGAATCCCCTTGACCCACTGCCTTGAATAATGGTAAAAATAGCGGACGTAACTCAACCCTTTAGAGCCTGCCCCCGCAGGCATTAAGCGGGGGGTTGATGTTTCAAGGCTACCCCACCCTGCCCTCCCCAACGAGTGGGGAGGGAATAAGGCGAAAAAATTCACCAAAGCCTTGAGTTACATAAATCCCAAGGAGTTTCAAATGTCCGATAAGGTTATTGGAGTCATAGGCGGAAGCGGCCTCTACGAGATGGAGGGGCTCGAAAACGTAAAAGAGGTTAAAGTCAAAACTCCCTTCGGCCCTCCTTCGGACGCTTACATAACCGGTAACCTCGGCAACGTGAAGATGGTATTTCTTCCGAGGCACGGGCGCGGGCACAGGTTCACCCCCTCCGAGATAAACTATAGGGCTAACATCTACGGAATGAAAAAATTAGGCGTCGAGTGGCTCATATCGGTTTCGGCCGTCGGGAGCATGAAAGAGGAAATCGCGCCCGGGCACATAGTCATAGTCGACCAGTTCTTCGACAGGACGAGTAAAAGGGTAAGCACGTTTTTCGGAAATGGCATAACCGGGCACGTGGAGTTCGGCGAGCCTGTGTGCGGCAATTTGAGCGGGGTTCTTTACGACGCCGCGAAGAAGACCGGCGCCACCGCGCATAAAGGCGGCACGTATATCTGCATAGAAGGCCCGCAGTTTTCGACAAAGGCCGAGTCTATGACTTACAGGAAGTGGGGAGTGGACGTCATAGGCATGACCAATATCCCGGAAGCCAAGCTCGCGAGAGAGGCCGAGATATGCTACGCGACCGTGGCCTTATCCACGGATTACGACTGCTGGCACTCGACCGAGGAGCCGGTAACGGTCGAGATGATACTCTCGACGCTCAAGAAAAACGTATCTATCGCGAAGGATATAATCAGAAACGCCGCTCCCATGGTGAGCCGTAGAAGGGCGTGCAAATGCGCCACGGCCCTTAAGTACGCGGTCGTAACCGACGTGAAAAAAATCCCTAAAAAAACAAAAAAAGACCTTTCGCTTTTTTTCGGAAAATATCTCGGAAAGTAAGTATATGCAGGTAAATGTAGGGCCCCGATGTTACATCGGGGCGTAAAGAAAGCAGACCCCCGCTTAAGATTGCGGGGGCAGGCTCTAAAGGTCTGCCCTACGCAAAAAAAACAGGCCATTGCAAAGCAAGTCCGCATGGGGCAGGCCGGCAACGGAGTTTATGGACATACTTGTAGTCGGTTCCGTGGCGTTCGACAGCGTCGAGACGCCGTTCGGAAAGGTGGAAGAGGCGTTAGGCGGCTCGGCTACTTATTTTTCGACCTCGGCGAGTTATTTCGCGGACGTCGCCCTTGTCGCGGTCGTGGGCGGCGATTTTCCGGAAAAGCACGTCAAATTCCTGCGCGATAAGGGCGTTGATTTGAGCGGCCTCAAGGTCGTAAAGGAAGGAAAGACCTTCAGGTGGAAGGGCAGGTACGAGTACGATTTGAATCAGGCCCACACGTTAGAGACGCAGTTAAACGTCTTTAGCGAGTTTAAGCCGGTTATCCCGGAAAATCAGCGGGACGCGGAATTTCTCTTCCTCGCGAACATCGACCCCGACATCCAGCACGAGGTGCTCGAGCAGGCGAGAAACCCCAAGTTCGTGGCCTGCGACACCATGAACTTCTGGATAGGCGGCAAGCCCGAAGCGCTTAAGCGGGTCTTAAAGAGGGTGGACCTCTTCGTCATAAACGAGGGCGAGGCAAGGGAGTTTTCCGGAGAGGCGAGCCTCGTCCGGGCCGCGAAGAAGATTCTTGACATGGGTCCTAAAATCCTCATAATAAAGAGGGGCGAGTACGGCTCTTTGATGTTCAACGGGTCTTCCGTCTTTTCCGCTCCGGCGTATCCGCTCGAAGAGATATTCGACCCCACCGGAGCCGGCGACAGCTTTGCCGGAGGCCTCATGGGATATCTCGCCTCGACCGGAAACGTAAGCGACGAAAATATAAGGCGCGCCATAATACTCGGAAGCGTCATGGCTTCGTTTAACGTCGAGTCCTTTAGTCTCGACAGGCTTTCGGCTCTCGACTTTAAGGACATAAAGACGCGATACTCCGAGTTTAAACGGTTGACCCATTTCGAGAATATGTGATATAGTGAGGCCGTCTATGTGGAATAAAGCGATTATTTTCCCTGTTGCCGCGTGCCTATTTTTGATGTCCTGCGGCCCTTCTCTCAAGGAAAGAAAAGAGAAGGCCGATATTCATTACAGGACCGGCGAAGTCCAGTTCGCCGAGAAGAACTATTCCGTGGCCCTCGAAGAACTCATGAAGGCCGTCAAATTAAAACCCCTCGACGCGTCCTACCGCAATATGCTCGGACTCACGTACTTCGCGAAAAAGATGCATTTCGAAGCCTTGAAGGAGTTTAACGAGGCAGTCCGTCTTTCCCCCGATTATTCCGAGGCCCATCTGAACGCCGGAGCGGTCGCGTTGGAATTAAAGGACTTCGACACGGCCATCGCTCATTTTAAGGCCGCTGCCGGCAATATTCTTTATAAGACTCCGGAGTACGCGTGGAATAATCTCGGCTGGGCTTATTACAATAAAGGTATGTACGCGAACGCGGTCGAAAGTTATAAAAAGGCCATAGAGGCGGTGCCGGATTACCAGATGGCGTATTACAACATGGGGCTCGCTTACGATAAGATGAACAAGACGGACGAGGCGTCTCAGGCCTTCAAGAGAACCGTCGAGCTCGCGCCGAACTTCGTGGACGCGCACTATCAGTTAGGTTTGGTGTCCATACGCAGGAAGGACAAAGATACGGCGAGGCAGTCTTTCGGGAGAGTAATGGAACTCGTTCCGCAGAGCGACAAGGCAAGAAGCGCCAAGGAATATCTGGATTTACTAAAATAGCGAAAGGGCGTCGGGCTATGGAGAGGCCGGGAGAATATCTCAAGAGAGAGAGGGAATTGAGGGGCATGGCTGTCGCGGATTTATCGGCGACGCTTAAGTTGTCCGTGACGACCATCAAGGCGATTGAGGAAGACGACTACGCGAAGCTTCCCCACTCGTCCTACGTCAAAGGTTTCATAAGGGCGTATGCCAGGCAAGTCGGCCTCGACGAGCACGACTGCGCCCTCCGGTACGAGGCTTATCTCAAGGAACTCGAGGATAAGGAAAGAGAAAAAACCAAGCCGACCCGCGCCAATGCCGAGCAGGGCGCGGAAAAGCGGCAGGGCCGGCGCCTGACCTATATTATTTCCTTCGCCGGAGCCGCCGTACTCGTCATAATAATAGTGAGTTTTTATTTTATTCTTTTCAACGGCAAAGAGGCGAAAGAGGCGGTGGTCGCCGCGCCTGCGGTAAGTGTTCCGGAAGAAAAGCAGGTAACGGCCGTTCCGGAGGTTCTTGTTAAGCCGGACGTAAAGGTTGAGGCGCCGGTAAAGCCTTTGGCGGCGAAACCGCCGGCGCAGGCGAAAGACGCGAAACCCGAGGTGAAGGCAGTGGAACCGGTGAAACCGGCCCCTGCGGCTCCCAAGGCGGTCGTTCCCGCGCCGGAGGCGAAAATACACACGCTCGAGATGCGCGCCAATCAGCCTACCTGGGTTAAGGTTTCCATTGACGATAAAGAGCCGTTTGAGATGATTCTTAAAGAAAACGAGCGCGTCGCGTGGAAGGCGGAGAAAGTTTTTTTTTGCGCATAGGGAACGCCGCCGGGGTGGACGTCACGTTTGACGGCAAAGGGCTCGGCGCTCTCGGTCAAGAGGGGCAGTTTATTCAGATTAGGCTGCCTGCCGAATAGAAGACGTTATTTTATAAACCGGCGATTTGTCCGCCATACTTCGTTATCGGCACATTTTTGCTCCTCACCGTATTGATACATACGGCTCGGTCGCAAAAATGGCCGCCGCCTCGTCTGGCAGACAACGGAATGCTCGCCGCAGACCGAAGGTCTGGGCGAGCTATATAACGGCATACCTTGCCGTAAAGATTCCTGCCTACAGGCAGGAATCTTTCACTTGCCGGTTTCCCTAAGAATCAATGCCCGTTTTCGGGTGTCTCCGCGAGGCGCTGCAATGGAAAAGACGATAATAAGGTGCAGAAAATGCGGCAAGACCATGAAGTCCAGCCGCATAGACGACTATAACATAAAGTTCGCCTGCGGCTGCGGCTTTTCGGAATACAGACCCGCGCCGACCAAAAGCAAGGCCATAAACCCCCACTATTCCAAGGAAAGTCTCGTCCCTCTCATGTTCGACAGCATGGGCGATTTTTATCTTGAGGTCCGGCGCGCCGACAGGGAGCGCATGGAGATACTTACCCTTAAGGAACTCAGTATGTTGGCGTCTTCGGATTACGACCTCGACATGGTCCTGAAAAACGTCTGCGAAAAGACCGCGAAGAGGCTCGGGGTGGACATCTGCTCCATATACCTCTGGGACGGAGAATATCTCGTGCTCCGGGCCACTTACGGGCTTTCACAAAACGCCGTTGGAAGAGCAAAGTTAAAGATAGGCGAGGGTATAACCGGCTCCGCGGTAAAGGAGAAGGCCCCGCTCCTTATCCCGGACGTGTCCAAAGACCCGAGGTATAAATACTTCGCCGAGACAAAGGAAGAGCAGTACAGGATAAAGACCATGTACTCTTATCCGATATTTTCGGGCGAAGAGCCATTCGGGGTTTTGAACGCCCAGACCGTGGTTTTGAGGGAATTCAAGGAAGACGAAATATACTTCGTTTCAACCATAGCCAACCTCGTTTTAGGCGCGGTAAAGATGCGCAAGGGCGGTTGAGAGGCGGGCGCGCCGGTTTCTTCAAGAAAAATACGGAAAGCGTCCCAGTTGAAGCCCTCCCCAGAATTTAAATAAGGGTATTTAGAAAATTAGAGGGGTACTTCCAATAGTTTTAATCGGCCTTCTTGGTGCGCACCTCTCAAAACCAGAAGTTTTTCCTTTATTGCCTTAATCTCCCGCGCGTTTCCAAAAAAAGAATTGAATTTTTTTTCGGGGATGGTATTATTAACATGGAAAAAATTCATACTAAGGAGCGTACAAAATCATGTTTAAAAAGTATTTAGCCGTCGCCATAGTCGCGCTTTTCGCGGTAAGCGCGTGTTCTAAGAAGGAAGAACCCAAGGCAGGGGCGGATGCGGGCGTTGCGCCGGCCGCGCAGGAGCAGCCTGCAGCGTCTCCCCACGGGGCAATGCCTCCCTCGGGCACTGAGGCGGTAAGCGTGCCTCACGCGCCGGTAAAGTCGACAAAGCCGCTTCAGTTGTCGAAAGAGGTGAAGGCGGCATGGAAGGTCGTGGAGATAAATCTGACCGACGCTTCCGCCAAGACGTCGGAATCGGTTAAGGCCGAGATAGGGACGAAGATCGCGCTTAAGGCCGCGGGTTTCAGCGTAAAGGTCGAGGCCTTCGTGCCGGACTATACGATATACGAGGATCACATCGGCAGCAAGTCGAATCAGCCCAATAACCCGGCGATAATGGTTGAGCTTTTCGACAAGGATAAGAGCGTTGCCAAAGGGTGGATATTCAACAAGCCCGAGTTTTCCAGTTTCAATTCCTTTAAGCACGACAGGTTTTCCGTGGCGTTAGTCGCCGCCGGCGGCAAGAAATAGGCCGGCATACGAAGTTTTATGACCCGCGACCCGCGCTTTGCGCCGGCACACCGGGTCTTTGTTTTATAAGGAGAGATGCCCGAGCGGTTGAAGGGGGCTGACTCGAAATCAGTTGTCCGGCTCAAAACCGGACCGGGGGTTCGAATCCCCCTCTCTCCTCCAGATTTCGCCGCTAAAATTCGGAGAGATATTGCCATAGGAATGCCGCCCCGATGTCGCGTCGGGGCGGCATTTTGATTTTTAATGGCTTCAAATCCCTGCTATTTATATTCCCCCGGCCGGAAGGCCGAAAAACTCCGCACGAGCCCGCGGGCTTGACATGAAGCGAAACTCGGCTATCAATTGTCTTAATGAGGGGCGTAGGGCCGGTTAACCCCCCCCCGCGAAGAAATCCCTTGACAACATCCTAAAAAAAGGATAAAAAAGGTCTTAATTATATTTAATTGGATTCCAATAGGGCAAGGGCGCGCCCCGCACCACTTTTCGCTGTTAACGCGTAATGTTTAGGCAATAATATTTGCCGCAGGCATACGTATTACCTG
>DASRUI010000062.1:0-12677 GCA_035655515.1 Thermodesulfobacteriota bacterium
TTCAAGCGGGAATAGGCGGAGTTTTAATGAAAAAACTCATAATGATATCGGTCGGCGCGGTCTTCGTCGTCTCTTTCTGCTTTGGCGCCGCCTTGGCCGAAGAGATGTCCCTTAAAAGCCTTCTCGCCGAGGCCGTTGCGAATAATCCTTCGCTCAAGGCCGATAAGCAGAGAACCATGGGCAAGGAGGCCAGGGTCGCCTTTGAGGCGTCTTTGGAAGACCCTGTTTTTTCAATCGAGTTCGAGGATATTCCCGAGGACGATATTTCCTTGGGTTCTTCCGAGACGCGGCGTTACACCCTGAGCCAGTCTTTTCCCTTTCCGGGGAAACGCTCTCTTAAGAAGACAATCGCCGGCAAGGAGGCCTCTGCTTACGCTTCGGGATACGACGCCTCTGTCATAGAGGTGAAATACCTCGTGAAAGAGGCGTATTTCGCCTGCGCGTATTTGTTCGAGGCGATAACCGTTGCCGAAGACATAAAGAAAACGCTCGAAGACATGTCGGCCATAGCTTCGGTCAGGTATTCGACGGGCAAGTCTTTGCAACAGGATTTAATAAAGATAAACGTCGAGACCGCCTTGGCGCAAAAAGACGTGATAGAGTTTTCCGCCGAAAAAGACGCGGCCCTCGCGAGGCTTAAAACCGTTTTGGGAAGGCCGATAGGGTCTCCTCTCGGCGGCCGCGCCGTTCTTTCGAGAGACAGGGCGGTTTTCGACGGGGCGTTTCTTTTAAAGTCCGCGCTCCTTAATAATCCGGAACTCGGCATGGTGAAAAAAGAATTAGAGGCAGGGGAACTTTCCGTAAAACTCGCGGCCAAAGAATACTATCCCGATTTCATGGTCTCGGTTTCGCCCATGGAAAGGGACGGCGGCATAGAGAGTTATGATTTCATGTTCGGACTCAATATACCTCTTTGGTTCGGCAAGAACCAAAGCCGTTTGAGCGAGGCAAGGGCCAATGCCGAAGCCTTAAGGGCTGTTTCCGTGGCGCGGGCGAACGACAAGAGTTCCGAGGTGGCGGAAACAATAATCCGCGTTACCTCCGGAGCCGATACGCTGACCCTTTACGAGACCGCGCTTTTGCCTCAGTCGGAACTTTCTCTGGAGTCGGCCATGAAGAATTACCGTTCTTTTGACGCTGATTTTATCTCTCTGCTTGATTCGGAGAGGGAATTGAAGAGAATGAGGCTCGATTATCTGAAAACGCTTTTAGAGTATCGCAAGGCAGTGGCGTCCCTCGAGAGGGCGGTCGGAGAGGACTTTGAAAACTTTGAAGAAAGGGAGCGGAGATGAAGCGTGTAATTGCGGCCGTTATTTTTATTTTTATCGGGGTTTTGGCGGGAGCCTTGTTCGTTTATTTGTTCGCCGGCAGGGGCGCCGTTAAACCCGTCTCCGGGGTTTCTCCGGAAAAGGCGAGGAAGGTCATTTATTACCGTAACCCGATGGACGGGTCCGTTACCTCGCCCGTTCCCATGAAAGACCCGATGGGCATGGACTACGCGCCCGTGTATGAAGACGAAGTCGCTTCGGCCGCGGCGCCCGGCGCGATACGCATAAGCCCCGAGAGGATACAGAAGATAGGGGTTAAATCCGAAGAGGCGAAACAAAGGGACCTGACGCGCGTAATAAGGACCGTCGGCAGGGTCGAGCCCAAGGAGGACAGGGTTTACGTCATAAACTCCAAGGTCGGAGGATGGGTGGAAAAACTCCACGTCAGCCGCACCGACCAGATGGTCGCTCCGGATGAGCCGCTCTTTGACCTCTACAGCCCGGAGCTTGTATCGGCGCAGGAAGAATTCATATTGGCGCTTAACTCTTACGAAAAGGTAAAAGACAGCCCGTATAAAGACGTAACGAGGGGCGCGGCCTCGCTTCTCGATTCGAGCAGGAAGCGCTTGAGGTATTGGGACATATCGGAAGAGCAGATTAAAAGGCTCGAAGATAAAAGGGTCGCGTCCAAGACCATGACCATAAGGGCGCCGTCCGAAGGGAGCGTTACCGAGAAGATGATAGTCGAGGGGCAGAAGATTGAGCCGGGCGAGATCCTTTATAAAATAATAGACCATTCGGTCGTTTGGGTTTACGGAGAGATATACGAATATGAAATTCCATATATAAAAGTAGGGCAGAAGGCCGGCCTTTATCCTGCCTACGGCTCTTCGGAGCGTTATACCGGAACGGTCGAGCATATATACAGCCATTTAGGCTCGATAAGGTATTCTTCCGAGGAGGCGAGCGAGGTGCGCACCGCGAAGGTCAGGTTCACTCTCGACAATCGTAACCACGCCCTTAAGCTCGGCATGTATCTTAACGTCGAGTTCTCGGTCGAGGCCGCAAAAAGCGCCCTATCGGTGCCGGATTCCGCGGTTATAGACACGGGCGAGAGGCAGATTGTAATCGTGGACAGGAGAGACGGCACGTTCGAGCCGAGGGAAATAACGATAGGCGCGAGGGGCGACGGTTTCTACGAGATATCGAAGGGCGTTAAGGAGGGAGAGTTTGTGGTGACGTCCGCCAATTTTCTTATTGATTCCGAAAGCAATCTTAGCGCCGCCATAGGCGCCATGGGTCATGAGCGCGGGGAAACCGGGCCCGTGAAAACGGAAGAAAAACCCTCAGGCCATGAAGGGCATTAAGTCATGCTGAAGAGGATAATAGAACTCTCCGTAAACAATAAACTCTTAATCCTCCTGTTTACGGCCTTTGCCGTAGGTCTGGGAATATGGACCATATACAAGACCCCGGTAGACGCCATCCCCGACCTGTCCGACGTGCAGGTCATCATTTATACCGAATACCCCGGCCAGGCCCCGCAAGTCGTTGAAGACCAGATAACGTATCCCCTCACCACCGCCATGCTCGCCGTGCCCAAGGCCAAGGTCGTGAGGGGATATTCTTTTTTCGGGGTCTCGTTCATTTACGTCATATTCGAGGACGGAACCGACATCTATTGGGCGCGCTCGCGCGTGCTGGAGTATCTGAACTTCGCATCCGGCAAATTGCCGCAGGGTATTATTCCGTCTCTCGGCCCGGACGCGACCGGAGTCGGCTGGGTTTACGAGTACGTTATAGAGGGAAAGGGCTACAGCCTTGCCGAACTAAGGAGTATTCAGGACTGGTACATAAGATACCAGATCGCGAAGGTCCCGGGCGTATCCGAGGTCGCCTCCGTCGGCGGGTTCGTGAAGCAGTATCAGATTAATATAGACCCCAACAGGCTCATCACGCATAACGTCGCCATTGGAGACGTCATAAAGGCCGTAAAGATGAGCAACCGCGACGTCGGGGGGCGCGTCATAGAATTGGCCGAGCGCGAGTACATGGTGAGGGGGCTCGGCTACATTAAAAGCATCCCCGATATCGAGAATATCGTTCTCAAGGCGGACAGGGCCGGAACTCCGGTAAAGATAAAAGACATAGCGAGGGTGGAGCTCGGCCCGGATGAAAGGCGCGGCCTTGCGGAGCTTAACGGCGAGGGCGAGGCGGTCGGCGGCATAGTCGTCATGAGGTTCGGGGAAAACGCCCTCAACGTCATACACGGCGTGAAAGAGAAGATTAAGGAGCTTCAGGCCGGACTGCCGCAGGGAGTAACGATAACCCCTGTTTACGACAGAAGCGAGCTTATCCTGAGGGCCATAGACACGCTCAAAGAAAAACTCATCGAAGAATTCATCGTGGTCTCGCTCGTCTGCGTAATCTTCCTTCTCCACTTCAGAAGTTCTCTCGTGGCCATAGTGATGTTGCCGGTCGGCATACTCATCTCCTTCATAGTAATGTACGCGATGGGCATAAGCGCCAACATCATGAGCCTCGGAGGAATCGCCATAGCCATAGGCGCGATGATAGACGGCGCCATAGTGATGATAGAGAACGCGCATAAGCATATAGAGCGCGATAAGGGGAAGAAAGAGCATTGGCAGATTATAATAGATGCCTCGAAAGAGGTCGGGCCGGCTCTCTTCTTCTCCTTGCTGATAATCACTGTCTCTTTCATGCCGATATTTACCCTTGAAGCGCAGGAAGGAAGGCTCTTTAAGCCTCTCGCGTATACCAAGACGTTCTCCATGGCCGCGGCGGCTCTGTTGTCGGTTACGCTGGTGCCGGTATTGATGGGCCTCTTCATAAGGGGCAAGATCATGCCGGAGCACAGAAACCCGATTAGCCGATTTCTTATCTGGCTCTACCGCCCGGCGATAAACAAGGTGCTTAAATACAAGAAGACCACGATTTTGCTGGCGCTGCTGGCGCTCTTCTCGACGGCTTATCCTCTAACGAGGCTCGGGAGCGAGTTCATGCCGCCTCTTAACGAGGGGACGCTTCTTTACATGCCCGTAACCCTGCCGGGCGTTTCCGTCACTAAAGCCGCCGAAATCTTGCAGACGCAGGACAGGATAATAAAGAGCTTTCCCGAGGTGGAGAGCGTATTCGGAAAGGCGGGACGCGCCCTTACCGCCACTGACCCGGCCCCTTTCGAGATGTTCGAGACAGTCATAAACCTTAAGCCCGAAAGCGAATGGCGCGAGGGCATGACGACGGATAAACTCATCGCCGAGATGGACGAGGCCTTGAAGATGCCGGGCATTACGAACGCGTGGACAATGCCCATAAAGGCGAGGCTCGACATGCTCTCGACGGGGATACGGACGCCCGTAGGCATAAAGGTCTTTGGCAAGGACTTAAACGAACTTGAAAGGGTGGCGCTCGAAGTCGAATCAGCCGTGCAAAATATTCCCGGCACTTCGAGCGCGTACGCCGAAAGGATAGTAGGCGGTTATTATCTCGATATAAAAATAAAGCGCGTCGAGGCCGCGAGGTACGGCCTTAGGATAGAGGATATTCAGGACGTAATCATGTCCGCCGTGGGCGGGGAGAACGTCACCACCACCATAGAGGGCCTTGAGCGTTATGCCGTGAACGTGAGGTATAAGAGGGAGTTCCGCGACGACGTCGCGAAGATAGGCAGGGTTTTGGTGCCGACCATGATGGGGCAGCACATACCGCTCGAGCAGGTCGCGGATATCGAGATTAAAAAAGGCCCTCCCACGATAAGGACCGAGAACTCGCTCCTTACCACGTGGATATTCGTTGACGTGAGGGGCAGGGACATCGGAAGCTACGTGAAAGAGGCTAAGATAGCCGTTGAGCAGAATGTCCGGTTCCCCGCGGGCTATCACGTCACATGGTCGGGGCAGTATGAGTACATGCAAAGGGCGTATGAAAAACTTAAAGTGATAGT
Source organism: Thermodesulfobacteriota bacterium (assembly GCA_035655515.1). Lineage (GTDB taxonomy): Bacteria > Desulfobacterota > GWC2-55-46 > GWC2-55-46 > DRQE01 > JBBTLC01. The sequence continues at coordinate 5,236 of DASRUI010000062.1, forward strand.
GCCGCTTACGCTCGCCATTATTTTTCTCCTCCTCTATTTCCACTTCAAGGCAATAACCGAGTGCCTCATAATCCTGCTTGCCATTCCGTTCTCGCTTATAGGGGCTACATGGATATTGCTTTTTCTGGACTATAACATAAGTATCGCGGTGGTCGTGGGCTTCCTCGCGCTCGCCGGCCTTGACGCCGAGATGGGCATAGTGATGCTCATCTACCTGACCCATGCTTACAATGACAGGGGCGCTCTGGGGAAGATGAACACAAAGGCGGACCTCTACGAGGCCGTCATAGAGGGCACTGTCCAGAGGATAAGGCCCAAGGTCATGACGGTAACGGCCATCATAGCGGGTCTTTTGCCGCTCATGTGGAGCGCAGGGACAGGGGCTGACGTGATGAAGAGGATAGCGGCCCCGATGGTGGGAGGCATGTTCACGTCAGCCCTTCTCGAACTCCTCGTGCTGCCCGTCATATTCGCGTTCTGGAAGGGAAGGGGCTTGAAGGACTGATTTTATCTGTCATTGCGACCCAGCACTACTTTTTGCTGTTAACGTATAGGGTTTAGCAAAGGGTGTTTTGCGCGGGCAGGCATATTATCGGTGCGGTGGCATTGAAAAGTGGTGCTGGGGAAGCAATCTCGTGGAAGATTAAAGACTGAGCGGCCTTCTTTTTGTGTCATTCCCGCGGTCAGCCCCTTCTGTCATTCCCGCAGTCGCCCCTATTTGTCATTCCCGCGGTGTTTTGAGCGGGAATCCAGTTCTTTTCCGGATTTGTCATTCCGAATTTATTTCGGAATCTCGTTTTAAGAGAGATGCTGAAACAAGTTCAGCATGACATATTAGCCGATATGCGCGGTTCTCGATAGTCGGCTAACCGCCTCTTTCCGCCGTCTCCTTCACCCTTTTCCTTCTTGCATTTCACGCTTCCCAAAGGTATGTTTATATGGCCGAGACATTTTATCCAAGAAGGCAGAACTACCCCGTGCGTATCAAGGCAGGGAAAAATATGGGAGGTGTATACTGTCCCCCTATTCTCTATGTATGTATAAGTATGATTGTTGCCAAGAAAGTTTGAAAAGTTGAGGATTCATGTGTGAAAATTTTGGGAGTGGCGTATGGGGTTTTATTTAAGGAAGGCCTTTAGTGTAGGCCCCTTCCGTTTTAACCTGTCCAAGTCAGGCATCGGTGTATCAGCCGGGGTCAAGGGACTGAGAATAGGAAGCGGTCCTCGGGGCAACTATATTCATATGGGGCGCGGGGGCCTTTACTACAGGGCATCTCTCCCATTGGGGGATGGACGGCCTGTAGGGCCTTCTGAGCCTCATCCCGATGCTGCCACAAATGACCTACATGAGCCTCTCCAGGATATAGAAAGCGTAAGCGTCCTTAATATGGCCGATTCATCATCGGCCTCGCTCCTTGAGGAACTCAGCGGAAAAAGAAAGAAGCTCCGATTGTGGCCCATCTCCGCCGTAATCGGCCTGGCGATCCTGCTCTTCATAGGAGCTTCATTCAATACGCTTTGGCCAGTTTATATTTCTGTGCCGGTGTTTCTTGCTGCTATCTACTTGGCCTATACGAGGGACCAGGTCTCGAAGACCACGGTGTTGTTCTACAATTTCGATCCTGAGCAGGAGCAGAGATACCAGGCCCTGCATGATGCGTTCGACAGGATTATCAGCTGTGGAGGCAAATGGCACATAGAAGCCAGGGGAGACGTTAAGGATATAAAACGGAGCGCAGGGGCAAACACAGTGGTGAAGAGGAGCAGAAGCAGTCCGGGGAAAGGGAACCCGCCCTATGTGAAAGCGAATATCTCTGTCCCTTTCATACCAGTGGGAAAACAGCTTTTATATTTTTTTCCTGATAGGATACTGGTCTTTGACCCTAATGGCGTGGGCGCAGTTGGTTACAAGGACTTCAAAGTCGAGGTGGCCCTTACTCGCTTTATCGAGGAGGAGTCGGTTCCTTCGGACGCTGTAGTGGTGGATAGGACTTGGAAGTACGTCAATAAGAAGGGTGGGCCTGACAAACGCTTTAAGGACAATAAGGAGATTCCAGTCGTGTTGTATGAAAGTATTCACCTGAGCAGCCCCTCGGGTCTCAATGAGCTAATTCACCTTTCAAAGGAGGGGGCTGGGGAGGGATTCAAGAATGCGGTTTACGCCCTTTCAAAAGCCTTGTAGATATCGTCTTGATTGTCAAGCGATACTTGTCCCGTAATCGGGAAAATTTAGGGACGCTTCCCGCATTTTACTTAATTTACTCTGGATTCCCGCTCAAAAGACCGCGGGAATGACAGAGGGTGGTGACAACCGTTGCGTAATTCAAAAAGCCCTCACAATCTTTCTTGACAAGGCGGCCATTCTTCCATAGAATATAATGTCTTGGCGCTTGAGGTTTCAAGAGGGCCCATAGCTCAGCTGGAAGAGCCACCGGCTCATAACCGGTTGGTCCCTGGTTCGAGTCCAGGTGGGCCCACCATTATCATCCGAGTAACGCGTTTACGAAGGAGGAGTTCTTGACAGGTTCGTTGAAGTCTCTTTTCGAGGTGCAAAAGATAGACCTTGAGATAGACTGTCTCATAAAAGAAAAAGGGCTCAGGGAAAAAGGGCTTCAGGCCGACGAGGGAAACGTCTCTTCCATGGACACGGAGGCCGAGAAGTTAAAAACGGAACTGGACGCCCTCGCGGCCAATAAGGCCGAGAAGGAAGCAAAACTCGGGGAAAACAAAGAACGGATAGAAAAAGACCGGAAAAGGATTAACGACATAAAAAACGACAAGCAGTACAAGGCTCTTACCAAAGAGATAAGCGACGCGGAAAAGGCCTCGAAGCTCCTCGACATGGAAATAGCCGTTGCCATAGACAAGATAGAGGCAACGAAAAAGGCCCTTAAAGAAAAAGAGGCCGACATCCAGGGCAGGAAGGATTCCGTAAAATCGAAGACAATCGAACTCGGCGCCAAGAACGAGGAATTCGAAAAAGCGGTAAGCGAGAAAAAGGCGCTCAGGGAAAAACTCGCCTCTTCCATAGATAAGACTCTCTTTAAAAAATACGAAACCATAAAATCGAAAAGGGCGGGCATAGGCATAATCACGGTAAAGGATTCCATCTGCCGGGCCTGTTTCATGCAGATACCCCCGCAACTTTTCATTCAACTGCAAAGAGGCTCGGGAGAACTCATAACCTGCCCCCACTGCCACAGAATCCTCTATTCGGGGACTTAGCGCCATGACGGGCGCCGGCGTAAAAAAATTCCTCGAAACCCTTAAGCACACCCTTGATTTGAAAAAGACCATGCATGAGCTCGGCCTTACCGAAGACGCGGTGAGGGCAATGATTGACGCCATCGAAGAAAGTCTTTTCAAGGACGTATCCGGGCTGCGTATCTATGTTGACGGAGCGTCGAGGGGGAATCCGGGAATCTCCGGCGCCGGGGCCCTTATAAAAGACGCCCGCGGAAAAACCATAAAAAAACTCCGCAAGCGTCTCGGCGTCGCCACGAATAACGTCGCGGAATACAGCGCCTTCGTAATGGCCCTGCGCGAGGCCAAGGCCATGGGAGCGTTGAGCGTGCATGTGTTCGCGGATTCCGAACTTCTCGTGAAGCAGATAAAGGGAGCGTATAAGGTGAAAAGCGACAACTTAAAAGCCCTTTATTTCGAGGCTATCGGGCTTATTGACCTTTTCGACGAGTTTTCAATATCGCACATAGACAGGGAAAAGAATTCCGAGGCCGATCGTCTTGCAAACGAGGCCATTGACGGGGTATAATAAACAATGGAGGATGCAGGGCGGCCGCTGCCGTCTTCGGGCGGTGGAGGAAAGTCCGGACACCAAAGGGCAGGGAGGTCGTTAACGACGACCGGGGGCGACCCCAGGGATTAGGGCAACAGAAAGCAAACCGCCTTCGGAGGTAACTCAGGAGGTAAGGGTGAAACGGCGGGGTAAGAGCCCGCCAGCGGAGCGGGCGACCGCTCCGGCTATGTAACCCCCTCCCGGTGCAAGGCCAAATAGGTTCCGTCTTAAAGGCGGCCCGTCTTTTTTCCCTTCTGGGAGGGCGGAACGGGTTGGCCGCTTGAGGCTTGCGGCAACGTAAGCAGAAGATGAATGGTCGCCGTCCCCGCAAGGGGATTACAGAATCCGGCTTATCGCATCCTCCGTTTTTTTATTTCTTATCCTCTCTTGTCCATTCCTTTATAAGGGCTCGCGCTTTTTCTTTTTCCCCGGGCGTCATTCTAATCAATATGTTTTCAAGGTTTTCCTCGGCCTGCTTGTTGCCTCCCTCTGCCGCGAGGCTCACCCACGCGTAAGCCGAGGCATAGTCCTTTGGCACGCCGCTTCCCGTAAGATGCATTATGCCCAGATTATACTGCGCCCCGGCATGCCCCTGCTCCGAGGCCTTTTCGAACCATTTGAGGGCTTCGCCGTAGTCCCTCCGCACTCCCTCGCCGTTAACGTACATTACCCCGAGATTATACTGCGCTCCGGCGTGGCCCTCGTTCGCGGCCGCGCGAAACCTCGATGCCGCTTCGACGTAATCCTCGGGCTTTTCCGCGTTTTCGTGGTATATCACTCCGAGATTATATTGCGCGCCCGCGTGCCCCTGTTCCGCGGCCTGTTTAAAGAGGTTTATGGCGGTTTCGTAGTCGAGCGGCATTCCCTTGCCTTCGTAATGCATGGCTCCGAGGGCGGCTTTTGCGTCGCTGTGCCCGTTCTCGGCGGCCTTCCCATACCACTCGGCCGCAATAACGTAGTCCTTCTGCACGCCGCTTCCCGTGAAATACATTACGCCTATGTTATATTGCGCCTGAGCGTTTCCGCTCTCGGCCGGGCCGCGGAATTTTTCGAGCGCAACGGCGAAGTCGCCCTTCTCAAAGGCGGTAATTCCGTCCTCGACCTCCCCTGAATAAGCCGCTTCGCAAAGGCAGACGGAGAAAAACAGGGCTAATGAAATATTCAAGAGGCTTCGCATCATAAGGCTTATTTACCATAAACTTGCGTTGATTCCAAGCGCCGTCCGCGCGAAAACCGCGCGGGAGAAGTCATCGACCGCGGTTTTTTTCATCGAAGAGTTTGCTTTCTATGACCGTTAAAAGGCGCTCCAAGGTGTCGGTGTTTTTAGCCGACACGGGAATCGCGTTCAGTCTTCTTGAAAGGTTTTCGACGATAACGGTCGGCACGAGGTCGGTTTTATTGAACACCAGGACCCTCGGTATGCCGGCGAGCCCCATCTCCGCCAGGATCTTCTCGACCGTTTCGATATGGGAATCCATCTGAGGGTCGCTTATATCGACGAGATGTATGAGCACGTCCGCGTCGAGCATTTCTTCTATGGTGGCGCGGAAGGCCTTCTTGAGTTCCTCCGGCATGTTCCTTATGAATCCGACCGTGTCGGTTATGACCGCGTCGCGCTCTCTCGGAAAGCGAAGGCGCCGCGAGGCGGTATCGAGCGTTGCGAAGAGTTTATCTTCGGTTAAGGTCGAGGATTTCGTCAGGGCGTTCAAGAGCGTTGATTTGCCGGCGTTCGTGTAGCCGACTATCGAGATTATCGGCACGCCGGACTTTTCGCGCCTTCTTTTTCTTTCAAGGCGGCCCCGGCTTAAGTGTTCGAGTTCTTTTTCGAGGTGCGTTATCCTGTCCTGGACCCTCCGCCTGTCCACTTCGAGTTTTGTCTCTCCCGGGCCTCTTCCTCCGATTCCTCCGGCGAGGCGCGAGAGGCTCGTGCCCTTGCCCGTGAGTTTCGTGAGGATGTACCTTAACTGCGCGAGTTCGACCTGCACCTTGCCGTCCCTCGAATGCGCCCTTCTCGCGAATATGTCGAGTATGAGTTGAGTTCTGTCTATTACCTTGAGTTCCGTGACTTCCCCTATTTCCCTTATCTGGCCGGGCGAGAGGTTTTGGTCGAATATGAGAAGGGTCGCTTCCTTTTGCAGGGCCTTTATGACAATTTCTTTTAATTTGCCCTCGCCGACGAGGTATCTGGGGTTGAGTTTTTTCGGCCTCTGCCACGCGACGTCAAGAACGGCCACGTCGCTCGTTTCGGCGAGGCATTTGAGTTCTTCGAGCGAGGCTATCTGCTCGTCTTTGGGTTTGGTCGAGACGCTTACGAGTATGGCCCGCTCCCTTTTATCCGATACGTTCCTTAGGCTGGCCCTTCCGATTTCAATTTCGAGGGATTTTAAGAATTCCGCCATGTCCGGGGAGAAGTCGTGAAATTTCACGGGCGGCTCGACGTTAAAGACAGAGCCTGCCGCGTTAAGAGGCCGGATGTGGGCGAAGTGCAAATCCTCGGGCAGGCCGTCCTCTCCGACGCCTATGGCCGCCATGCAGTCAAGTCGCAAGAGCGCCAGGTCGGTCAGGTCGTCCTGCGACAGGGCTTCGTTTTTAAGGTGCGTGTGGACGCACCTCACTCCGCGAAGCGGCTTTTTCCCGAGCGGATAATCCGCGAGCACGGGTATCAGGATTTCCTTTTCGTCCCCGGCTATTACCGCGACTATCGCGCCCTTTCTGTTTATGATGACCCCTATCTGGCGGCGTATCTCGAATGAGAGTTCGGTCAGGTATCTCGCGAGTTCCGGCGTTATCAGGCGGTCCGGCGGAATCTTTCTCCTGTAGACGTGCTCGAGAAGTTTTATTTGGCCTGTCTTAAGGCCCGTTGTGTTCCCGTAGATTTGTGTAATCGTCAGCCTCCTTGATTCAACTGTCATTATACCAGCGACCGGGGCCGCGGGCAAAGTAGTTTTTTCGCGTCCGGCCTTTGACGATTTTTTCTTTCGCAATATCGCTTTTTTATGGTAAATATTCGGGTAAAGGCATTCTTAAGAGGAGGCGCCGGATTAATGAAAGAGCTGTCGTATCTCGAGGCAGACCCTGAGATAGTCGCGAAGATGACGGGCACGTGCGTCCTGGATTCCTTTGATGAGGAGCATCTTGTCGGGCTTTTAAAGACGAGCAAGATACGCTCCTACGCTCCGGGAGAACGGATAATAGAAGACGGCGCTTTGGATACCTGGATATACATGCTCATTTCCGGTAAGGTGCGGGTCGAGAAAAAAGGACTCGACCTCTGCGTGTTGGAGAGGTCGGGGGACATATTCGGCGAGATGGCCGTCATTACGGGAAGCCCGCGCTCGGCGTCGGTGCACGCGGTGGAAGACTGCCGGTGCCTCGCCATGGACGCCTCTTTCATGTTCACCCTGTCCGACACGGAGAAGGTGCTTTTTATCTGCGCCCTTTTCAGGATATTCGTCGAGGTCTTGACCAAAAGGCTCAAGGTCATGAATGAAAAGCTTGCCAGGTTGAATCTCGAGTGGAGCGTTTGATAAGGTTCCGGCCGGCCATATGACAAAAGAATATAAAATACTTGTCGCGGGAAGTTTCAGAAAAACCTCCGAAATCCTCGAGGTCTTCAGCCCCTATGATAAAAGCCTTGTCGGCGTAAC
>DASRUI010000063.1:0-18717 GCA_035655515.1 Thermodesulfobacteriota bacterium
TTGCCCTTGAGACCCCTTAAGTAATAAAGCCGCGCCTGCCTTACCTTGCCTCTGGACTTGACCACTATCGAATCTATGGACGGGCAATGAAGCGGAAACGTCCTCTCCACACCTACGCCGTAGGACATCTTTCTTACCGCGAAGGTGGAGCCCATGCCGCCGCGTTTTTTGCTTATCACAACGCCCTCGAAGGCCTGTATCCTTTCCTTGTCTCCCTCCTTTATCTTCACGCTCACGATTACGCTGTCGCCGGGCCTGAAGTCCGGAAGGTCAGTCCTCATGTGTTCTTTTTCGATGTCGCTTATAATACCCATAAAAACCTCCGATTATCTTTAAAAGAAATGCCGAAAAATACAGCCTATCAAGATTACTACGATTAGGCGCCCTTCGTCAACTCTTTTATTAACTCCCTGTCTTCTTCCGTAAGCGCGGCCGATTCGAGAAGCTCCGGGCGCGACCGAGTGGTTTCTCTTATGCTCTCCCGCCTCCGCCACTTTCTTATCTCAACGTGGTTTCCGGAAAGAAGCGGAGCGGGAACCTTCATGCCCCGGAACTCCTCGGGCCTCGTGTAATGGGGATACTCCAGAAGCCCTTCGGAAAAAGATTCCTCGGCCAAAGACCCTTCGGCTCCCAATACCCCGGGAATAAACCTCGAGACCGAGTCGATGACGCAAAGCGCCGCCGGCTCGCCCCCTGAAAGCACGTAATCGCCGATTGAGACCTCCTCGTCAACGAACGCCTTGACCCTCTCGTCTATGCCCTCGTACCTTCCGCAAACTATTATGACGTTATCTATAACCGAAAGCTCTTTCGCCTTCGCCTGGTCGAATCTCGCGCCGCGCGGGCTCAAAAGGATAACCCTGCAAGAGCCGGAACTCTCTTTCTTGGCGGCCTCGATGGAATTTACGATAGGCGGAACCTTCATCACCATGCCGCACCCGCCTCCGTACGGCGCGTCGTCCGTTATCCGGTGCTTGTCTTCGGCGGGCACGAAGTCGCGTATGTTGTAAACCAAGACCTCTATCAAGCCCTTTTCGAGCGCTTTGCCGATTATGCTTTGCTTAAGGGGCGATTCGAAAAAAAGAGGGAAAAGCGTCAACACGCGGAACTTCATTCTATTCGCCCCCTTCCCGGAGAAGACCCTCGATAAGCCGGACAATCATCTTTTTCCCGGGCACGTCCATCTTCACGATAACGTCCTTTATCGCAGGGATGAGTATCTCCCCTAAAGGCCCATCCACGACGTAAACGTCGTTGCTTCCGGTCGAAAAGATGTTTGCTACCTTGCCGAGGTTTCTTCCGTCGGTTGATACGACATCCATGCCCTGAATCTCGAATGCGTAGTACTCGTCGTCGTCCAAATCAGGGAGCGCCCGTTTCACGACAAAGACGTCCTTGCCGATAAGGGCTTCCGCGTCCTCGCGCTTCGAGATGCCGTCGAGTCTTGCGAGCATAACGGCCTTATGCCTCTTCATGCCCTTTAAAATATACGGGAGACCGTCAATGAAAACGGTCTCCCGCGACGATTTAAGGACCTCGACCGTGCCGGCGACCTCGATGCCCGAGGCGTAGAGATATATCTTAAGTTCCCCTTTCAGGCCGTGAACTCCGACTATCTTGCCTAAAGGAACTCTCTCTTCGCTACCCGGCGTATTCAAGCGCCGAACGTCCGTTATCAGTGGTTGAAAAAATTCTCATGACCCGGAACGGTTTTAAGCGGCCTTTTTTGCCGTCGCCTTGAGCCCGGCCTTCTTGAAAAGTGTTTTCACGGTCTCGGTGGCGAGGGCGCCTTTATTGAGCCAGCCTACTATCTTCTCGTTTTCGAGTTCCACCTTCGCGGGATTCTTGCCCGAATCGTAGGTGCCGACCACCTCGATGAATTTGCCGTCCCTCGGGGAACGCGAATCCGTAACCACTATCCTGTAAAAAGGCTTTTTCTTGCCGCCGTACCGGGCCAACCTTATCTTTACTCCCATAGTCTTTTGAATACCCCCTCTGGATTTATACGCTCTGTAACGCGCATCTGTTTATACCGCTAACGCCGTGAATACCTTGCATCTACATCGGCAACATGTGCTTCAGGCTTTTCATGCCGCCCTTCTTAAACCTCTTCATCATCTCGCGCATCTGCGCGTACTGCTTCATGAGACGGTTCACGTCCTGCACCGTGGTGCCGCTTCCCTTGGCTATCCTTATCCTGCGTTTCGCGTTGAGGATTATCGGGTTCCGCCTCTCCTTGACGGTCATGGAGTTCACTATGACCTCGGCCTTCGTGAGTTCCTTTTCGTTCACGTCCATGCCCTTGGCCTGTTTCATGGCGCTAAATCCCGGTATCATCGAAAGAACGCTCTCCAACGAGCCCATCTTCTTGAGCGAGCCCAGGTGTTCCTTGAAGTCCTCGAGCGTAAACGAGTCCTTCTTTATCTTCTTTTCTATTTCGGCCGCTTTTTTCTCGTCTATGACCTCGTTGGCCTTCTCGACAAGGCTGACGATATCTCCCATGTCGAGGATTCTTCCGGCGAACCGCTCCGGATAAAACGCCTCTATGTCCTCGACCTTCTCGCCGGTGCCGATAAACTTTATCGGGCTCCCTGTCGCCATGCGCATCGAGAGGGCGGCGCCGCCCCTCGCGTCGCTGTCGAACTTGGTGAGCACCACTCCGGTAAGGCCGATGCCTTTATTAAATCCGCCCGCCGTATTGACGGCGTCCTGTCCGGTCATGGAGTCGGCCACGAACAAGACCTCGGACGGGGAAAGGGTTTTTTTCAGTCCGTTCAACTCCTCCATAAGAGGAGCGTCGACGTGAAGCCTTCCCGCGGTATCGACAAGCATCACGTCGTAGCCTTTAATCTTGGCGACCCTCAAGGCCTCGGCGCATATGCCGCCGGGAGTCATTGCGGCGCTTGAATCAAAACAATCAACGCCTATGTCCGAGGAAAGTTTCTTTAACTGTAAAATAGCGGCCGGCCTCGCCACGTCCGCGGGGACTATGTAAGGATTCCTGCCCTTTTTCTTGAGAGAGAGCGCGAGCTTCGCCGTTGTGGTGGTCTTGCCCGAACCCTGAAGCCCGACAAGCATTATAACGGCCGGCTTACCCTTGAGCTCGAGCCCTGTTGTTTCTCCGCCGAGGACCTTCGTCAGTTCCTCGTGCACCACCTTTATGAACTGCTGCGCCGGAGTTACGCTTAAAAGCACTTCCTTGCCGAGCGCCTTGGGCTTTACCGCGTCCATGAAATCTTTTACTACCTGAAAATTTACGTCCGCCTCTAAAAGGGCGAGTCTTACCTCTTTAAGGGCGCCCTCCATATTGGATTCGGTCAGGCGTCCCTGCCCCTTTATGTCTTTTATTATTCCCCTTAATTTTTCCGAAATACTATCGAACATGCGTTCATCCCCTGCATACGGCGGTTCATGGCGACTCCGCCTTTTGCGCCACTAAAGTGGAATATCATATAAGATTTAGGGCGTCCGTGTCAAGAATTTTCGGCATTAAGAGCGCGGCCGCGTCGATGGCGGGGATTTTCGTCAAAGAAACCTCTCCACGGCCGAAAGCCCTTTTTGAAGGGCCTCCTCGCCGTGAGGCTCTATGGTATAGACCGGATTTCCGGAGTGCTTTTTCAAAAGGGCGAAAAAGAGGTTGAAATCTATCGTGCCTTCCCCCACGGCGAGGTGTTCGTCTGTTTTTCCGTGGTTATCGTGAAGATGCACCTCCGCTATCCGCGTCCCTATGGTCTCGAACCAGCTATCCATGGCCACACAGGAAAATATGTTAAGATGCCCCGCGTCAAGGCATACCCCGAAATGCTTCGACGGAAAAGCGTCCATGAGCTTGCCCATTGCGAAAGGATTTTCCTCGAATACGTTTTCGAGCGCTATGACCGCGCCCATGCCCTCGGCCTTCCTTATGAGAGGCTCCCACGTCTTAAGGCTCTGCGCGAGCCAAAGTTCCACGTCGCCGTCGAACCTCCTGTCGTCATAACCGGCGTGAAGCACCACTATCGCGGGCTTGAGATGCGCGGCCGCTTGCAGGGTCTGGCGGAATCTCTCGACCGTCGCGTGCCTTATGGCCTCGTCCGCGGCCCCGGGGGATAAATCCATGAAGGGCCCGTGCATGGTGACGCGCCGCCCCCTTCCCGCGAAACCATCCCCTATCGCGATAAGTTCCTTCGACAACACGCTGTCTAACGCTCTGCCGTCGAAAAATATCTCCGGATTTATCGAGGCGTTTAATATCTCGTCCTGCCTCTCGGCCATCATCTTATACGGCACGTGAACGTTTACCTTTGATTTCATGGCCCCCCCCCCTAACCCCTCTTTGTCCGCATAAATGCGAGACCTCGCCTGCAACGGGTAAAAGGGGGTAACCCCAAAGACCCCCGACCCATGCCGGGGCACCCATGCGAGAAGCATGGGTCGTGGGTACCCCGTCTATAACCATTTAATAATAAATCGTTTTCTTATGCAATAGAAATCGGAAACACGTTAAAAAATCTTGACTTTTCAGTTAGTATACAGTATACATGAATATATGGATAGGCCGCTCGAAAAACCCGTTACCTTGAGGGAAAGGATCGTGGAATTCGTCAAAGACTCCATAACAAACGGCAGGCTCAAGCCCGGCGAAAGAGTGCCTGAGCACGAGATAGCCGAAAGCCTCGGCATAAGCAGAACGCCCATAAGGGAGGCGTTCAGGCAACTCGAAACCGAGGGCTTCATAACCGTAATGCCGAGAAAAGGCGCGGTCGTAAGCCCCATAACCGCCAAAGACGTGCGCGAGTTCTACGCCATCAAGAGCCTGCTCGAGGGTTACGCCGCGAGGCAGGCGTGCGCGAAGTTCACCGATAAGGACATAAAGAGGCTTCGCACCCTGAACCAGCAGATGAAGGCCTGCGCCGAAGAAAACGACCTCAAAGGGTTTTTCAGGCTCGACACCAGGTTCCACGAGACATTCTTGAAGGCATGCAATAACGACAGGCTCTGCACCCTCGCCCACAACATAGTGCAACAATTCGAACGCCTTCGCATAGCGGCCCTCTCGATGCCGGGCAGGCTCCGCGCGTCGGTCAAACAGCACGACGGCATCATAGAGGCGTTCGCGCTTAAAGACGAGCCGAGGGTCGAGGCCCTGGTGCGGGAAAACGCCGAACTGTCGGCCGAGATACTGGTGAAGGAACTCTCCGCGGAAAGGAGCGGCAGTGGCTCTAATCAATACGCCTGAGGCGGCCGCGAGGCTGGCCCGAACCATAATCTCCGACATCGTTCTCTACAACAGGGAGAAGGTAACGGAGGGCATAAAACAGGATAACGTCTTCGACCTCCTCGAAAAGGAGATAGCCGAAGGCCAGAAACTCTACCTCGAGCGCGTGGACCCCTCTCTCGTCAAGACCACGAACTTCTACAACAAGGCCATCGTTGACATCCTCATAAAAAGAAGCGGCAACATCGAATCCGACATCTGGTAAAGATAAGCGCGGCCTATTATGACAGAGACCCGGACTTTTACCGTAAACGCGAGTGAGGCGGCAAAAAGGCTGGACGTATTCCTGAGCGAGAAGGCGCGCGACTTAAGCCGGAGCTCGCTGAAAACCCTCATACAAAATAACGAAGCCTTGGTAAACGGAGCCAAGGCAAAACCCTCCCTCCGTGTGAAGGAAGGCGATTCCATAACCATAACCATGCCTCCTCCCCGCTCGCCGGAAACCCCGGCGGAGCAGATACCTTTCGAGATACTCTACGAAGACGACCACGTGATGGTCGTCAACAAACCGAGAGGCCTTACCGTGCATCCCGGCGCGGGAAGAAAAAGCCAAACCCTCGTGAACGCGCTTCTCTTTCACACCCGCCGCCTCTCCGACGTCGGAGGACCGCAGAGGCCGGGCATAGTGCACAGGCTCGACAAAGACACCTCCGGTGTGATGATAGTGGCGAAGGACAACAGAAGCCACTTAGACCTCTCGAACCAATTCAAGGAACATTCCACGAAAAGGGTTTACCACGCGCTCTGCTGGGGAAACGTCTTGCCCGAAAGCGGCGCCATAGAACTCAGCCTCGGAAGGGACGTTAAGGACAGGAAAAAAATCTCCGGGAAGACAAGAAAAAAACGCCATGCCAAGACAAACTTCAAGGTCATAAAACGCTTTCAAGGATTTACCCTCCTTGAAATACGCCCCGAAACCGGAAGGACCCACCAGATAAGGGTGCATCTCGCGTCAATAAAACACCCCGTGGTCGGAGACCCTGTTTACGGAAGACAGACCATGCCCTTGAACACGCCTCAACCCGTAGTAAAATGCCTCAAGGGCTTGCGGGGACAGATGCTTCACGCGAAAAGCCTCGAGTTCACTCACCCGGTAACGGGAAAGAGGATGGAGTTCTCGTCGCCTTATCCAGAGGACATGGAAGAGGTCTTGAAGATTCTCGACAAGTAGGGGCACGATGCATCGTGCCCCTACGGCTATGTGAGGAGAAACCACCATGCTGAAAACCAAAGGCGCCTTGACATACGATTCCTCTCCCCTCATATCCGGGCAAGCAGAGGCCGCGTTCTTGGGAAGAAAAGGCGGAATAAGCGAGCCGCCTTATGACTCCTTGAACCTCTCGAACCGCGTCGGAGACAAAGAAGAAAGCGTAACGGAAAATAAAAAGATAGTTTCCGCGGCCTTCAACATAAATCCAAAAGACATGGTCTGCGTAAAACAGGTGCACGGCGATTTCGTTTATATATTGGACAGCGAAGATAAAAAAGGTTACGAAGAAGTCGAAGCGGACGCCATAATAACAGGCCTCAAAAACGTCGCCATAGGCATCCTGACCGCCGACTGCGTGCCTGTCCTTATATACGACCCGATTAAACGCGCCGCGGGCATCAGCCACGCCGGATGGAAGGGCGCGGCACTCGGCATAGCCTCAAAGACAGTAAAGGCCATGACCGACGAGTTCGGCTCGAATCCGTCCGATATATTAGCGGCCATAGGGCCTTCGATAGGGGTTTGTTGCTATGACGTAAACAGTGACGTTGAAAATGAATTCAGAAAAAGATACATTGACGCATCCCTTTACATAGAGAATTCCCCCGACCCATGCTTAGCATGGGTACCCCGCCAACCCTCTCCCCATCCGCCTAAGGCGGAGGGAGAGGGAGAAAAAAAAACAGGACCGCGCCTTGATTTAAAAGGCATGAATCTTCTCGACCTCATGCAAGCGGGACTGAAAAAAGAAAACATCTCCGTCTCAAGCATTTGCACGTCATGCAGGAACGACTTATTCTTTTCATACAGAAAAGACGAAAAGATTACCGGCAGGCAGATGAGTTTCGTAATGCTTAAGGGATAAAAAAGACAATAACCGCTTGAATATTATCGTAAAATGGGATAAATGTTTCATTGCCATAAAGGGGTAAAAATGCTCATAGGGCTTACGGGAGGAGTAGCAACCGGAAAAGACCTCGTGTCGAGCGAGTTTAAAAGACTCGGGGCGATAATCATTGACGCGGACGCCGTGGCAAGGGATATATTGCGCCGCGGCAAACCCGCGTACAAAGCGGTGGTCAAGACATTCGGAAAAAATATACTCCTCTCCGACGGCTCCATAGACAGAAAAAAACTCGGAGGCATTGTCTTTTCCGATAAGAAGAAACTCAAAAAACTGAACTCCCTCACCCACCCCTCCATACGCAAGGAGATGGAAAGGCTGATAAAACTCGCGCGAAAAAAAAGCCCCGATGCCGTCATCATCGCCGTCGTGCCGCTTCTCATCGAGAACAAGTTGCACGAAAAAAGATTCCCCCCTTTTCCAAAGGGGGGTCAGGAGGGATTATGGGTTGACAAGACGATAGTGGTTTACGCGAACAAAAAAAATCAAACAATAAGGCTAATGAAGAAAACCGGCCTCGCGAAAAAAGACGCCCTGCTCAGGATAAACTCCCAGATGCCGACGAGAAAAAAACGCGCCCTCGCGGACTTTGTCATAGACAATAACAAAGACAAAAAGACAACCCTCGCGCAAACGCGGAAGGTCTACGCGACGCTTAAAGGGTTGTCGAAAAAAACAAATAACGGATTTGCTTCTGTCAGAATTGGCAAAACCAACTCCTCCCGGCCATAATCGCCGCAGGATAGATACGGCATAATCGCATAAGAAGCCTTCGGGCTTCGGCCGGATATTACCGGAGCAAGGTTCGGGTGAAGAGAGGCCGAAGCCGTCGGCATCGGAATGAGGTTTTCAAGACAACCCCTCCGTCGTTTCAGAAGCCGGGAGACGAGGTCTTAGTCGTAAAATTCTTCTCTACCAGTCCGACCGCCTCCCCATAAGCGTCGGCCACGGGAATACCCCTTTTGAGCGAGAGCATCTCGGCCGTGCGGCGAACCTCCTTTATGTGCGCGCCCGTGAAGTTCTTGCCGTTGCACAGCGCCGGGTCCACCGGCGCGTCTCCGAAATATAGGCTCACAAGGCGACGCATCTCGGCTTCTCCCGGAATCTCTATTCTGAACTTTCGATTAAACCTCACCGGCCTCTTGACTATGGCCTTGTCGAGGTGCTCGATATAGTTGGTAGTGGCAATGAAAACCACTTTTTCCTCCCTTTCATAGAGCCCTGAGATAAGTTGCAGAAAGCCGGAAAGGTTCTCGTTCCGGGAATATTCCCTGTCCTGCCCTATGGCGTCTATGTCCTCGAATATGACGACGCACCGGCCGAGAAATCTGCCGAGGAATTCGTCAAAGAAAGCGTAATTGAGCCCGATCGTGGCGAAGCAGGTCGAATACCCTTCTTCGAGCGCGGCGTTTATCACGGCCTGACATATTAGGGACTTTCCTGTGCCCGGCTCGCCGTGAAGTATTATGCCGTTGTTGCCTTCGATATTCTTGATATGGAATATAGTGTTGTCGTAGATGTCTTCCTTTACGGCTTCGTTCAGCACTATGTCGGCGAACCCGATCGAAGGCGGCTTTTTGAGCAGGCAGTGGAAGTCCGTGCCGCGGCAGGTGGGCACTATCTCCATGTGCTTGTTCCTCAGGGGATTATTCAGGCGTATCTCTTTTTTTATGTCCTCCACGAGCCCATTAACGCCGTGGTCGCTGTATATGGAGATGATGCCGCATTCGTCATCCGCGGAATAAACGAATATCCTGTCGCCGAGGGTGAAGATTATCCTTCCTTTGGTGAGGACTTCGGAGCGGCGGCCGTAGTCGTACTCGAATTCCCCGCTTCTAATCTTTTCCTCCCGGCGGTCGCTGGAGACGGCCTTCAGGTATTTCTGGATGGTGTAGCTCATGACCATGAATGAATAGGAGCCGTTGGCCGACCACGTGTAGGAATGGCGCCTCGATTCCGTGCTTTCCTCGTCTCCGTCTTCCTGTTCTTTTTCGATTTTTTCCAATAGTTCGTCTCGCTCTCTCTTGCTCAGTGCCTGATAACCGTGCATCCTTCTCATACCTCGCCTCCTTGTGAAGTTTTAAGGAACCTCTGATTAATTACGTTCCGTTGTCATTTTCCTTGACACAAGATTTCTCGCTACGCTCGAAATGACAGAAAAAAAGAATAAATCAGAGATTCCTTAAATCTATAATAACGCGGATAAGTGACAGAGATGTGTCAGGGGGGATGTTCGCCCGTGTCCCGTCTTTTTCTCGCCCGGAATTCCTTTACAACGGTATGGATTCTACGGACTATCATGCAGAATACGACAACCCACACCAGATAGAATTGGCAAATCCATATATTAAATAGCGATTTATTGGCGAGCATCTCGGCTAATACGGCAAGTTCGTTGAACGGCGCCCTGATAACAATCATTTCCATCTCTATCACCCGATATAAAACGGCATTGGCATGAACGTCAGCGCGAATACCGCGAGGGACAAGGCGCCCGTCGCCTTTCTCCGGCCCGAAAGGGGGATATGCCCGTCAGCCACCGGCGGGTGCCCTGTTCCGGCGAACGCCGCCGCAAGGACTCCCCATACAAGCCACCCCGGCCATATAAAAACGCCAAGAAGCGCGAGCGACAAGGCCGCCAATATTGAAACGGCTCTATGAATGCGCCCGAGGAGCGCGTAAGAGACATGCCCTCCGTCAAGCTGGCCTATGGGCATGAGGTTGATGGAGGTTACATAAAGCCCTGTCCAGCCGGCAAATCCCACGGGATGGAGAAATATCCCGCTTCCGCCGGGGATGCTGCCGAAGGTCAGGTGGGAAAGCAACCCGAATATCAAAGGGGCGCCGAGGTTAAGGGCTTCCCCCGCGGGGCTGATGCCGACATGGGAGAGTTTAAGCCCCAATGCCGTTATGATGACGGCGGCAAAGAAGCCGGCAAGGGGGCCTGACGCGCCTATGTCCAGAAGCGCGTTTCTTGTTGTAATATCGGATTTCGCCTTTATTACGGCGCCGAAAGTCCCTATCATCGGAGGGATGGGCGGCCCGGGGATGAAAAAGGGCAACGAGGACAACACACCGTGGCGCCGTGAAGCGATGTAATGCCCCATCTCGTGAGTTCCGAGGACAAAGAGGAGCGAGGCGGAGAACGGAACGCCCCTTAAAAGCCCGCCGGGATGACTCAAGGGGTTGACGCCCTCGAGAAACGCCCCCGCGACCACGGTGGTGAATGCCGTGAGAATGAAAAGGAAAACCGCAAGGACGGCGGAAGACCCTTTTTCGGGACATCCATGTTCGTTGATGGCCTGAACAGAGGCCGTTTCTTTTTCTGTTGTATCCATGAAATCACCTCCCGGACGGAATTACCGCGTCATTACGGCGCGTCCCTTCCGATGTTTTTCTTATACCACGGAGAGGTGACATCCTTGTGTCAGCGGGGGATGGACAGTCTGAGGGTTTTAGTATAGTAGGGTGGGCTATGCCCACCATTTACAAGAGTGGGCCGACATTTTGGCGGGCGAAGCCCGCCCTACAAGGCTTTATGCTTTATGACCAGGAAAGTATAGTTTCGACTTTCTCAGGATTTCCCTCGAGATACTTTTTGATTCCCTCCATAGTTATACCAGAGAGATTCTCGAGATGGATCGGCTGCTTATCATCACCGAGGTTGTGATACCAACATTCGTACGTTTGTTCCAATTTCAAAGTCTCACTATTAACTTTGCGAACCTCAATAACGCCCATAGGGCGATTATCTTTTTTGTTTTCTGCATAGGATTTCTTGATTCTTTCTATAATTTTTTCGGCCACGTTATTTTTTTTGTTTGATTTTCCATGAGCTGGCGTTCCAATAATTGCCAGACCGGCCTTGGCTGGCATAGTCAAAAGTTTTACGAAATCGCCGGTTGCAAAATTTTCGTTACACTCGTCCGTGTATCCCTTACCCCACTCACACTCGATGGCCAAATCCATCGGAAGCTTCCCTTTCTTATTCAACCATATGGCCGCATCAAGTCTTGTCTTGTTTTTGCTTGGATCTACGTAATATTCAAACCAAGCATGATACCTATCCCATAGCCATTTAACGAGGTAGTCACTCCATATGCTTTCGATTTTGAGCCGTGGCGGATCGAAAGACCTCTTCCATTCATCAACAAATGCCTTAAGAATGTCATGTCCTTCACTCATACAGGATACCTCCTCATTTATTTTAGTGCCCATTCTACCCCCCCCATTTTTTGTCAAGCCATTTATAGAACCATAACTCACCCCGCTGACAGCCATGTGTCAGCATAGTAGGTGGGCATAGCCCACCACTTACAAGAGTGCGCTGACATTTTGGTGGGCGGAGCCCACCCTACAAGCCTTCTCCCCGGACGGGAGAAGGGGTTATGAGATTTCCCCGTACGCCTCGAGCATCTTCCTCATCTCTTCCGTCATCTCCCTTCGGAGTTCGGGCGGGGCTATCACTTCGCAATGGGGTATCCAGTGGTATATCCACCACTTGAGTTCCTTCGTTCCCTCCACCGTCACGTGGAAGACTATCGAGCCGTCCTTACGCTCCTCTATCCTCTGCGTTGGGTGCCACCTTCTCCTTTTTATCCACCTCACGCATTCTTTTTTGAACCTCAAGACAACCTCCACCGGCTTCCCGTAGCGGAGCATCTTCCAGCCGGGCTTGAAATATTCGTCGAGCCTGAAGTCCTCGGGGATTCCGTAATGTCTTTCGGTGAGATTGAATTCCTTTATGCGGTCGAGGGCGAAAACGCGGGTCTCATGGCGGAGGTTGCAATATCCGAGTACGTACCAAATGCCGTACTGAAAAACAAGTCCATACGGCGCGATAGTCCTTACCGTTTCTTTTTCGTCCTTCATCTTTTTGTAAACTATTTCGAGCTCTACCTTTTTATCCATCGCCTCCTTTACGGCGTTGTATTGCCTCTCGACTTTTTTGAACCATTCCTCGTCATGGTCTATGCCGATAAAGGAATGCCCCTCCTCTTCCATCCTTCTCGCGTTTGCCTTTGTGGAGGGGCTTGTTTCGGTGTGGACTTTTTTTAAGATTGACCGGAACGCCTTCCCGAAAGAGCCGCCGAGGGCGCGCGCCGTATTATATCCGAGAAGAAGCGCCGAAAGTTCTTCTCTTGTAAGGCCGAGTTCCTTGAGCGTATACTCGGGGTCGGAGAAGGTGTAGCCGTTGAATTCTTGGTTGAAGACGATCGGGAAGCCGGCTGCCGAGAGGTCGTTTATGTCCCTGTAGATGCTGCGCTCGGACGTTTCGAATTTTTCGGCAAGCGCCCGCGGGGTGCATCTTTCGCGGTTATCGATCTTGCGCAGGATGGAGACGAGCCTGTGAAGTTTCTTTGTCCGGTCATCGAATCTTTTGGACTTCCGGGGCATGGGCTTTCATCCTTGCAGCCGTGATTTTCGTTGCCGTCAAAGAGTATCACGGCGAGGTTCCGCTGTAAAGTCCGCGCGGGGAAAATTCCCTATTGACAGGTTTTGAAAACAGTGCTATATTATGTAAATCCTGCAACAATCCTTAATCATACATAGGGTACTTTTAATGTCCCGGCTTACCGCCGCGTCAATCCGAAAGGTCTGAATCAATAAGACTTGCAATAAAAAATCGAATGGCTATCTACAATCTTACAAACCCTCTCACCAATGGTCGTATTACACCCTACGAACAGGTTAATTGAGTCCCCCTACATATGAATCTAAAAGACCTTAAAGAAAAAAAGATAAACGAGCTTACCGGCGTAGCCAAGAAATACAACATCGAAGGCGCGGCCTCGCTCCGAAGGCAGGACCTGATATTCGCCATACTTCAGGCCCAGAGCGAACAAAACGGCCTTATCTACGGAGAAGGCGTTCTGGAGACCCTCCCGGACGGCTTCGGATTCCTTCGCGCCCCGGACTATAACTACCTGCCGGGGCCGGACGACATCTACGTATCCCCTTCACAGATAAGAAAGTTCAGCCTACGGACGGGCGACATAATCTCCGGCCAGATACGCCCCCCGAAAGAAGGCGAAAGATACTTCGCGCTCCTTAAGATCGAAAAACTCAACTACGACGAGCCCGAAGCGGCCAAAGAAAAAATCCTCTTCGACAACCTCACCCCTCTTTATCCGCAGGAGCAGATAAAACTCGAAACCACGCCCAAGGGCGACACCTCGATGAGGGTAATGGACATGTTCACCCCCATAGGCAAAGGGCAAAGGGGCATTATAGTGTCTCCACCGAGGGTCGGTAAAACTACGATTCTTCAAAAACTCGCCAATGCGATAGCGAAGAACCATCCCGAAGTGACGCTTCTGGTGCTCCTCATAGACGAGAGGCCCGAAGAGGTAACCGATATGCAGAGGTCGGTGCAGGGAGAGGTCATAAGTTCGACCTTCGACGAACCCGCCCAGAGGCACGTGCAGGTGGCCGAGATGGTGTTAGAGAAGGCCAAAAGGCTCGTCGAGACTCAACGCGACGTCGTGATACTATTAGACAGCATAACGAGGCTCGCGAGGGCGTATAATACGGTCGTGCCGCCCTCGGGCAAGGTGCTCTCCGGAGGAGTGGATTCGAATGCCCTCCATAAACCCAAGAGGTTTTTCGGAGCCGCGAGAAATATCGAAGAAGGCGGAAGTTTGACCATAATAGCGACCGCGCTCATCGAGACCGGAAGCAGGATGGACGAGGTAATATTCGAAGAATTCAAGGGCACGGGCAACATGGAAATAGTGCTTGACAGAAAACTCGCGGAAAGAAGGATATTCCCGGCCATAGACGTGAACAGGTCGGGCACGAGAAAAGAAGAACTCCTCATCGCCAAGGAAGACCTGAACCGCATCTGGATATTGAGGAAGGTCCTGCAACCGCTTAACCCGGTGGAGAGCATGGAATTCCTGCTGGATAAGGTGACTCACTCCACGTCGAACAAGGATTTCCTGTCCTCGATGAGCAAGTAGAAAAATCGAACAACCAACCTCAAAATAAATCCGCTCGCAGTTCCTTTTATCGATAACCACTTCCCTCCCCTCTTTTCGCTTGAATTCGAAAACTCTATCTGTTATCATTACATACTTAACGAACTACGGAGGGATATCGCTTTATGAAAGAAGGAATTCACCCGAACTACGAAGAGGCCCGGATACACTGCGCCTGCGGCACGGAAGCCGCGACCCGCTCCACCAAAAAGGACCTGTCCGTGGATATCTGCTCGAAGTGCCATCCGTTTTTTACCGGCAAGGTAAAACTCATGGACACGGCCGGCAGGATAGAGAGATTCAGGCGGAAGTACGCGAAAAAACAGGCCTGAACCCAAAAATAGACTTTGATTTTTGAGGGAAACCGGCAAGTTGGCTGCCAGACGAGGCAGCGGACAATTTTTGAGACGAGCCGTATGTTCACCGATACGGTGAGGACCAAAAATTGTCCGATAACAAAGTATGGCAGGCAAATCGCCGGTTTGTAAAATAGCGAGGTTTTTAATCGCTATTTTACGCCTGACGGAAAGAAGAATCGGCCTTGAAGGTTATCCTTCTAAAGCACACGCCGGAGCCGGAAAAGACGGTCACGCTGGCCGCGAAACTCTGCTACTCGCCTTCCGCGATAGGAGAACTGAAAAAGAAGGTTCGCGGCTCGTCCACTGAAAAGTTCCTCGCGAGAATCCTCAAGATGGGTCATCTCTCCGTGCTTGAACACGCGAGTTTCACCTTCGGCATAGAGGGAGTTTCAAGGGCCATGACGCACCAGCTGGTGCGCCACCGTCTGGCCTCGTATTCCCAGCAAAGCCAGCGGTACGTGGATTTGAGGGACTTCAAGGAATTCATAGTTCCGCCTTCAATCAAAAATAATCCGAAGGCCTCCAAAAAATTCCGCGACTTCGCCAAGACCATCCACGGCTTTTATTCGGAACTCGTTGAAAACGGCATCCCCAAAGAGGACGCCCGCTACATACTCCCGAACGCCGCCGGAACCCGGATAATCGTCACGATGAACGCGCGGGAACTCCTCCACTTCTTCACGCTCCGCTGTTGCGAGAGGGCGCAGTGGGAAATACGCGACGCGGCCACGAGGATGCTCTCGCTTGCCAAAAAGAAAGCCCCTTTCATCTTTGCCGATGCCGGACCGTCGTGCGTTTCCGGCCCCTGCTCCGAAGGCGAGATGACCTGCGGAAAACCGCGTCAGATAAGAGAAAAGTTCAAGAATCTTTAAATACTTTATCGGTTGCCGGTGGACGATTATCGATTTGTCATTGCGAACGCAGTGAAGCAATCTCGTGATTATAAAGATGAGATTGCTTCGGGGTAAAGCCCCTCGCAATGACAATTGACGGTTGACGGCAAGAATAAAATAATTCTTTACCGATAACCGTCCACCGGTAACTAATAACTGTTTTACCCATAACCCCATGCTGACTGAAAGACTCGAAGAAACCGAAAAAAGATTCATGGAGCTCTCGGAACTCATCACGTTGCCCGAGGTCATCTCCGAGCAGGAGAGGTTCCAGAAGTACTCCAAGGAGCGCGCCCGTCTCAAAGAAGTGGTAGAGGCGTACAGGGAGCTCAAAAGGCTCGACTCGGAGATAAGGGAAAACAGGCTTATCATCGAAGGCAAGGACGAAGACCTCCGCGTCCTCGCGAAGGAAGAACTCCCTCTCCTTGAAAAACAGCGGGACGAGGTCATGACACGCATAAAGGTCATGCTTCTTCCCACGGACCCGTGCGACGAAAAGAACATCTTAATCGAGATACGGGCAGGAGCCGGAGGCGACGAATCCGCGCTCTTCGCGGCCGAGATATTCAGGATGTACTCGCGGTACGCCGAAAGGCGCAAATGGAAAACCGAGATATTAAGCTCCAGCCCGACCGGCCCTAACGGATTCAAGGAAATAATCGCCATGATAGAGGGGCGCGGCGCCTACTCGTTTCTCAAATACGAAAGCGGAGTCCACAGGGTTCAGCGCGTTCCGGAGACCGAGGCGTCCGGAAGGCGCCACACCTCGACCGTCACCGTAGCGGTGATGCCCGAGGCCGAAGAGGTGGAGGTGGAGGTGAAGCCGGATGAGATCCGCGTTGACACCTTCAGGGCGGGCGGCCACGGCGGGCAAAACGTCAACAAGGTCGAAACAGCCGTAAGGATGACCCATATCCCGTCGGGCATAGTGGTAAACTGTCAGGACGAAAAGAGCCAGCACAAAAACCGCCAGCAGGCCATGAAGATACTCTTAAGCCGCCTTCTCGACAAAAAGACGCGCGAGCAGAATGAAAAAATCGCGTCCGAAAGGAAGATGAAGATAGGCACCGGCGACAGGTCGGAGAAGATACGCACCTATAACTTTCCCCAGAACAGGGTCACGGACCACAGGATAGGGCTTACCCTCCACAGGCTTTCCGAGGTAATGGACGGGGATTTTCAGGAACTGACCGATAACCTGATAGCCTTTTACCAGACAGAGGCGTTGAAGGGGCAGCGTTAAGCACAGGAGATAGCAAAACGTCAGAACGAAGCAGGGGCACCCGCGCCAAGCGGGTCGGGTTCGGAGTGGAGGCGTACTTTTCGTACGCCGGAACGACGAACCGAGTAGCAACGCCGGTATGCGAAGTTATGACGCTTTGTATAAAAGCGATGGATAAACTCGTAATAGAAGGCGGCAACAGGCTCATAGGAACCGTAGAGGTAAGCGGCGCCAAGAACTCCGCCCTCCCCCTCATGGCCGCGACGCTCCTTTGCGGCGGAGAGTTCACCTTTACGAACGTCCCCGCGTTAAAAGACATAGACACGTTCAAAAAACTCCTCACCCACATGGGTTGCGAAGTTTCGGGCGACGCCTCGCGAGGAGAACTCAAACTCGACTCGTCCGGCCTTTCGCGCCCCGATGCCCCTTACGAACTCGTAAAAACAATGAGGGCGTCGGTTCTCGTCCTGGGCCCTCTCGTGGCGCGGCATAAAAGAGCGAAGGTCAGCCTCCCGGGCGGGTGCGCCATAGGCGCGCGTCCCATAAACCTCCACCTCATGGGTCTCCGTAAGATGGGGGCCGAGATAACCATAGAGCACGGCTACGTCCTCGTGGAGGCGAAGAAACTCAAAGGCGCGAACATCTGCTTCGACACCCAGACCGTCACGGGAACCGAAAACCTCATGCTCGCCGCGGTATTCGCGGACGGAGTGACGACGCTCGAAAACGCGGCGCTGGAGCCGGAGGTGACGGAACTCGCTAACGCGCTTAAAAAGATGGGCGCGATAATCGAAGGCTCCGGCACGGATACCATAAAGATTACCGGCGTAGAAGAGCTTAAACCGATTGAGTACCGCGTCATGCCCGACAGGATAGAGGCCGGCACGTTCCTCGTCGCGTCGGCAATGACGCGCGGCAACGTGCTCGTAAAAAGCCCGGGCAACGAGAACCCTGTGGATTACCTCGACGCACTTGTGATAAAACTTAAAGAGGCCGGAGCGGAGATAACCCTTGAAGGCAACGGAGTGAGGGTCACGGGAAACTGGCCCATAACGAGCGTTGACGTGAGGACCCACCCCTACCCGGGATTTCCGACCGACATGCAGGCGCAGATGATGGCCATGATGTGCCTCGGAAGCGGCCTGAGCGTCATAACGGAAACCGTATTCGAAAACCGCTTCATGCACGTCGCCGAGCTTAAGCGCATGGGCGCGGGCATAGGCGTTGAAGGACGGAACGCGATAGTAAAGGGAGTTCCGAGAATAAGCGGCGCGCCGCTTATGGCGACGGACTTGCGGGCGAGCGCCTCGCTCGTTCTCGCGGGCCTCGCGGCCGACGGCATAACCGAGGTGTCGAGGATATACCACCTTGACAGAGGCTACGACTGCCTTGAGAAAAAACTTTCGGCCCTCGGGGCGAATATCAAAAGGGTAAGAGAGTAGATTTTTTGCCGTTGAGAGCCATTCGACCCCTCGGGGCGAATATCAAAAGGATAAAAGAATAGATTTTTTGCCGTTGAGAGCCATTCGACCCCTCGGGGCGAATATCAAAAGGGTAAGAGAATAGATTTTTTGCCGTTGAGAGCCATTCGACCCCTCGGGGCGAATATCAAAAGGATAAGAGAGTAAATGCCTAAAAAAGACGTTCTCACCATAGCGTTGCCAAAGGGGCGGCTCCTTAAGGAGGCGGTCGAAATATTCGAGCGCGCCGGGATAGACGCCAAAACGGTATTGAAGGACGACCGCCGCCTCATATTCGAGAACCCCAAAGACGCCGTGCGCTTCATGGTCGTCAGGGCTCAGGACGTTCCGGCATACGTGGAATACGGCGCCGCGGACATCGGCATCGCGGGAAAAGACGTATTGATTGAGCAGGGCAAGGAACTCTACGAA